>JAEXNA010000234.1 GCA_023447635.1 Vulcanimicrobiota bacterium | reverse complement strand
GCTCAGGCGACCGCGCCTTTCTTTGTCGTTGCGAGGGGATTCGCCCGGGGCGACTCGAACCTCGCCCATCGTATCCCGCCATGTCCTCTGAACTTCTTGAAAACTGGCTCCTCGACGCCCTGGAGTTTTATCAGCCGCGAGGCTTCTTCCGCCAGGTCAAAGGCAGCCAGGACGAACTGGTCGACAAACTGCTCGAGCAGCTCGAAGCCCAGGAAGAAGAGGGCGAACTGAGCGAGGAAGAGCTCTGCAGCCCCGAGTTCGACCTTTTCTTGCTCTCCTTCGACCCCATGCGCACTCTCTATGAGAGCATGGATTTCGGAGCCGGCCTGGGACCGGGACTCGACGCCTACGTCGCCACCGTTCAGGCCCTGGCCAGGATCAGCCGAGGCGCCTTCGCTCCCACCGAGATCAAGGAGAGCTGGGACACTCCTCAGGGCCCCATCCGCATCAGCTTCAACCACAAGGGCAAAGCCACCACCATAAAAGTTGACACCTGGGGCGGCATGTTCGACTTCCGCATCCTGCTCCAACTCAACGCCCTGATCTGGGACACCCCATACCGCTACGAGATGGCTCCGATGGACGACATCCTGTTCGTCACGGTGCTGACCGCCGCCGAGAAGACCGAACTCGAGCGGCTGCGCGACCTGGCTTTTATGGTGCTGGACCTTCCCCGCAACTTCTTGCCCCTGGCCGGGCTGACTCCGCCTTTGAGCATGCCGGAGGACCCGGAGGTCCCCGTCTTCTATGTCGGGACTCTCAACGAGAACCTCGATCGCTGCGTCGGTCGCCTGCGCTTCCTGTTGAGAGGAGATCAGGTGGAGGGGCACCACTTCTACGACGGCGACTCACATGGCGAGGACTACACCTTCACCGGCACCTTCGACCGGGCCAGCGGTCGCCTCCAGGGGACCCTGACCGGCCAGATCACGGTGGGCGGAGTGCCCGACCCCTACGAGGGCGAGTGGCAGGGGCAGATGGCGCCCGGAGAACGAGTGGTGACCGGGACCTACCGCGGCTGGTTCCTCAAGGACAAGCCGGACGGCGCCGAGCGACCCATCGAGGAGAAAGAGATCTACAAGGGGCAATGGGGACTTCTCGAAGAGGACTCCCTGCGTCTGGGCGACCCCTACATCGCCCGAACCCGGGCCTGGCTCGAGCTGGTCTGGACCTCTCGCAATACGGAAGATTATCCCTGGTTGTTACCGGTCTAACAGAATCTCTCCTCATCGTCGGGTAGCTTAGGCCTAGAAGAGTCTACCTAGAGGAGAATCGATGCCCGAACTCGCCCAGCTGCCTTTCCAGTTTCAGCCCCTGCCTCGCGGCGGTCTGCTGGTGGAGGGGCAGCATCTGCGCCTGCAGATCGGCTGCTACCCCGAAACGATCAAGGACACCATGACCTCGGAACGAGGCGTGCCCGACCTCTTTCTGCTGCCCGACGACCTGTTCGACACCTATCTCGGCGTCAGCAGTAGCGACCTCGAGTTCCCCGTCTATTTCAACTTCTATCTCAAGAGTCAGCCCTGCACTTTCCTCTGCCATCAACATCAGGTTCGTCCCCTGCTGCGGGTGCTCAAAGAGGCGATCTTCGGACCCTCCAAGCTGTTCCTGGAAGAGGAGTACCCGGACGGCGCCCAGACCCCGGGCTACCCCGACCTGGCCGCCGAGATGGCCTTCTACAAAGAGGACGCCCGCTTTCCCGGCGGACGCCTGCGACTCAAGCACATGGTTCGCTTCCACGTCTTTGACGAACAGCGCGAAATCCACCTGGACGGCACCACCGTCACCTCGCTTGGCCGCAACCGCTACCGCTTCCAGTCTGCGGACGTGACTCCTCAAGAGTGCGAGTTCCGACCCACCCTCGAGGCGCCCCGGCCAGTCGACCGCCCGGAGGGGAACGACTTCGTGCCGCCCACTTTCGGCATGACCGTGATCGGAAGCGGCCACGGGTTTGACGCCCATTCGAAAACCTCGGGCTTCATCATCTGGGTCGACGGCAAAGGGATCCTGGTCGATCCGCCGGTCAACTCGACGTTGTGGATGCAGAAGCACGGGATCAACACCCGCCTTATCGACGACCTGATCCTGACTCACTGCCACGCCGATCACGACTCGGGCACGCTGCAGAAAGTGCTGGAGGAAGGGCGCGTCCGTATCCACACCACGGAAACCGTGATGCGTAGTTTCGTGGCCAAGTACAGCGCGCTGACCGGCGTGCGCCCGGCCAACTTCCGCAACCTGTTCGAATTCGACCCGGTCACCATCGGCACCCACTCGACCGTCGCGGGCGCCCGCTTTCAGTTCCGCTACACCCTGCACACCATCCCGACCCTGAACTTTCAGGTGAGCTTCGAGGGCAAGAGTTTCTACTACTCGTGCGACACGCTCTACGACCCGGCTATCATTCGCGACTTGCAAGACCGAGGGGTGCTCAGCGAGAGTCGACGCGACGATTTGCTGGATGTGCCGTGGGACAGCGACCTGATCTTGCACGAGGCGGGGATCCCGCCCGTCCACACTCCGCTGAGCGTCCTGGCCTCTCTCCCCGACGAGGTGAAGGGCCGCATGTTCCTGACCCACGTCTCGGCCAGCGCCATTCCGGCCGACAGCGGCCTGCGTCTGGCGGCGCCCGGTCCGGAGCACACCGTTCGTCTCGAGGTGCCGACCCCAGAAAAAAGCCTGGCCTCGAAAATCCTGGATGTGATCAGCCACATCGACCTGTTCGCCGAGATGGGCCTGGGTAAGGCCGCCGAGTGCCTGAGCATCACCGCCTACGAGATAGCCGAGGCTGGGGACCCGATCATCCAACGCGACAGCTACGGCGATAAGTTCTTCATGATCTTGTCCGGTGAGGTCGAGGTAGTGCACGAGAGCCTGCCGCACCGCCTTTATTTTGGACGCAACGACTACCTGGGCGAAACCGCCCTGGTGCTGAACCAGCCGCGCAACGCCGACGTGGTGGCCCGAACCCGAACCGAACTGCTGACTATCGAGCGCCAAGACTTCCTGCGCTTCATGCGCGGCACCAGCCTGCCCCGGCTGTTCCGCCGCCTGCATCGCAACCGCTCGGTGGGCGCCCGCTGGGCCTTCGAAAAGCACAAAGTGCTGGCGGCGCTGTCGTCGCTACAGAAGAACCAGATGATGTGCAGCATGCTGCCCGTGACCATCCCCGCCGGAACCGTCCTGTACAGCGAAGGAGAGCAGGTCGAGTGGTACTATCTGCTCGACCACGGTCAGGTCAAACTGCGCTGCCCATCGGGAGAGGCGGTGCTGGGTCCGGGCGGTCTGGTGGGAGAGTTTGGCCCTTGCTTTACCAGCCAACAGCACCGAGGATCGGCCGAAGCCGAGACCGACCTGTGGGCCTATCGCATCTCCTCGGAGGACATGCGATCCTTCTTCCGCTCGAACCCGGGAACGTTCGTGCGCCTCTCCAAGAGTCTGCGCGACGCGCTGAGACGGTCCTGGAGCGACCTTCAGGAACCTCAGGCTTTTTAAAACCAGGGGGAGAGGGATAGGAATCCGCCCTCGCGCGTTCAAGGGGACGCCCTATGAAACGACGCGCTGGGCTTTTGCTCCACCCTCTCTCCCTGCCCGGGGCCACCGGTAGTGGCACCCTGGATCAGACCATCGACACCTTCCTCTCCTTTTGCGAGTACCACCACCAGACCGTCTGGCAGGTTCTCCCGCTAGGTCCTACCGGCTACGGCGACAGCCCCTATCAGAGCTTTTCGACCCATGCCGGTAACCCGTACCTGATCTCCCTGGAAGAGTTGCAGAAGGAAGGGCTGGCCAGCGCCGACGAGGTTCAAGAGGCCCACATCGAAGGCCGCGACGACAAAGTCGACTACTGCAACCTTTACGAGGTCCGTCGCCCCGTACTCTATCGCATCGCCGCCCAGTTCGAAAAGCGCGCCGGCGCCGGCCAGAAGAAAGCCTATAAAGCGTTCTGCGAAGCCGAGCAGCACTGGCTGGACGATTACGCCCTTTACATGACCATCAAAGAGGCCCAAGAAAAGTCGTGGCAAGACTGGCCCGAACCGCTGCGCAAGCGTAGCGAAAAAGCGCTCGACGAGGTCCGCAGCAGGGACAAAGCCGCCATCGAGACGCACAAGGTCGTGCAGTGGTTCTTCGCCCACCAGTGGGCCAAAGTTCGAGCCAAAGCCAAAGCCGCCGGGGTCGAGATCCTGGGCGACATTCCGATCTTCGTCGCGCTCGATTCGGCCGACGCCTGGGCTAATCCCGACCTTTTCCAGTTCGACAAGGACCGTCGCCCAACCGCGGTGGCCGGCGTTCCGCCCGACTACTTTTCGGCCGACGGCCAACTCTGGGGCAACCCGCTCTACAAGTGGGAGAAGCACGAAAAACAAGGCTTCGCCTGGTGGAAAGACCGCATCCGCAGCGCCCTGCGCCTCTACGACCAGGTGCGTATCGACCACTTCCGCGGCTTTGCCGGCTACTGGAGCGTGCCGGCCGGGGCCGAAAACGCGCGCGGCGGCGCCTGGGTCAAAGCGCCCGGAGAGAAGCTGTTCAAAGCGCTACAGAAAGAGTTCCCCTCGCTGCCCGTGGTAGCTGAAGACCTGGGCGACATCACCCCGGACGTGCACGCCCTGCGGGACAACTTCCAACTGCCCGGGATGAAGGTGCTGCAGTTCGCCTTCTCCGGCCCGGATAACGAATTCTTGCCCCACCTCTACCACTCGAATTTCGTGGTCTACACGGGAACCCACGACAACGACACCACGGGCGGATGGTACGAAGACGAGAAGTTCGAAAAAGAGCAGCTGTTCTTCCGTCACTACCTGGGTCTGAATTCCGAGACGTCGACCGAAGAGGCCGTCCGTCAGATGGTACGCCTGGCCATGCGCTCGGTGGCGTACCTGGCCGTCGTTCCGTTCCAGGACGTGCTGGCGCTGGACGGCTCGGCCCGTATGAACACGCCCTCGGTGGCCGCTGATAACTGGCAGTGGCGCATGACCGCAGAGCAACTCGAAACCCGCCAGGATTGGCTGAAGGAAGCGACATGGATGACGGCACGCGCCTAGAGGGCGAGGGAGGCGAAAGCAGTATCGAGCGACGTGGCAACGTGCTCTCGATGGCCCGAGTCGAACTGGTGGAAGACGCCGAATACGGCGACCTGATCACCGGACCGGCTCCCGCTGTGCGAGGGACCCGCTTCCCTCCGCTCACCGAGATCAAGGTCGAAGTCTCGTGCTACGACGGCGCGGGTCGACACTGGAGCAGCCTCAACGAGTATCTGGTCAGCGCCGAAGGGATTTTCGACACCGCCCACACGGCCGCTGTCGGCGAGGGCTACTACGGCATCGCCAACGAGGGGCCGCTGTACTCGATGGTCTGCCGGGAAGAGGGCGCCCACACCTTTGCCATCAAAGGTCTGCGCGAGCTAGAGTACCAGATCCGCTGCACCGAGGCGGGCCGGGAGATCTCTAACCACACCGTGCGCCGCTACTTCGAGCGGCCGGACAAGCCGCCGCTGCGAGCCAGAGTGTTCTTGCATCACGACGGGGTGATTTCGGATATCGCCGATACTGTCGCCCTGCTCGAGAGCTACGGGATCGAGGTGAACCCTCACCTGAACCTGCATGCGCTTCCGGAAAGCGGGACACTGCCGTTGGACCTGGGTCCCGGAACCGACGACGTGCCCAACTTCCTGGTCGGCTCCGGGCTGGCCTCGGCCACTTCGCTGGAACTGGCCATGGCCTACAAAGGGTTCCAGGCGGTCATCCTTTTTTCTGGGGGAGGCCTGCGCTTCGATCCGACCGCTGGCTCCGAGCCTTCCGAGGGCACCGACGGACGCGACTTCATCCGTTTGGATCACTCCAGCCTGCAACCGAAGGCCGAAGGGATCCTGATCACTCGCAAACTGTACGCCGATGCGGTAGCGGATAAAGCCAACCGTGACCGAGGACGTATCGAAGTCGAGAAAATTCCCTGCCCTATCTACATGTTCAGCGGCGCTGATGACCAGATCTGGCCCGCTTCCGCATTTTCAGAACTGGTGGCGCAACGTCGCAAGATGCAGAACTGCCCGTTTCCGACCTATCATCGGACGTTTGAAGGGGTCGGTCACGACCTGGGCCCATCCCTGGGTCTACCGACCTTGCCCACCACCGAACGCACCATCGAGCACCCCGACACCGGCTTCCGTCTTCTGCTAGGCGGCAAGCCCGGTCGTCAGGCGCGGGCCCGGCGCGAGTGTTGGGACGCTCTGCTGAATATCATCGATGGTAACCCTCCAGAGTAGTCGTCAGAGCTACCCTCGAAATAGGAAAATGGCCGCCTAACCGGGCGGCCATTTTCCTATGGTGCGTTTTTTACTTAGTCTTCCAGCCAGCGCACCGACTTGACGGTCCAACCCTGGCCGTCCGGGGTGGGGCGCACGTGCTCGGCCGAGGACCAGCCGGCGCCGCCCCCACCTCCCACGGGGTTACCGTACTGGTCGACCACACCGCCCGCAGGTCCGCCAGCGCCGCCTCCGGAGAAACCGCCACGCTGGAACCCTCCCCCGGGGAAACCTCCGCCAGGAAATCCAGCGCCGGGCGCTCCGCCTCCGAAAATCCGGAAGAGCGGGTTGTTGGTGACCTGGCTGGCGTGGGCCTGAGCCAACTCCATCCAGGACATCACGTAGACCGCGCCGGCCACCAGCAGCAGGGTGAAGTTCCCCGTGGCCACCCCGTAGATAGCCATCGCCAGGGTGGCCCAGCGGGCGACCCGGGCAGCCACCTGGGTCGCCTTGAGAAAGCCCATCTTGCCCGTCAGCACGGCTCGCAACATCCGTCCGCCGTCCATCGGAAGAGCGGGAATCAGGTTGAAGACCAGCAGGAAAACGTTCATGGTCAGGAACCATTTGGCCAGCGACCAGACGACCACGGCCGAGTCGCCCAGTGCGGTCCAGGGGGCGAGGCGAATCGCCGCATAGGTCAGCCCGGCGAGCACCAGATTCACGGCCGGTCCGGCCGCTGCGATGACCAACTCTTGCTTCGGCTTCTGGAAGGCGCCACCGCCGCCCGGCCCTGCGATGCCGCGCGCGATCCCGCCCATCGGGCTCAAAATGATATCCTTCGCCTTGATACCGTAATGGCGGTAGGCCGCGATATGGCCCAATTCGTGCAGCACCACCACGGCAAACACCGTGATACCCAGCGCCAGGTTCAGTAGCGCCCCCGCCGCTCCACCTTGGGCCAGGCCGCTGATCGCATAAAACGCCAGCAGCAGCACGAAGGTGCCGTGCATCATCAGGGGCACGCCGAAAACTGTTCCGATTCGCCAAAGCTTCCACATATCTTGAACCTCTTTCCGTGTAAGAGTCTATGGGAAACATAGTTTCGGTGCACTTGGGGACTATAAGAATTGTGTTAAGATCGCCTCTCGAGAGGGGCCAGGATCGAAAAAAGCCCCCCGTAACGGGAGGCTTTTCGTCGGCGTCGACCGAGCTTAAGCGGTGACCTGGTTGGTCTCGACCGCCGGGGTCTTGACCTGCTCGACTTCGCCGGTGCCGATGTTGTAAACCCAGCCGTGAAGGCTAAGCGTGCCCGCCTTGACGGCGTCTCCCACCACGGGGTGGCTCAGCAGGTTTTCGACCTGAGCCTCGACGTTGCAGGCGATCAGCCCGTCCAGGTCTTCCCCGGCCGGTTTGGCTGCGTGCTGTAGCCAGGCGTCGACGGCCTTCAGACCGGTCGGCTTACCGCCGTGGACAGCCTTCATAGCGCCGCAGTCCGAATGACCGCAGATGACGATCTCTTCGACTTTGAGCACGCTGATGGCGTACTCGATGGTGGCCCATTCGCCGGAAGCTTCACTGCCTTCGGCCGAGAACGGCGCTACCAGATTGCCGGCGTTACGGACCACGAACAGCTCTCCGGGGTCGGTCTGGGTCAACTGGTTAGGATTGATACGCGAGTCCGAACAGGTGATCATCATGGTCTTGGGCGACTGTCCGGTGGCCAGTTCCTTGAACAGACCTTCCTTCTCGACGTAGTCGGTCTTCAGAAACTCTTTGGTGCGTGCAAAAAGATGGCTCATGCTATTTTTCCGCCTTTCAGGGACTGCTTCTTCAGCAAGAATTCTTCAGCAAGAAGAATAGTCGTGATGAATGAAGATGAGTACCTCATGGATATGAGGAAAAGATGAAGAAGCCTCATGCGGGACTCATTCTCTATAAGCAGACCGCCACAGTCTAAAGTTTGTCGCTATAAAAGTTCAGACCGACCTTAGAGATCAGCCGGGCTTCCGAGAGAGCGGTCTCCGAATGGGCCATGACGATGCTGCCCGTCGGGGCGTCGTCGGGGAAGATGCTGACTCCGATGGCCACCCGCAGGTAGTGGGGATGCCCCTTGACCACGACGGGGCCGGCAAACACCGACTCGGCCCGGCGGCCGATGCAGGTCGCGATGAACCGAATCTCTTCGATGTCCGTCTGTTCCGAGACCAGAATCCCGAAAGTCTCGTCGTCGAGACGACCCAGCATGTCCGAATCTCGCACGATTTTAGAAAGCCGCTGAGCGATCACGGGCTGCAGGGCGGCAACGTCCCAGGCGCCGATGTGACCCACGCTAAGCAGAGCGACCTTGCGGCGATGGCGAGCGCCTTGTTTGACCGCCAGGTCCAGCGTGATGCCGAGCATCTGCCGCTCGACCAGCCCTTTGAGCACATCGTTGAGCGGGCCCGCCTCGCCCGACACGGCCAGGCGCTGAGAGGTGGCTTCGTGGAAACGCTGCTCGGCCAGCCACAGGTCGTGCTCGGCCCGGTAAGCTCGCTCTTCGGCGTCTTCGGCCAGGCCCTCGAACTCATGCAGAATGCGACGGGCGGTCTCGGCTTCGTCTCGAGCCGTCACCAGTTCGGCCTCCAGGTCGTGACACTGCAGGGTCAAGCGCTGCAGCAGTTGAGCCGAATCGGCCACGTCGTCAGCAAAAAACTCGGCCGAATCGGCCCGCTCGGCGGTGAACTCTAGAATGTCCTCGAGTTCAGCAAGCTTTGCCTCGCTGTGGTCCAGCGCCGCTTGCACTTCGGCGGTGCGCTCGTCCATCGAGTACTCGACCGAGTCGGCCCGTTCGGCGGTGAATTCGAGAATGTCCTCGAGTTCGGCCAGTTTGGCCTCGCTGTGATCACGAGCGGCCATCGCCGCTTCGGCTCGAGCGTTGGCTTGAGCGAGCTGCTCTTCGAGCTCTTGAACCCTGGGGTCGGCTTGGACCACCGGCTCTTTGCTGGTGAATTTGGGGTTCAGGCGAAGGCGCTTCTTCGATTTCTTGGTGGACATCTTCGACGAAAGAAGTTCGGAACGCCAAACAGCGGTCCCTCCGTGCTGCTCTTTCCGGCCGCAAATCAGGGGGCAAATCGCCGCACATGGATTCCAGTTAACATTTTGGACAGCTTTAACGCCGGCCCGCGAGATATGTTGATAGCACGAACTCAGTCCCATCTCGCGGAGGAAAATAGATATGAACGTCTCGATCGCCAGCTACAACGTAAAGAACCTTTTCATGGAGCGTGACATTACCCCCGGTAGCAAAACGCCCCCCAAATCCGAGCGCTCGCTCGACGCTCTGGCCGAAAGCCTGCAGCGCATGGACGCCGATGTCGTCGCCCTGCAAGAGCTCTCCTCGAAAGAATCGCTGGAAGGCGCGCTGCTCTCTCGCCGCGACCTGGCGGAAAAGTACCCCCACATCGCTTACGTCAAGAGCAACGATGAGCGCGGCATCAACGTCGGCGTCATCTCGAAGTTCCCCATCAACGAAGTGGTCAGCCACAAGGACGAGAACTTCCCCGTCGTCGGCGGCGAAGGCACCACCAACTTCAGCCGCGACCTGCTGCGCGTCGACATCAACACCGATGCCGACCCCGACACCGACCTGACCGTTTACACCACCCACAGCAAATCCCGTCGCCCTAACGACGGCGCCGGAATCAGCTCGGACGCTCAGCGCCTGTCCGAAGGCACCGCCATCCGCAGCATCGTCGAAAAAGAGATGTCCGCCTTCCCCGAGCGCCTGTTCGTGGTCACCGGCGACTTCAACGACAGCCACAACGAGCCGTCCGTCAAGGCCATCCTGACCCCCGCTGGCAAGGAAGAGTGGGTCGACTCCCTCGAGCACCTCTCCGAGGACGACCGCAAGACCTGGCCCGCCAACCCCACCCACACCCGCTTCCCTGCCGTGCAGTTCGACCGCATCATCTTCCCCGAGTCCAAGCGCGACCAGCTGGTCTCGTCCGACAAAGTCCGCTACGAGCAGTCGATCGACACCGACACCCGGTTCGTCTCTTCGGCCGCCTCCGACCACCTGCCGGTCGTCGCAACCTTCACCATCAAAGACTAGGACTTCACGTCCCAACACTTCGCTAAGCTTATCTGAGTTCGTAACGACCGGCCCTCGTGGCCGGTCGCTTTTTTTATGTCCGACGCCCCTCGCCAGGAGCGTCCCAGGGAGCCTGATACCATCGTGCTTCCCCCTGCGGGGAGGAATGGTCAAAAATGCTCCCCCCACCATGTTGACAAGGGGGGGGCGTGGTCCTAATATTCGCTCTGGGAAGGTTACTGCACACACCGTCTGTGCGGGTCAGCCGCAGAAAACGCCCGATCTCTCATCTTCGGACCCGAGCCGAAGAATGTTTGACCGGAGGTTTTGTATGTGTATCGACTTCGTGCGCTCTTCGCACTTCACTTTCACTTCCTATCTTTGCTCCGCCCCCTCCGGCATTCCAGGTTAACGCGATGACGATACCTGGTTGCCAACCCAACACTGTGGAAGGCGGCCAGGTAGTGTCGCCAACCCCTCCCTTCCTCGAAGCTCCCCAGCCCGATCCGGCGAAAGCCGCTGTCCATCTGCTTCCTGTTCCCATGGAAGCCACGGTCAGCTACGGCGGCGGCACGGCGCGTGGCCCCCGAGCTATCCTGGAAGCCTCCTTCCAGCTCGAGCTATACGACCGCGAGTTCGACTGCGAGCCCGGCGTTCTGTACGGAGTCCACACCCTCGACGAGATGGTGCTTGATTCCGTGCCCGCCAAAGCGCTGCAGCAGATCTCTCAGCGGGTCGCCGAAGTCTATTCTCCTAACGCTCTGTTCGGAGTGCTGGGCGGAGAGCACAGCCTGACCTTTGGAGTGCTCGAGGGGCTACTCAGCCGCATCGAAGGTCCTATCACGGTCGTCCAGATCGACGCCCATTCCGACCTTCGCGACACCTACGAGGGCACGCCGCACAGCCACGCCTGCGTCTCCCGACGCATGCTCGAGTTGGACCGCGTGGAACAGCTTCTGCAGATCGGCATCCGCTCTATCTGCACGGAAGAGGCCAACGTGATCAAGGGCAACCCCGGCAGGGTGCGCACCTGGTTCACCGAGGATGTCTTTGAAGGCGACTTCGAGGACGAACTACGTCGCCTGGTGCGGGGCAAGACCCTGTACCTGACCGTCGATGTGGACGGGTTCGACCCGACCCTGATTCCGGCCACCGGCACCCCCGAGCCGAACGGCCTGACCTTCCGCCAGGGCGAGCGGATCTTCAAGATCCTCTCCGAGGAAGCCAACCTCGTCGCCTTCGACTGCGTAGAGCTGGCGCCCATCGAGTGGCACCACGCTTCCGACTTCGTGGTGGCCAAGATGGTCTACCGCCTGATGAACACTTTCCTGAAAAACACGATCCAAGAACGCAAGGAGGAACTATCCTGATGGAACATGCCGGTTCGGTGCAAGCTTTTCTGCGCCGTCACTTCAGACACTTCAACGCCGCTGCCCTGGTGGACGCGGCCGATGCCTACATCGAGCACATCAATAAGGGTGGTAAGATGTTGGTAGCCATGGCAGGAGCCATGAGCACAGCCGAACTCGGCATATCTCTAGCAGAGATGATCCGTCAGGATAAAGTTCACGCCATTAGCTGTACGGGCGCCAACCTGGAAGAAGACATCTTCAACCTGGTAGCCCACGACCACTACCGTCGCGTGCCCAACTGGCGCGACCTGACCCCCGCCGACGAAGAAGAGCTGTTGGAAGCCGGTCTCAACCGGGTGACCGACACCTGCATCCCCGAAGGCGAGGCGATCCGTCGCATCGAGTCGCTGCTCATCGAAGAGTGGCAGAAGGCCGACGTCATGGGCGAGCGTCTGTTCCCCCACGAGTTCCTCTACCGGGTCATCCGGTCGGGCAAGCTGGTGGCCCAGATCGACCCCAAGGACAGCTGGCTGATCGCGGCCTGCGAGAAGAATCTGCCGATCTTCGTGCCCGGCTGGGAAGATTCGACCACCGGCAACATCTACGCGGCTCGCTGCCTGGACCAGACCGTGCGCAACATCCACACGGTCAAAGGCGGCATCGAGTACTCGATGGAGATCGTCAACTGGTACAAGGATCAGGAAACGTCCTGGGGCTTCTTCCAGATCGGCGGCGGTATCGCCGGCGACTTCCCTATCTGCGTGGTGCCGCTGATCCGTCAGGACCTGGAGCTCGACGTCCCGCTGTGGGGATACTTCTGCCAGATCTCGGACAGCACCACCTCGTACGGAAGCTACTCCGGGGCGACCCCCAACGAGAAGATCACCTGGGAGAAGCTGGGCCCCACCACGCCTCGCTTCGTGATCGAATCGGACGCCACCATCGTCGCTCCGCTGCTGTTCGCCTGCGTCTGCGCTTCGAGCGAAGCGGCCAGCGCGCCGACCAGCAACGGCAAGCTCTACGAGCCGCGCGTGGAAACGCTGGTCAACGCCGCCCCGGTGGCTGTCAGCAACGGCAACGGCAACGGCAAGCACTACAACGGTAACGGCAACGGTCGCAACGGCAAGCACTAGCAGCGAACCGTCAGCGCCACGAGAGGCCACTCCTGAAAAGGAGTGGCCTCTTTCGTAACCTTCGAGCCACACGGCAAGCTCGAAAGGACTGCGTCGCAGCACCCCAAAGTTTGGCCCATGACGCTGGAAACCCGGAGCCTCGACCTCCTCAAAGACGCCCTGCAGGTGCTCGACCAGAGCTTTTCTTCCCTCCCCCCTTTTCAGGGCACTGCGGATCTGGACCGACTACGTCCGATCCTACTCGAGGTAGCCGAGAAGATGCAGGACAACTACCCGTACCCGCATCCTTTTTATCTGGGTCAGATGCTCCAGCCTCCTCACCCGATGGCTCGCCTGGCCTACATGCTGAGCATGTGGGTCAATCCCAACAACCACGCGCTCGATGGAGGGCGGGCCTCCTCGGCTTTGGAGAAGGAGGCGGTGGAGGAGATTGCGGTCATGTACGGGTGGGAGACCCATCTCGGGCATCTCTGCAGCGGGGGAACGGTAGCCAACCTCGAGGCGCTGTGGGTGGCCCATCGGCTTCAGCCGGGCAAGAAGATCGTAGCCAACGCCCAGGCTCACTACACGCATGAGCGGCTATGTGGAGAGCTTCTGCAGATTCCATTCGCCAAGATCGCTCCCGACAGCGACGGCCGCATGTCGTTGGAGGCGCTGGAAGCCGAGCTTCGCACGGGTGAGGTCGGGACCGTGGTCGTGACGATGGGCACCTCGTCCGAGGGCAAAGTCGACCCGCTTCCCGAAATCTTGAAGCTGCGCGAGAAGTATCCGTTCCGCATTCACGCCGACGGCGCTTACGGCGGCTACTATGTGCTCAGCGGAAATCTGTCGCCCGAGGTTCGCGCGGCGTTCGACGCCCTGAGCGAGGTCGACTCGCTGGTCATCGACCCGCACAAGCGCGGGTTGCAGCCCTACGGCTGCGGATGCGTGCTGTTCAAGGATCCCACCGTGGGCCGCTTCTATCTGCACGACTCGCCCTACACTTACTTTTCCTCGGACGAGATGCATTTGGGAGAGATCACTCTGGAATGTTCGCGGGCCGGTTCGTCGGCGGTTGCCCTGTGGGCCACGCAGCGTCTGATGCCTTTAGTAAGGGGAGGGGAACTCGCGGGCATTCTGGAGACGACCCGCGAGGCGGCGCTGGACCTGACGCGTCGGTTGGAGGGGTCGGAGCAGTTCCAGACCCTGGCCCCGCCCGACCTGGACCTGGTGGTGTGGGCGCCTCGGGCGGGCAGCGCCGCCGAGGTCTCAGCGCTCTCGCAGAAGATCTTCGACCGCTGCGCCGAGCGGGGACTCCATCTGGCGCTGACCCGCTGCCGCCGCCCCATGGTCGAGCCGCACTGGCCCGACCTGCAGTGGAACGACGAGCCCAGCATCGTCTGCCTGCGCTCCTGCATGATGAAGCCCGAACACAAGGAGTGGATGCCGAAAATATGGCAGGTCCTGGAGTCCGTCGCGGCAGAGTGTCGCGCGCAGTAACCCTGGTCTTCCTGGCTGGTAAGGGACACATCATGCGCCAACCGATAACTCACTCATGAATTCTTCAATACGAAAGGTTGGCGTCAGCGACGAACGAAGGCGTGGTGATGTGTACTTTTGCCTGTAGAAGAATCCTCTGTCCCGCGTGCGTTTTACTACTCCTTTTCACGACCAGCGGATGCGAAAGCGCAAGCGATTCTGGCTTCTCGCAAGCCGGTCAAGCAGGCAATACTCGCTTTGGTGCCGGGGCAGGCTCAAACTGGGATGGCTTCACCCCAGGACCCGGCACCGGAACCCCGGTTCCTTTCAATCCGGACGATGGAGGGAACCCTGGCCCGACTCCCTCTCCTACCCCACCCCCCAGCCCGCTGGCTCCGACAGCAGAAAATGACGCCTACTCGATAGAGACGGGTATCACGATGAGGCAAACCGGCGTAACCGGGGTCCTGGCAAACGATGATGCGCAAGGAGGCATCGTCAGTTTTCCGAGTACGACCGCCGCTGGCGGTACGCTCAGCGGTCAGGCGGATGGCTCTTTTACGTATCTCCCGCCGACCGGATTTGCGGGGGCCGACAGCTTCGAGTACACCGTGACCAACAATGTGGGCAGCAGCTCGGCCCTCGCTTCTCTCGCGGTCAACCCTAGAACCTTCAGAGCTGTTTCGATAACGATAGCTGGCGTCCCAGCAGGTGGGAGTGGCTATAACGGGACGGCTCTAAATCAGGATGGTAGCATCGTCGGCTTTGTCTCCTTATCCAGCGCCTTAGTGGCTGGCCCGGACACAGGGGGGGACCACGATGTTTTTCTTACCAACACTCTAACTGGCGTCACCGAGCGGGTCTCAAATACGCCGGCCGGAACTCCTCCCAATGACTTCTCGGGGGGAGGAATGGACATGACCCCTGATGCAAATCTCATAGTCTTCCCCTCTGACGCCACAAATATCGTACCGGGCGACACTAACGGCGCGACGGATATCTTTCTCGTCAACAGAACTTCAGGGACGACAGAGATCATATCACTGGATTCTAATGGTGCACAATTTGACACAGACTGCACCTTTCCTTACATCTCCGCTGATGGTCGATTCGTCACCTTCAGCCGTAGAGGCACGCCCAGTACCGTTATGCTGAGAGATCGGGTCCTCGGAACGACGATAGCAATCTCCGCTACACCGGCGGGCTCGATTCCCAACGAAGACTCTTTCAACGGTGTACTATCCGCTAACGGTCGATGGATTGTCATGATGTCGGAGGCCAGCGACTTGGTCCAAGGAGACACTAACGGTCAATCTGACATTTTTCTTCACGACACCCTGGACGGAACAACTCGGATTGTCTCGCGCCGACCAGGTGGTGGTGCTTTGAGCAACGGCTACAGCAGTGCTCCTGCCATTGATGGAGTCGGCCGCAAAATCGTTTTTAGATCCGACGCAACGAACCTCGTTGACGGAGATACAAACTCAGCCGGGGACATCTTCGTCTACGACAGTGTAGATGACTCCCTAACGAGAGTCAGCACCAGCGCCACGGAAGACCAACTCGACGCGGGAGCGACGGAGCCCGCAATCTCTGACGACGGACTCTATGTATCGTTCTCCAGCGGGTCTTCTAACGTTGTCGCTGAAAGTGTCGGCGTTTGGCCCCAGGTTTACGTCAAAGACCTGCTCACGGGAAACATTGCCTGGATCTCTCGCGGACCTGCAGGTGAATTAGGCGATAGCCAGAGCGGGGGTCTTGAGCAGTCGTTTTTCTCGGGCGATTCAAAGTTCCTGACGTTTGTATCGGCTTCTAGTAACTGGATTCCAGGTGATTCAATTGGAGATCCAGACGTCTTCGAGGTCAGCAATCCCTTTGCACGTTAGTTCGCAATCGACGAAAGAACATCGAACGCAGCAAAAAAAGCCCCCCGGGCTCAATCCTCGGGGGGGTTTATAGACCACTATGCTTATTCACTCATGAATCGCCGACCAGGAGTTGCAGATCGTCGTCGGCGATAGGGAAAGATTACCGTGCCCGGCTGTCCTGGAACTGGAATGAGCGGCCCGCTTGTTGCCGGAGCGTAAAACTCTTGGGTGAGATGGTTGCGGAACGCGCAAAAAAAGCGAGAGGGCCGGTTGGGACCCTCTCGCGGTGTGTGCGTGTGCGTGCTTTTCGTATGTGTGTGCTCTTCATTAGAGTTCCGCATCCCCGACGAGCTGTAGCCTGGAGCCATTTGACTTCCAGCGCCCATCTGTAGCGAGAGGGAACCCTCGTATCGGTCTATGTAGGCCCGGCGAAGAAACTTTGCTTCCCGTTTTTGCCTCTGCCCGCATTATGCTCCACAATGATGGCTTCGGGAGTGATCAGAACGCTAGAGTCAGGGTATCCACAGGGAGTCCATCCCCACCATCCGGCATCCTGCGCTGGGGAAAGCCGACTCTGAGACGGCGGATAAGCCCACTCCGGCTCGGCTTGCAGCAAAAGCCGACCCCGAGTTGGCGAATAAGCCCACTCCAGCTGGGCTTGTAGCAAAAACCGACTCCGGGTCGGCGGATAAGCCCACCCCGGCTCGGCTCGCAGCAAAAGCAGCTGAGAAAGGAAAAAGGACCCTCCAATCTTCGGGGTCCTCTCAACACGTCTGCTGGCAACAGAGCTTGCGGCGGTTCTAGTCCTTCGTCATCACATCGAGCAACTTGAGGATCGTGTCCACCATCTGGATCTGAAGGTCGATGCACTGTACCAGGGAGTCGATTTCGGCTTCCTTACTCATCTGTCTCACCTCCGTAGTTCTATCCTACCAAAGCGAGCGGGCTCACAATGTGACGTGCGTCACACATGACCCCCTCAAATGGACCCCATCCGTAGACTTTCCCGCCAACTCCCCTCCGCGCCGCCACCACGAAGAGCTTCACAGGAGACCCCTGGTCTCGGCAGAATTCTCCAATCAAGCGCGAGTTCACCCAAAGCTGTGGTGATTCCAAAAGGGATCGACCGTCGCCGCACCATATCAGGAGAACCCTATGACAAGCCTTTCCACCCCCAGCCGCTCCGACGACGGACCCGGCTCCGCCGCCGAGGAAGCGGAAATCACCCGCCTGATCCATGACCGCATGCGCACGGAAGAGTGTATGGAGGAATCCGACCGGGAGACGGTAGCCTATCGCATCGCCGAGATCATGGCCGCCGCCCGACGGATGTACACCACCTCGCTACCCCGCCTGACCAACGTCAACGGCGAATCCGAGAGCCCCATGGACGACGACCTGGCCGGCTTACGTATGACCTTCCTGCACTTGCGCGACCTCTTGCACGACTTCGACGCCACCTTCTTCGAATCGATGCACCACGCCCCGCCCGTGTACGACTACGACGGCGAGATCCCCGACGAAGACGACCTGGCCGCCGAAAGCGAACTCGACGACCCCGAAGACGAATTCCCGACCTTCTGATCCTGGCGGTCGGTCCTCCAGGGGCCTCCGTATAGCCCCTCCCCCCTCCAGCGGAACGGTCCCCCGATCCTGGAACCCAAAAGGCGGAACAGCCGTTCAACCGCCTATGGGAAAGGTCTCGAATCCGCGCTCGTGCAAAAGCGCGCACCTCATGCGAACAGCTCTCGTCCTCTTGCTCTGCCTGCTGGCCCTGGCGCCGGCCTGGGCTCAGGGAGGTCTTGGTGCGCCCAAGACCAGCCCCTCGTCCAAACCCGCTACCGCGCCCAAGGCCGCCCCCAAGCCGCAGAGCCCCCCAGCGACCGAGCCCGCCGAAGCCGCTCCCGTGCGCGCTCTGCTCGACGTGCACACCACGTCGCACCTGCGCAGCACCGTGCTGCCCGGGAATCAGGGCTGGCAGCCGCTGTATACGCTTGAAGTCAACGCCAAAGCCGGCGACGTCTTCCGCATCTTTGGCCAGACCCAGTTGACGGTGGACACCGTACCGGAGGTGGGACAGCAACTCCGACTGCTGCTGGATGGTCAACCGATCGGCAACGGCTCGATCGAGATCAACACGCAGCCGGGCAGTCACCATCTTCCCATGCAGGCCTTTGCCCTGGTCATGGCCGAGCACGACGGCCCGCTCACCATCACCCTTGAAGGCTCGGCGTTCCACAGCGATGGCGACTTCCCGGTCACGGTGGACCATCAGGAGAACCTGGCCTACGGCAGCCTGCTGGCCGAACAGTACCGCAGCTATCCTGGACTCGCCGAGGCCTGGGCCGCCGGAGCCAAACTGCTCACCGACATCTACCAGCCTCAGGCGCTGAGCAAAGAGGTCTGGGGCCAGGCGCCCTACGTTCAAGAACCGCTGGCCAGCCTGACCTTCCCCGCCAACCAGGGCGACATTCTCCGACCCACCGCGCAGGCCGTAGCCGCCGGGGCGTTTGGATTGGAGCAGTTCACCGGAGTGCTGACCTCTGGCGGTCAGGCTATCTCGCCCTACGGCGGCCAGAATGTGGATGAACAGAACCCCTTCGCGGCCATGCTGCTCGAGGGGTTCCAGCGGGTCCCCGCTGACGGCGAACAGTTCCTGGAGCAGCGAGTCTATGGCGCCTTTGGCCGGGGACTGACTATCGAGCCCGCATCGCCTTCCTTCGAAATCGCCCACTTCGGGATGTACGGCAGCGAACTGGCCCGCTTTGGCCAGGAGCACGTCCAACTCGACACCTTCCCCTCCACCGGGCTTCCCGTCGAGGTCTACAGCCAGGAGATCGAACTGCTGCAGGGCGACTTGCTGCGCCTGACCGGCAGCCTGCAGTTCGGCCGTCCCGACACCGTCGATCCGGTCAACGTCGACTGCCGTCTCGACCTGGTCGTCGAAGGTCCTGGCGGAAGCCAGACCAGCTTTGCGCAGAAGACTCAGACCCCCACTCGGAATGTGCTGCCGCTCATCGACACCATGACCTTCCGCGCCCCGGAAAGCGGCCTCTACCGGATCTCGATGAGAGCCACCGGCAGTTCGCCTCAGGGCGTCGTTCCACTGCGATTGGACACCAGCCAGAGTCAGTTGCAGTATCTGCTCTACTCTCTGCCGATCTGAAGGGGTCCCTCACGACCGCTTCACCGTCCTCATTTTCCATTCATAATCCTGGACTTCGTTCATAATTCCGTAACATGGTCGCCCCGAGAGGATGGTACTCTGCTTAACAGCACAAAGAAGGAACATTCGACCATGACCTTATCGTCCATCTCCGGCCCCAACGTTTCCGCCTATCTTGCTCCCACCCGTTCCGCGGCGCCCCAGAAGGAAAGCGACGCCGCCTCGGCTCCCGCCGACGGCTTCTCCGCCTCCGTAGACGAAGCTGGGCTGGCGCTCATCCCCTCGAACCTGGCCGCTCAAGGCAGCGAAGCTGCCGCCACCTTCCGTGCTACCAGCCCCCAACTGCTGCAGGCCCAGGGCCTGGCCGGCGACGTCGCCGCCGCCTCGGTGCCCGGCTTCGCTCCCCTGTGGGCTGCTGCCAGCGACACCGAGAAGACCGAAATCCTTTCTCTCTTTGACAACTGGAACAACGCGCTGCAGACCGGGAACCCCGACAAAGTGGTCGAGCAGTACGCTCCCGACGCCATCCTGTTGCCCACCGTGTCCAACAAGGTTCGTCACAACCACGCCGAAATCAAAGACTACTTTGTGCACTTCATGGCCAAGGGGCCGAAGGGCCACATCGACGAGTCCAACATCCGCACGTTCGGCGACCTGGCCATCAACTCGGGCGTCTACACCTTCGACTTCGCCAACGGCGACAGCGTGCAGGCTCGCTACACCTTCGTTTACGAACGACACGACGGCGAATGGAAAATCACCGAGCATCACTCGTCAGCGATGCCGGAGAAGACCCCCCACGCCGCCTAAGCGCGCGACTGGGTCAGGTAGGCCGTAGCCTCCTGGTGCATCCGCTTGGCCGCCTTCCCATCCGGGATGGCACGCAGCAACGCTCGCTGCGTGCCGTCTTTGCGTTCGGCCATCAGCGCCACGGTCACCCGATGGCGGATGTCGCGCGGCTTCAAGTCCCGCTTGACCGAGAAGCTCTCCACTTCGGCCAGGGGAACCTCGACCGCCCCGAACCAGGGGAGCGGTGCGTGCCTGACCGAGATGTGGCTGGGCCCCACCATGACCTCGGCCGTGTTCAACATCTTGGCCAGCCCGATATAGCAGAAGCCGAAAGCCATCGCCAGGAACGGCACCATGGTGAGCGCCTCGGCCAGGCCAAAACCGTCGCCCGTGGCCAGAAACCGCGCCGACGGGATCAGCATCGCCGTCCAGAACAGCCCGGCCAGAAAGATCAGCACGCCCGGCCCGCGGTGGTCGGCGTAGCGCAGCCTCAGCCCGCCCTCCGGGTGGTCGATCTGCAGACCGCGGGGCATCTTCTCGCCTTTACTCGCCATCGACCGACTCCCCCGGCATCGGCACCCGCTCGTCATCGCCCGGCACCGCCGGAAACTCGCGGGCCGCCCAAGCCCGCTTGGCTTCCTCCAACCGCTCCTTCGAAGACGACACGAAGTTCCACCAGATGTAGCGGGGCCCATCCATGCAGGCGCCCCCCAGCAGCAGCACACGAGCGGGAGTGACCGCGCGAAGGTCGACCGGCTTGCCCGGTTTCAGCACCAGCATCTGGCGCGGCGGCCAGCCCAGCCCTCCAATCTCGACCTCCCCCTCCAACAAGTACAAGGCCCTCTCCTCATGGTCGGGGGGGATGGAAAAACGAGCCCCGGGGTCCAGGGCGATGTCCGCGTACACAGTTTCCCAATCGGTAGGAACCGGCGAGCTCAGGCCGCCGAAATCGCCCATGATCAGGCGGCCCTGAACGCCCCCGTCCGTCCAGGAAGGCAGGTCGGCTTTGCCCTGATGGTGGAACTTCGGATCGCCTTCTTCCAGCGCCATTGGGGTGGCCACCCAACTTTGAATTCCGTACAGCATCGAAGGCTGCTTGCGAACCTCCAGCCCGGTCCGCTCGGAATGCACGATGCCGCGCCCCGCCGTCATCAAGTTCACGTCGCCGGGAGTGATAGTGCAGTTCGTGCCCAGCGAGTCGCGGTGGTCCAGCGTCCCGTTGAAAAGATAGGTCACGGTGGAAAGCCCGATGTGCGGATGCGGGCGCACGTCGACGCCCTGGCCGGTCAAAAATTCGCCCGGCCCCATCTGGTCCCAGAAGACGAACGGGCCAACCATCCGCTTGTGGCGGAACGGTAGCGCTCGCTGCACTTCGAAGCCGCCGATATCGCCCGTACGCGGCACGATCGCCATCTCGATCTCTTCCGGCGAACACTCGTCTCCGGCCCCGTTGTTGGCCACCAGTTGCCAGCTCATCGCGCACCTTCCAAAAGGGGTTGGGTTCCCCCGTTTCTAACCATGCTGGGTGAAGAAACACCCTTGCTACGGCTCGCTTCCCCTTCGCCCTTACTTAGACGGATCCCGCAAATCGATCAAAGGCGACCTGCGGGAACACATGGTCGACTCGCGCCTGCTAGGTCCGCGCGAAGTGGTGGTCTATCTGCCTCCGGGCTACTCCTCGAAGGACTCCTTCGCCTACCCGGTAGCGCTGCTGCAGGACGGACAGAACATCTTCGACCCCGAGACCGCCGTGTTCGGCGTGGACTGGGCGGTCAACGAGACGGCCGAGCGGCTGATCGCCGAGCAGCAGATCCGTCCAGTCATTCTGGTCGCGGTCTACAACAGCCCCGACCGGGTGCTGGAGTACACGCCTTTCCCGGATCCGGAACACGGGGGTGGAGGGGCCGACCTGTACTCGGCTTTTCTGGTGGGAGAGCTACTGCCGTATCTTGAAGCAGAGTACAGCCTGTCGCGACGGCCCGAGGACCGGGCTGTGATCGGGTCCTCTCTGGGCGGCCTGCTGGCCCTGCATCTGGGCTGGAACCATCCTAAGGAGTTCGGGTCGGTCGCTTCGATGTCGCCTTCGCTGTGGTGGGGGCGTCGCGGGACCCTGACCTCGATGGGAGGCGGCGAGGCGCCCTCGCCCCGACCCCGCATCTGGGTCGACGCCGGCACCGAAGAGATCGATTCCGACATCAACGACAACGGGGTCAACGACCTGATTGACGACCTGCGCACTCTGCGCGCCGTGCTGCTGTACCACGGTTATGAACTCGAGCGCGACCTGTTCTATCACGAGATCGAAGGCAGCCATCACGACGAGGCGTCCTGGAGTCTGCGGGTGGGAGACGTGCTGAAGGCGCTGTTCCCTATGGCGGATAGCCGCCTGGTTCATTAATGGCTCGACTTTTCGACCCCTATGTCCCCACTCCACCCGGCCTGGTCCGGGCCAAGCTCGAGATGGGAGAGGTGACCTCACGCGACGTGGTGTTCGACCTGGGCTGCGGCGACGGTCGGGTACTAATCACGGCGGCCCGAAAGTACGGCGCCCGGGGGGTGGGGGTGGAGTTACAGCAGGGGGTGGTGGAGGAGGCCTGGTCTCGGGTCGCCGACCACGACCTGGAAGGTAAGATTACCATCCTCTGCCAGGACTTTATGGAGACGGATCTGAGCGAGGCGACGCTGGTCATCCTCTATCTGACCGAGCGCACGCTGCACGCTCTGTCCGACAAACTGCAGGAGCTTCCCGTGGGAGCCCGCGTGGTCACTCACCAGTTCCCCCTGGCGGGCTGGAAGCATTCGGAGCAGAGCTCCTGGACCTCATCGCGGGGTGAGGTCGTTCCGCTGTTTTTGTACCTGAAGCGGTGATTGCTTCAGGGATGATATGAGAGCCTTCCTCACAGCGAACTCAGCGTCCCTTCATATAACGGCGCTACGATGAGGTTCTCTCATCTGCACTTTTATGCGCTTTGAATCTGGACATACCGCTGGCGACGTTAACGTTTTCGCAACGTGCCATACCCGTCTGGCCAGCACAGGTCCACTCCGGTCAGCTAAGGTGACGGTTCGATGATGATCGGAACCAACCAGGCCAAGCCTTCTAGCCCGCCTGCCCCGCGCAGCGCCTCCCCCGCTCCTCCCAAGGACTCCGCGAGGGTGCCCGATATCCTTTCCGCACCCCGTTCGACGATCTCGAACGTGAACCGCCTGTTCAAGGCCGCGGAAGGGTTGGAGTGGATCGACAATCCGCTGCCTGGTGGCGTGCAAGACACGGTGTCGGTTCTGGGCGCCGGGTTCGCGGCGTTCAACATCGGCGCCGAACTCAAAGACCGCGACTGGATGGGCGCTCTCGAGGACACCGCAGGTGGAGCGGTTTCGCTGCTGGGCGGCGTGCGCCTGATGACCGAGGTTGAGGGCGTTCGCGACGGGTTCGGCCTGGCCGGCGCGGCGCTGAACACCGGGATGGCCGTGCGCGACCTGAAGAACGGCAAGCTTTACGACGCCTCGATGAAGATCGCCGACGCGGCCGGTCTGACCATGACCGCCCTGGGCTGCCCCGTGGTCAACTCGATCGGACTGACCATCCTGGGCGTCAGCGGCCTGGTCGACATTGCGGTCACGCAGACGAAAAAGCTGACTTCAGCCAACGACAACGAACCGCCCTCCGCGCTGCTGCCTCCCCCCACGCCTGTGGCCCCTCACCCCGCCCCCATCGCCTCGCCTCCACCGCAAGGCTACCTGGCCGACGGCTACCAGCCCGGCCAAACCAACCCCGCCGCCTAGACCGACTCCAGACCCAACCGACTTTAAACCTCGGGAAGCGGCCAACCGTGAATCTGGCCAGACCAGACGAGCCTGGTGGTATTCAGAAGTTGCTTCTGCAGGGGCTCATCGGCCCGCAAAGGCGAGTCGTAGACTCGAACCAGAACCGGCAACCGGCCAAGCCCTGGCAGGGGGTGCAGTGAGACCTGCTCCAGAACCAGTTCGCCTTCTCGCAGGCGCCGGTCCAGCACCTCCCTGTCGAAGTCCAGTGAGGGGTCTGGGACGATGAGCTCGCACAGCCGCTTATCCAAAAGGTGTGCAATGAACGCTTCGTGGGTCCTCATCACGGCGCGACACGCCGCGAGGTCTCCGTCCCTCTGAGTTAGGAGCCAGAGTTCGGTGGAACGGCACGCCCTGGGCGAAGAAGCGCTCCACCACCCCCGCCTGCTCAAGGCTCTGGCCGACGCGGACAGATGTCTCTATCGCCACCGGGACGCTGCGGCCAGAGGACCAGGGATAGGTGGAGTTTTCTAGAGGGTTTCCATCAGCTCGGAAGCCACCGACAGGCCGTCTTCACGCCCCTGAAACTCGCCGTCCACGTAGAGACAGGTGAGTTGGTGTAGCAGACGCTCCCGCAGGCGCCCTTCAGGCACGCCAAGCTCCTGATCCAGGTCCACCGACGACACCGGAGTGTTGGGAAAGCGTAGGAAGCCGCGCTCGAAAAACTCCTCGAGCATCTCCAGGACGAAAGCCTCTTGCTCGTCCACCCGGTCCGACGGCTGAGCCGGCCCCTGAGCCGAAGCGACGTCAGCCAGGCTCAGCAGGAGCAGTTCGGGCAACAGGTCGCCCGCCTGGCGGAACATCTCGTAAAGCTGCGACGGCGGTCCCGGTCGGCTCACGAAGTGCAGCGGCAGCATGTGCAACCCGACCACTCGCGCGACCCGCTCGGTCAGCGCCTCTGGCATCTCCCACCGCGCCCCGACCTGACGGGTCAGATTCTCGCTGATCGTCTCGTGCCCCAGGAACTGGATACGACCGCTGCGATGCAGGCTCCAGGTGGCGGGCTTGCCCAGGTCGTGGCACAGCCCCATCAGGATCAGCAGCGCGGCGCGAGACCAGTCGGGCGCCCCCGATGGAGCCGCAAAGTGCTCCTTCAGCCTGTCACCCCAGGGCGCGAGACCTTGGAATCCTGTCTCAAAAAACTCCTGAAGCCGCTGCGCTACCTCGACCGTGTGGTCGAAGACGTCCAGATGGTGATAGTGGTTCTGCTGCACCTCGCGACAGTCGCGAAGTTCGGGCAGTTCGGGCAAGACACGATCCAGGTCAAGCGGTTGCAGCGCCTGAGAGCGGACGGAGGGAGGTACGGGTGGAGGGGACAGGGCGGCGTAGCCGCGCCACAACGCTTGGGGGTGGTGGGGGGGCCCGC
>JAEXNA010000205.1 GCA_023447635.1 Vulcanimicrobiota bacterium | reverse complement strand
CCGACGCAATTTACAATCACAGCACCGAAGTGCGTGAATGTCAGTTGCTCCGCATAAAATTGGCATTTGGTGCACGAACCGTAAAGATTCGTGCTCGTCATCATTATCCAGTTGTCAAAGACCGCTGCCGCGAGGAACCTGGTTCCTCAAGCGTCTCGACCGAGGGGCGAGTGCCCGTCGGCGTAGATTGGATACTAGCGACCGACCCGGGGGGTGTCAACCCCATGTTCGAAAAAAAACAAAATCGTTGGGGCAAGCCTCTCTGGTCCCTCCAACTGAGCTCCCCTGTCCTGGACGCGAGAAGGTCCGCCCGGTGGAGATCGAAAGCGTAGCGCATGACAACACAATCAAGTATCTCCTTCCACGACGGGGTCAGCATGCCTCAATTCGGACTGGGCGTCTGGCAAGCCAGCGACGACGAAGCCCGCGTCGCAGTCCGCACGGCGATCGAATCCGGATATCGCTCTATTGACACGGCTGCCATCTACGCCAACGAGGGCGGCGTCGGGCGCGGACTCCGCGAATCCGGCGTAGCTCGCGAGGACATCTTTCTCACAACCAAGATCTGGAATTCGGCACAGGGAAGCGGAAGCACCGAGAAGGCCCTGGAAGAAAGCCTTCGACGACTCGATACACCCTATCTAGACTTGCTCCTGATCCACTGGCCCGTAGCGAGTCGCGGTCTGTACCTCGAGACCTGGAAAGCCATGATCGGCTTGAGGGACAAAGGACTCGTTCGCTCGATCGGAGTCTCGAACTTTCAGCCTGCTCATCTGGATCGTCTGCTTGAGGAGACGGGCGAGACCCCCGTACTTAACCAGATCGAACTGCATCCTTACTTTCAACAAGCGAGCTTGCGCGAGGTCCACAGAAAGCTCGGCATCATCACGGAATCCTGGAGCCCGCTGGCCCAGAACCAGGCTCTGTCCGATCCGATCGTCGAGCGGATCGCGGGCAAGCACGGCAAGACTGCCGCCCAGGTCGTTATCCGGTGGCATCTCGACAACGGACTGGTCGTCATCCCCAAGTCGGTCACGCCATCTCGCATCCAGAGCAACATCGAGGTCTTCGACTTCTCTCTAGACTCGGACGACCTGTCGGCCATCGGCAGCCTGAACGAAAACCGCCGCATCGGCCCCGACCCCGACACCTTCGGTTAAGCCCTGGGGCGGCGCGGCGGCTTCGGCGAGGCGAGTCCTACCCTCGGAGCCGCCGCGCCCACTACCTAAAGCAGCTCGAAATTCGAGAACAGCAAGCGGCGGGTGCGCGCACCGCTAGACCCCACTTCGGTCACCCGCCGCTCGCTGGGTAGCCAGACCTCTCCCACCTGCTGATAGCGGTCCAGGTAGGTCTCCGTCTTCAGCAGCGCCCCTTCCCCGTCCCAGTAGTAAGCCGAGTAGAACTCCGAGGCCCAGCAGCCCCAGCAGTCGAAGTGGCTGTCGATGTTGATGGTGAAGGTCTGGTTCTTGTACGACCGTCCGATCTGGCACAGTCGGTCATCCTTGATCCGGTAGTAGCTGCCCATCTTATCGCCCAGAAAGTCGATGCGCTGCCCGTAGACCGGGTCCCAGTCGCCCCATGAGCAGCCCGTGCGCGAGGAGATCTTGCTGACTTCCGGCGCCTCCCGGTGCGAAGTCAGCTCTTCCAGCTGAAAACGCAGCCAGCGTCTATCTTCGAGTTCCGGCAAGTCGACCTTAAGCCCGCGACTGCCCTGACAGACAAAGAGACCACCCAGGGAGATATCCCCATCCTGATAGCCCAGAGCGCAGCGAAAGCCGCCGAAGTCGGCCGGCCAGTGGTAGATAGAAGCCCGTACTGATGCCAGAAGAGCGTCCGCCCGAGGGTCTCCGGGGAGCACCTCGGCCTCGGCCGCTTCCTGCGCCGCGCTGTCGATAAAGGAACTACTCATACAAAAATGGGTTTACCCAGAGACCTGGAAGCCTACTCTTAGACACGACGAGGGGGGAGAGACTCCGCCAGTAGAGGATTCCTGACTTGCAGAACCAAACCCAAAAGATGCCCGAAAGCAGTCCATACGCACTGGTTCGTGGTCCCGTTGACCTGACCACCTGCGACCTGGAACCGGTTCATATGATTGGAACCGTGCAAAGTCACGGGGCACTCCTGGTCTTTAGCAAAGACGGCGAGCTGTTAGAATCCTCCGAAAACTGGCCGACCCTCCTGGGCCACCAGCGCCGCCCCCTCTCGCTACAAAACGCCTTTCCGCCTTCCCTGCTAAGCTCTCTTCAAGCGGTCGTCGCCAGCGACCGAGCCTTCGTCCTTTCCCAACCTCTGGAGCACGGCGCAGAAGTCTCTGCCCACCGGGCCGACGACGGTCGCCTGGTGGTCGAAGTCGAATCGACCAACGACGCCCGCCCATTCAACCCCATTGGCTCGCTCAACAGCGTCCTCTACTCTCTCAGTCAAGCTCAGTCCGCCACCGACTACCTGAGCCGCCTGGCCGAGGAGCTGCGGACAGCGCTGGGGATCGATCACGTGATGATCTACCGCTTTCTGCCCGACTGGACCGGTGAAGTGGTCGCCGAAGCCACCGATGGACCGGAGTATCTCGGTCTGCGCTTCCCCGCCACCGACATCCCCGAGCCCGCCCGACGCGTCTTCCATCAGGTCTGGGTGCGCCACATCGCTGACGTCGAAGCGCCCGCCGTACCCGTCCGTGGCGTCTCGAACCAGTTGACCTCGATGAACATGACCCAGGTCGGGATCCGGGCCGCCTCGCCCATCCATCTCGAATACCTGTCCAACATGAGCGTGGGTGCCTCGCTCACCATCTCGCTGCGCATCGGCGAACGCCTGTGGGGCCTTGTTGCCTGTCATCATCGCTCGCCGTATCGGTTGCGCCCCAGCGGCCGCGCCTCTTTGGAAGTGCTGGGCCAGATGGCTTCGTTCCAACTGTCCACCCATCTGCAGAACGAGACCCGTGAGCAGCGCACCGCCACCGAAGCCCAACTGCAAGGGCTCGATCAGACGCTAGAGTCCAGCGAAGACCCCTCGCTGTCCCCTCACCTGGTCGCCCTGGAAGCGCTACTGCCGTCGGATATCGCCGCCGTCTACGAAGGCCAGCGCTGGAGCCGCAAAGCCAGCCTTCCTCTGGAATCGTTAGAGAGCTTTCGCGCCTGGCTGGACCAGGAAGCGGCCGAGGCCACCCTGTTCCAACGCAACGACCTTCCGCGTGACCTGGTTCCCGGCTACGCCGGCGTCCTGGTCGTGCGCGAACACGGGCGTCTGGTCTGCTGGTTCCGCCGCGAACAGGCCCACTCCGTGCGCTGGGCGGGCAACCCCGACAAAAGGGCACAAACCGCTCCCACCGGACGGCTGAACCCCCGAGCGTCCTTTGCCGAGTACGTCGAGACCACCCAGGGCAAGTCGCTGCCCTGGACCGAACTCGATCTGTGGAAAGCCGACCGCTTCCTCGACGTCATGCGCACGCTGACCGCCCGCCTGCACCGCCGACTCGAACTCAAGAACGAAGCGCTCTCTCGTAGCAACCGAGAATTGGACTCTTTCGCCTATATGGCCTCGCACGACCTGAAAGAGCCGCTGCGTGGCATCCATAACTACGCCACCTTCTTGAAAGAAGACTATTCTGACCGGCTAGAAGGCGACGGTCTGGTGTTTCTGGACGGCCTGACAGGGCTGGCCAAGCGCATGACCACTCTTCTTGATTCGCTTCTAGCCTACTCCAGGCTCAACAGCCAAAGCCTCGAGGTCAAGGACTGCGATCTCAACGTCCTGGCTCAAGACACCTGCGACCTGCTGCAGGTGACCCGCAAGGCAAGGATGACCATCAACGGACCGCTCCCCGTCGTCCAGGCTTATCCCCCGTTCCTTTCGGAAATCCTCATGAATCTGCTGACCAACGCCGTCAAATACAGCGATCCTCAGAACCGCGAGATCGAGGTCGGAGCAACCTCCGGCGAACCCGGCTACGATACGATCTACGTGCGCGACAACGGGATCGGCATCGATCCTCGCTTCCACGACGAGATCTTCCAACTGTTCCGGCGTTTGCACGGCGAAGGCGACCGTGGGGACGGCTCAGGAGTCGGATTGACCATCGTACAACGCATGGTAGAGCGCCATGGCGGCAAGGTCTGGGTCGAATCGGCCCCGGAGCAGGGCTCGACCTTCTACGTCGCCCTGCCCAAACTGTAACGCGCCCACGCCCTAGCCCACAGACGGAGCTTAGCGGCCACCCTCCCAGGGCCTCGCCTAGCGGTGGACCAGCCGATTCAAAACCGGTCTCAGCACGTCCGGCGAGATCGGCTTGACCAGACACACGTCGATCCCCGCGTCCTGCCACAGCGTCCGCTCGATCTGCGCCTCGGCCGTGAGCAATACAATGGGAAGCTCGGCCGAAGTGAAGCTCCGCCGAATCTCGGCCGCCGCCGTCAGACCGTCCATCCCGGGCATGCGAGCGTCTAGCACGACCGCGTCGAACCGCTGCTGACGCACCGCCTCGACCGCCTCGGCGCCGTCAAAAGTCACTGTCGGCTCGTGCCCTAGCCCGCGCAGTTGACGAGCCATGACCTTGGCGATGATAGCGTTGTCCTCGGCCACCAGCACTCGCAGCGAGCGCGCCTTCTCTCCCTCGGCATCGGCCGAAATAGGGGTCGGACCAACCTGCTCCAGCGCCAGCTGGAACGGCAACTCGAACCAGAAAACGCTGCCAACCCCGGGCTCGCTTCGCAAACCGACCTCACCGTCCATCCGACGAGTCAGACTTTGCACGATAGCCAACCCCAGACCGGTGCCTTGGGCCCGCAGGTCGGGACGTCCCGCTTGATAGTGGCGTTCGAAGATACGGCTCTGGGCTTCCAACGGGATACCGACCCCGGTATCCTCGATCTCGAAGCGCAGTCTCATGCTGCCCTCATCCCGCTCTCTCACCAGCAGGCGCAAGGTCACTCGCCCCTCGCGGGTAAACTTCAAAGCGTTGCTGGCCAGGTTGTAGACCAGTTGACGGGTACGCCGAGCGTCGCCGTAAACCTCGGGCAGGCCCTCGGGCGCTTCGACCACCAGTTCTAATCCCTTATCTTCGGCCAGCGGCCGCAACGAAGATTCGACCAGCGCCAAGTTGCGCGCTGGCTGAAAACGAGTGGGGTAGAGCACGAACTCTCCCGCCTCGATCTTGGTCAGGTCCAGAATGTCGTCCACGGATAGCAGCAGCGAGTCGCAGCAAGCCGAGATGGTGCTCACGATCTCTTCCCCGCGGGTGGTCAGCGGCTCATCCTGCAACAGGGCGATCAGCCCTACGATCGCCGACAGCGGGGTTCGCAGTTCGTGGGTCGCGTTAGCCACGAACTCGGTCTTTAGCTCGTCCTTTCGCTTGAGCTCGGAGTTCAGCTCTTCTAACTCTTTGCGAAGCTGAAAGCGGGTCAAGGCGTAGCGTACCGCTTCCCACAGCACCGGCTCGCTGATCCGCTCTTTGTTGACGTAGTCATGGGCGCCGGCCTCCAGCACCTCGACCGCCATGGCTTCGGACCCGCTACCCGTGACCACCACCACAGGACAGGGAAGACTGCCAAAGCGTTCCGTCAGCCGATCGAGAAGCTGCACCCCGTTAGCGTCAGGTAGATGAACGTCGGTGATCAAGCAATCCGGACAACGCTCCTCGATCAGGCGCAGCGCTTCGGCCGTGGTGGTGGCTTCGCGGATCACCAGTCCATCGTAGTTACGCTTCTTGAGGCTCCGAGCCACCAGAATCCGGTCGGCTTGAGAATCGTCGACGATGATAAAGTCGCTCAGCATCGAGGCGGCGGCGTCCCTTCCGCGGCTTCTCCGTGCTCGCGCAGCGCGGGACGCCGAGAGATCACGAACCAGTATTCCAGGCAGGTGCGCACGGAATCTTTGAGCTGATCGTAATCCAACGGTTTGACCAGGTAGCCCGCCGCGCCCTCGCTGAAGCTTTCCTTTACGTCGGCTTCGCAGGTGGACGTGGTCAGAATGACCTTCGGGAACGGGCTGATCCGGCTGTCGCCTCGCAGCCGGCGCAAGAACGCCAGGCCGCTCTCCCCGCGCAGGTTGATGTCGATGAACAGCAGATCGGGTCGAACCCCGTCGAGCAGCGCCGCGAAGGCCGACTCGGTGGTCTCGTAATGAGTGAATTCGATGCTCCCGCCCAGCTGAGCGATAGCCCAGCTCACCGCCCGATGAAAGGCCAGATAGTCGGCCGGGCTGTCCTCGATCACGTGTATAGAATAAGGCGAACCCGGGATCATCTCGAGGTCATACTTCCCACACTCCTTGACGCATATTCCTCTTCTCCCCTTGAAACCAACCCCCTGGCCACACAGAGGTTGCCCTCCACCCTCAACCCTCCCCCCTTCAAGCAGGCATTCTCGCAGACCGAGGCGGATGAAGAGCCGTGCCCAGCCTTGCGCGACAAGAGCGCCGCTCCCACCTGCAAACCCTATCTCGCCGGCGAACCCTGGCGTTGGCCTCCCTGGTTGGAGCTTTAGCCGGACTTAGCGCCGTGCTGTTCCGCTTGGCCGTAGAGGCCACCGAGACCTGGCGCGAGCAGGCGACCTCGACCTTATGGAGCGAGCATCAGTGGGTCGGGCTGATCGTCATGTTACTGGGAGGGGCCGCCGTGGGCGCCCTCTCGTCCTGGCTGACCGAGGCCTTCTGCCCCGAAGCGGCGGGCTCCGGGATTCCCCACGTCAAGGCCGTTCTGGTCACTGGACGTCATCTGCGGGCCTGGCGCCTGATCGCCACCAAGGTGGGGGCGGGGCTCCTGTCCCTGGGAGCGGGGATGTCGCTGGGTCGAGAAGGCCCGACCGTGCACATCGGCGCCTCGGCGGCCGAAGCGTTTTCGGGAGCCGTTCGGCTTCCCGGCAGGGTCCGTCGCTCCCTGATCGCGGCGGGGGCCGGAGCGGGGCTGGCCGCCGCCTTCAACGCTCCTTTAGCCGGCTTTTTGTTCATCATGGAAGAGTTGCGGCGCGACCTGTCCCGGGGCACCTATGCTACCGCTCTGGTCGCCTCGCTGGCTTCGGTCAGTGTGACCCGCCTTCTGCTCGGCTACGAGTCGGTTTTTACCCTGTCCGATCCCGGTCCGTTGCGGCTGACCTCGCTGCCGTCGCTGATCGCGGTAGGCCTGCTGGCCGCCCCCGTTGGCCTGGCCTTCAACACCCTGCTGCTACGCAGCACAGCGCAGCCCGGTCGGCGGGTTCTGCGAGGGGCGCTGGCGGGGGCGTTCTGCGGAATCCTGGCGCTGCTGCTGCCGCAGGCCACCGGTGGAGGGAACAACCTGACCCTGACTCTGCTTCAAGGCAACGACGCGGCGAACCTGATCTGGTCCCACCTTCTGCTCTTGTTGGTGGTCAAGCTGCTCTTTACCGTCTTCTGCTACGCCAGCGGGGTGCCCGGCGGCTTCTTCGCCCCGCTCCTGACGATGGGAGCAGTACTGGGAGCGTTGGTCTCGGTCACGCTGCAGACCGTGATGCCGGCCATCACTCCCTCTCCCGAACGTCTGGCCGTGATCGGAATGGCTGCCGTGCTGACCGCCGCCGTGCGAGCGCCCCTGACCGGGGTGGTGCTGATCGTCGAAATGACAGGCCAGTACCATACTCTCTTTTCCCTGCTGGTGGCTTCCCTGGTGGCCTACGCCGCTTGCGAAGTCGCGCGTTCGGAACCGATCTACGAAGCGCTTCTGGAGCGGGACCTGAAAAAAGGGGGCAAGCGCGAGAAAATCACCACCTTCGAAGTCACTGTCGAATCCGGCAGCGACTATGATGGAGCAACGGTGGCCAAACTTGGGCTACCTCCTAGCGCCTTGCTGGCCCTGGTAGAGCGGGACGGTGGAGGTCTTGTCCCCAAGGGCTCGACCGGACTGCTGGCGGGGGACGTAGTGACGGTGGTGGCTGGGGTCGACTGCGATGACGCCACTCTGGCCGCCTTACTCGAGAGGTTCCGAGGGGCCTGAACCGCTGAAAAGCGGCAGGGCCAGCCATCGCTGTGTCGCAATGGATCAGGATGGACAGCCCCTCCTCGGCCGCTTCCTCCGAAAACCGCCGCCTGCGGGTCGTGGTGATCAAAGACGGCGAGCCGCTTCCCCAGTTCTGCGCCCCCTGGACTTTCCGCATCGGTAACCTCTGCAACGAACTGGCCCGGCGGGGGCACGACACGGTCTGGATCTCTTCGACCTTCCGCCATAACGAGAAAGAGTTCTACGCTGAAGAAGAAACGATCGAAGAGCGTCAGGAAGGCTACGAGATGCGTTTTCTGCAGGCCGGGTCTTACCGTTCGAACATCTCTTTTGGCCGCTGGAAACACCACGCCCGCCTGGCCTTGCGGGTGGCCCGGGTTCTCGAAGAGCAGCCTTATCCTGATGTGGTGGTCTGCTGTATTCCGATCCTCGAGGTCGCCTCGGTATGCCGCGCCTTCTGCAAGAAGCGTGGGGTACCACTGGTACTGGACATCCAGGACCCCTGGCCGCAGATCTTCGTGGACTACGCTCCCGCCCCGTTGAAACCGCTGGTTCGCGCCGTGCTGGCCCCTTACTTTTGGAACGCCGCTCATCTGTTCGGCAAGGCCGACTCGCTGATCTCTGTCTCGCACGGCTTCTTGTCCTGGGCTCAGCGTCTGGGCCGGCGCGATTCCCGGCGCCAGTCCTGGGACCGGGTCGTCTATATTGGAGGCCACAGCAGCATCGCCGAGATCGCGCCCGACCCTCTGAAGCCCACCAGCGGTCTCCGGACGCTTTATATGGGAGCCTTCAACGGCGCCTACGACCTGGAACCGCTGGCCCGCATGCTGGAAGTGCAGGCGGCCCGGGGCGACGATCATCATATGTTCGTGTTAGGGCACAGCGGGAAGCGCTATCTGCGCCTGCGCGAGCGCCTGGAAGGGCTACCCAATGTCACCTTCACCGGCTGGATCCCCCGTGAGCAGGTCTACGCTATCGCCCAGACTTGCCATCTGGGCTGGCTGCCGCTCGACGTCGGCAACGAGGGGTATGCGCCCAACAAACTTTTCGAATACCCCGCCCTGGGGCTGCCCGTGGGCGCCCGTCGCCAGGGCGAGGCCGGTCGCCTGGTCGAGGAGCACGGCATCGGCTTCCAGCACGACGGCGACGGCCAGGCGCTCGCGGACTTCGTGGCCACGCTGAAGCCGGGGGAGGGACAGCTGGAGGGGTGGAGGACGCGCTGCGCCATCTTCTCTCAACGAGTCGGCGACGCCCGGGTCTGCGCCGGCCAGTTCGCCGACCAGCTCGAGCGGGTGGCTGACTATCGCCGACGAGGCGACGTAGGGTCGGATCGCTGAACAAATCGAAGGCCCAGCCCCATTTCCGGCCGCTGCCCGGTAGGTTCGAGCCGCCCGGGGTGCGAAGAGCTTCTTGATGTGGAGTAAGCTTCTGGGTCTCACCCCCTTGGGCGCGCTGCTCGACTGGATGGAGGCTGTGACCTACCGCCAGGGGTTGGTTGGCGCTGTTCTGGGAGCGAGCCTGACCCTGCTGCACTACAGTTTTGATGGCCCGCCGGCCAACGGCGAACGCGTCTGCACGGGCCTGCTGACGGGGGCGGTTATCGGTTGCTACTGGCTGATTACCACCTATGTGGGTCTTCTCAACGGCTACGCCCGCTGTATTCGCTGGTCGGGAGCCGTCCTGGGGCTGTTCATGCTGGCTATGAGCTTGGGTCACGACCGCGAAGAGATGACTCCGTTCCTCTCCTTGCTCTGCGGGGTGGGGATGGGCAGCATGGCCGGCGCCATCTTGCCGTTGGCCTTTTTTCGTCTCAAAGGGCGCTGCGAGCCGAAGTGCCGGATGCGCCGTTTTGCCTTGCTGCTGGCCATGCCGTCGCTGCGCTTCCACGGCGACAATTCGGCCAGCATCGTCAGCGATCGCGACCCCGTAGAAACTCGCATGCTGCTGCAAGAGTACTGGGGCGTGGCCGACCGCGACGACCTGCTGGCGGTGATCGAGTCCCTGCAGGACGAAGATCGTTTGGGACAGACGGTCGAGGTGGTGCGCTGGGGCGTGACCGATTCCATGCTCAGCCGCTGCGAGGGCTGGCGTATTCTCGAGTCGGTGGCCCGACGAGCCAGCGAACTGTACACCGGCTGGGACGACTACGCCGCCAACGACCCGTTGGCCGAAGGGCTCTGCAGTATTCAGGCCCGCCTGCTGGGCGAGCAGCGCAGCCCCTGGCGGCGCACCCCCTGGCCCACCGCTCCGACCTCGTTTTAGGGACTGTGGACAATCAACTCTCCGTCGCCACGCTCGTCCATTTTCGCCCTCAGAAAGCGATATTTTATCTGAAATACACCCGGTATTAGGCGAAAAATCTCACTTCCTGAGGACAAAAATCTACTTCGCGTAGCTCGAAG
>JAEXNA010000176.1 GCA_023447635.1 Vulcanimicrobiota bacterium | reverse complement strand
GGTGGGGGGCGGCGCAAACCCCCCCACCGCGACCTCGCTTTACTCGGTCGGTTCGGCGTCGCTGTCAGGCACGGAGCCAGAGTAGAGAATTTTCCGGGGTTTGCTGCCCTCAGCGGGACTAACCCATCCCTTCTTCTCCATCGCCATGAGCAGCCGACGGGCTCTGGCGTATCCGACCTTCAGGTCGGTCTGCAGCATCGAAGCCGAGGCCTGGTCCCGATTCAGGATCGCCCGCAGCGCTTCTTCGAGCAAGGCGTCGTCCGAGCTCTCGTCGGTCTCCTCGTCGTCGGCTGCTAAGATATCCTCTTTCAGCTCGAACTCGATGCGGTTCTCGGGCAAGTGCTGCCCCTTCCAGAACTCTACCACTCTGCTGATCTCGTCGTTGTTGATGTAGGCTCCCTGCAATCGCTTGGGGTCCGACGCGTCGACGGGCAAGAACAGCATGTCGCCTTTGCCCAGCAAGTTTTCGGCTCCGCCGGCGTCAAGAATGACGCGGGAATCGACCTGGCTGGATACAGCGAAGGCGATGCGAGAGGGGATGTTCACCTTGATCAGGCCGGTGATCACATCGGCGGAAGGGCGCTGGGTGGCCAGAACCAGATGGATGCCAGCGGCGCGCGCCTTTTGCGCGATGCGGCAAATCGAAGTTTCCACCGACTTCGAGGCGACCATCATCAGGTCAGCCAACTCGTCGATGATCACGACGAACCACGGCAGGGCGACTTCGGCCTTGGCGTTGTATTCGGCCAGGTTGCGCACGCGGCACTCGGCGAACAGCGTATAGCGCTGTTCCATGAGTTCCACGACCTGATGGAGCGCCTGGGCCGCCTTCTTGGGGTCGACGATGATCTCGCCTTTGCCCCCTTCCGAGAAGCCCACCAGATGAGGGATGTCCTCGTAGACGGACAGTTCGACCTGCTTGGGGTCGACCATCATTAACTGAAGCTGGTCGGGAGTGAAGCGGTAGAGCAGGGAGAGGATCAGTCCGTTCACACAGACGGATTTTCCCGACCCGGTCGTACCGGCCACCAGCAGATGAGGCATCTTCTGTAGGTCGGTCACGATCGGTCGGCCACTCAGGTCCTTGCCCAGGGCTACCGTCAGCCCTTTGGATTCGATAAAGGTCGTGTCTCTCAAGATGTCCTTGACCACGACCAGGTCGGTGACGTCGTTCGGGATCTCGATGCCGATGGCGCTCTTACCCGGGATCGGCGCCTCGATGCGGACGGCAGTCGACGCCAGAGCCAACGCGATGTCGTTGGTCAGCGAGGTGAACTTGCTGACCTTGACGCCGCGAGCCGGCTGAAGCTCGTAGCGGGTGACCGTCGGGCCGCGAACGATCTGCAGCAAGTTGGCTTTGACTCCGAAGGCGTCGAGCGCGTCGAGCAGGGCCTGCGATTTGTCTTCGATACGAGGGCGGCGCGTGGCTATGGGAACGTCGTCGAGCAAGGCCAGAGGCGGTAGCTCGAACGGCATGGCGCGAGGGATAGCCGCTCGCGGATCGTCTTTGACCACCACCGGGGGCGTTGCCGGGAGCGCTGCTGTCGCCGTGGGCAGGGGGCGAGTCGCCGCCGGAGCGGGGGGCGTCGGCAGCGCGCGGTCTTCTCTCAAAGTCAGGTCGACGGCCGGGTTGGATTCTTCGATCGAGTCCTCCGCGTTGAAGCTCACGACTTCGTCGCGCAGACGAGGTGGCAGAGGGGCGGGAGGGAGATCAAGGAAGCCCGCCGCCTCGCCGGGAGCAGCGGTCTCGGAATCTTCCAGGGAGTCGTCGAGCATCACAGGACGAGGGAAGCGAGGGGCGTTTTCATCAACGGTAAAGTTGGCAAGCGGGCTTTCCACCGACTCGTCGACAGAAAGGAAAGGATGGTCCTTGCCCGAGCGTAGCGCCGACGGAGGAAGAGAAGGGGGAAGGGCTCGCGTGGGAACGGCCGCCATGGCGCGCGTCTCGTCCACCGACTCCCAGGACGCTTCGACTTCGAAGGACGATTCGGGGCGCGGCCGACTCCAGCTCTCCCTCCAGCGCAGCCAGACCTCATGCAGATGTTCCTGGCCCAGGGCCACGCCCTGAACCATCTCTCCCCAGGCTTTCGGGAAGAAGGCGAGGGAGACCAGGATGACGAGAGTCAGGGTGAACAGCCAGGCGCCCCCGGGGCCGATAGCCGCGGTCATGACGCCGTCCAGCAGCCTTCCGAGCAAGCCTCCGCTGTGGGCGGCTCGCTGAGTCAGCAGCACCAGCGCGACGAGCAAGGGGCCAGAGAAAGCGTAGCGAGTTTTTCTCAGCGGTCTCAGGCCGGCGCACGACAACACCAGATAGGCCAGCAGAAACGGGGTTAGCACCGCGCCCTGGCCCAGAAATGAAAAAAGGGCCAGAGAGAGACGGTGGCCGATGTGTCCGGTCCACTCGGGGTAGGTCAAGCAGAGCGCCGTGTAGGGGACGGCCACCGCCATTCCGATGAAACCCGTCAGCAGACGCTGTTTGTTGGTCAACTGCCAGGTGTCGCAAAGAAGGTCGGAGCCGTCTCTGCTGGGGCCGCTCGAGGGGGCGAGAGGGGCGCGCTTACGGCCACCCATCTGCTCTTTCCGGCGGGCTTTGGCCTGGGATTCCGTCTCCTGGGACGGGAAGATTTCTTGAGAGGGCTCGGACATGGCGTTGAATTTCTGTCAACCAGGGGAGTTTCCTTTGGCGGAAGAAGCGCACTGCGCGCCAACTGAGGATGACTTCGAGGGCGGTTCTGCCCCTCGCTGGGAGTGGGGTTCGCTTACCAGCGTGAGCGCCCGACCTGCCGGCCCCATGAGGTGGGGAAGCTTTGGCTCTCGAACTTAAGGGGCCCAGCGACAGTCCGAAAGAGGGGCGACTGTCCAGGTGAGGCGGGCCGGTCCGTTTGCGCCCGCAAGCCCGAGAGAGTACTTTATAAGGGGATAATGGCTGGAGTCTCGGATCGATGGTCCGTCGGTTGTCTGGCTTGGTGGTAACGTGTTTGAAGAGAAAGCCCAAAGAGAGCTGACCGCACTAAGAGAGTCCGTGGACTCCCTGGTCCGCTTCATGCAGCACCAGCACCGTTTCGAGGCGAGTCCGCCCACGATCTCCCTGGAGGAGCTGCTCGATGAGTTTGGTCGCCTGCGCGGCAGCTTCTTGCATATCAACCTGGGTTCTCCGCCGACCATCCGCGCCGGCGACCGACTGTTGCCGCTGACGGAAGAGCCGCTGACGGCAGCGGACTGCCGATACCTTGCCGGCGCTTGTTTGACCCCCGAACAGGTTCGCCACTGCTACTCCGGCCAGGAGCTCGATCTGAACCTGATCGACGGAGAGCACGGTTTCCGTATCCATGCTTACCTGGAAAGGGGAGCGCCCGCTCTTTCTATTCGTCGTATCCGCACGGACATTCCGAAGCTGGTCGAACTGGGACTGTCGGGCAGTTCGGTCGAGAGCTTTCTCGGCTCGAAAGAAGGCGGCCTGATGCTGCTGACCGGTCGCCCTCGGAGCGGAAAGTTCAACACCTATGCGAGTCTGGTTTCTTTCATCAATCACCAGCAGTCTTGTCGCATCGTCTCGGTCGAGCCGATTATCCAGTTCTGGCACAAGGCGGAAAAGGCCATGGTAGTGCAGCGCGAGGTCGGCTCGGACACCCGTTCCTTTGCCAAGGCTGTTCGCACGGCGGTTCAACAGGATCCGGATATTCTCGCCATCGGTGCCATTCCTGACTCGGAGACCGCCGAAGTGATCCTGCAGGCGGCCGCCGGTGGCCATCTGGTGATCGCTATGATGGATGGCACCAGCGCCGTTCGCGCGGTAGACAACTTCCTCTCGGCGTTCGAGCAGGGCAACAGTCGGATGCGGGCCCTGGTCGCTCGCGCTCTGCGCCTGGTGGTCTGTCAGCACCTGGTCCCTCGCGCCGATGGCCGGGATCAACTGCCCGCCCACGAGATTCTCGACTGCAACCGCGACGTTCGAGAGGCGCTGCAGCGTGGCGATCTGAGCGAGATCCATCATCTTATGGAGCACTTCGGCATGCAGACCCTGGGTCGCCACCTCTCTCGCATGATCGAGGTCGGCCTGGTCAACTACGACGACGCCTTGAAGATGGTCGAAGCCGACCAGCTCGAAGTGTCGCGCCCCTCTCAGCTCGAGTTGGCTCCGCCCACCTCGGACAGCGATGTCGACGACGATACGCCCTTGATGTCCTGGCTCTAAGAGCCAGGCGCCTCAGAAGACGACAAA
>JAEXNA010000158.1 GCA_023447635.1 Vulcanimicrobiota bacterium | reverse complement strand
GTGGTGGCCGAGGCCAACGCTTCACTGGCGGGGGGGGTCTGCAGAACCGTCTCGTTTGGGGGACCACTCGCACTCATAATCGTTCTCTTTTACTCCACCCAGGGGGCCGGGGTAAAGCCCGGGGTGGGAGCCGGGGCCTGGGCCGCCGAGGGAGGAGCCGAGGGGTCCGAGATCACCAGGTCGACCGTGCTGCCAGAAACGGCCTCGATCCCGGCGCTGGGACGCTGGTCGAGCACTTCACCGGAAACTTCCCCATAGCTGCGTCGAACCGCGCCGACGGAAAGCCCGGCCTTCTGCAGGCGGGCGCGGGCTTCGGACTCGGTCATTCCCGAAAGGCCGGGTACGACCGCCGAGTCGGAGACTTTGATCACGACCGAGGCCGAAGGGCCGGATAGCGGGTCGCCGGGAGGAGGGTCCTGGAAGGTCACCACCCGCGAGTCGTCGGCGGAATCCGCCAGTTCGAGCACCACGCCCTGTTCCTCGGCGAGTTTGCGAGCCGCTCCCACCGTCATGCCCTCGAAACGAGGGGCGTGCGAGGCCGTTCCGCCGCTGGGGCTGGAAGCGCCTCCGACCGGCGGTGCGATAGGCAGGAACACGGTGACTCGCCCTCCGGCGGAAAGGGTCTGTCCGGCAGCCGGCTCCTGGCGCAGCACGGTGGCGGCGTCGCCGGGACGGAAACCTTCCTGAGCGACTTCTGAGACCTGGACCTCGAGGCCCAGCGCCTCGAGCGCGGCTCGAGCTTGCTCGACCGTCATTCCGCTCAGGTCGGGCACCAGAATGTCGCCCTCTCCCCCCGAGACCACCAGAGTGACCGTACCCTGGCGTACCAGCTTTTCTCCCGCCTTAGGCGTGTGGCTGATCACTCTGCCGATCGGCACCGAGTCGGAATGGGTCTCTTCGAATTTGACTTTGAAGCCTAGTCGCAACAGTTCGTCTTCGGCCTCGGAGCGGGTTTTCCCGAGCAGGTCGGGCACGGCGATGCCCTCGGGGCCCTGGCCCAGGACCAGGGTCACCACGGACATGCGCGGGACGGCCGTCCCCGAGGCGGGCTCCTGCGTCAGCACCTTGCCGTTCTGTTCGGGCTGGTCGACTGGCTTGTTCTGCACGATCACGGACAGGCCGCTCTCTTCCAGCATCTGGCGGGCTTCGGCCTCGCTTTTGCCGATCAGAGAAGGGACCAGCACGCGCGAAGGCTTCAAGAACAGATAGCCCGCGCAGGCGCCGATAGCGATCAACAGAATCGCCAGGGCGACTTTGCCCCCGCTGCCGCCGGAAGTCGCCTGGCCTTTCTTTTTGCTGCTTTTGGTTTTCTTCTTATCGGCCACGCCCACGCTCCTTTTTGTCGATTTTGGGGTTCGGACTCGAAAAGTCCTGGCCTGCCCTGGGAGGGACGAACCGTCCACCGCGAGGGACGAGCTTGGCACCGGCTGCACGAAGAAGGAAGGAGGCGAAGGCAGGGCGCGGAAAGGATGGGGAGCCGAAGGGGATTTCTTCGGCCAGCTTCGGATAGGAGACGCCCCTATCCGTAGGGAGAGACTCTTCGAGATGAAAAAGAAGTTTGGTGGACCTGGAGGGCATAAGCCCGAATTTCCGCCTAAGGGACAGGACAAGGCAGGAGAGTCTCGAGGCGGACTCACCCGCAAAGATAGCGGGCAGCGCCAGTCTAGCTTCTCTCAAAAAGAAATTGGTGGAAAGAGCCTGTTCGGTGATATTGCCGACGAAGAGCTGGATGCCGCTCTAGAGGAAGTCGAGGCCAAGCTCCTCGAGAACCCTACCGATCGAGAAGCCCACGTCACCAAGTATAAAATTCTGCGCAAGCTCGGCGAGCGCGGCAAGATGCGTGCAGCCCTGCAGCTGGCCGCTCGCGAGCTCAAGGATCCTTTCTTCGGCGTCAAGCTGGCCGAGGCGCTGGAGGAAGAGGGCCGCTATCAGGCCGCCCTCGAGTGGCGTCGTTGGGTCATCCAGTTCGACGCCGACGACCCGGACTCGGTTCGCCGACTGGCCGGTACGGCAGTCCGCGCTGGCGATTTCCAAACTGCGGAGCAGTCGTATTCCAAGCTGGTCGATCTGCGCCAGGACGAAGACAACCCGCTGGGCGGCACCTTCTACGAAGAGATGCTGGGCAAGGGTTTCGAGCCCAACAAGCGGCGTGAACTGCAGAAGATCGGACTGCGAATTCTGGGCAAGGCGCTGGGAGCGCAGAGCAAGAGCGGCAACCTGCTGGAGGCCGCGGCTCGCCTTTCCTACCGGGTTCGCGATCTCGAAGCGGCGCGAAGCTTTTACGATCGGGCCATCTCGACCAACCCCCATCACCGCAACGTGCGCGACTGGAAGTGGGAACTTCTGCGCGTCTACGCCGCCTCTGGCTTCCAGCGGGAATGGCGCGAGATGAACACGGCCTTCACGGCCGAACTGCAAGAGCATCTCAAGAACCATCGCGGCGACTCTCGCGCCTGGACCATTCTGGCCCGACAGCAGATTCAGGGCGGCGAGTTCGAGCCGGCCATCGAGACACTGAAGAGCGCCTTGAGGGCCGACTCGCGCAATGAGCAAGCGCTGTGGGAACTTGGCCGTCTCTATGTGCGGATGGGTCGCTCGCAAGAAGCGGTCGACTACTACTCCGAGATCATCTTCGACCCTAACGAAAAGCGCACCGTGCGTCGCGCTATCGAGCGCGCGCTCGCCGACCTGTATTTCAAGACGGGTCGCTATCGCGAATCGCTCGAGATCTACCAGCGTGAACTGGAAACCAACATGGCGATGATCGCCCCGATCTACGAAGCGGTCGAAGAGTTGGAAACGGCGGAAGAGTACTATCTGAACTCCGTCAAACAGAGCCCGCGCGACGCGCGCTCTCATCTGGGCCTTGCCGAGTACTGGGTCCGCCGCGAGCAGTGGGGCCAGGCGATCAAGTCGGCTCAGGACGGACTGGCCTGTACCTACGCCACCGAAGAGGTTCACTCGAACCTGGCCGTGGCGCTGGCCACTTCGCAGATGCGAACGGGACAGGTCGAGGGCGCTCTGCAGACCATGGAAGAGATCTGCCAGACTTATCCCGACTCGATTCATCAGACCTTCCGCAAGGTCAAGATCCTGGTCATGCTCCGGCGCAAGGAAGAAGCGCTGGGACTGGCCGACGAAGTTCGCTCTTCGGCTCAGCACCAAACCGGATGCGCTCCCGCCGAGTCTTCGCTGTGGAGCTTGCTGGGAGACTGTCACTCTTTGCTGGGCAACACGAAAGCGGCCGAGGAGGCCTACTCTAACGCCCTTCAGTACGACTTCATGGACTCGATCGCCGTGCGCGGACTGGGTCTGGTTGCCGAAAAGCAGGGCGACCATCGACGCGCCCTCGAGATGTTCCAGCGCTTCGTGCTGCTGGACCCTCTCAATTTGGCTACCCCAACCATTCGCCAGCGGATCGACGAACTGGTCGAAAAGGTCGGCCCCCTGACTCCCGAGCCGGCTCCCGAACCGACGCTGAGCAGCGGTCAAAGTTTCGACGCGCCTGCCATGGGTGGCGGTTCGATCAACGACATGCCCAGCCGAACGGCGGCGGCGGCTCCTCCGGCTGCGGTCGAGGAAGACCGTGAAGGCTGGCTGGGCGGCGGCGACGACGACGACTGGTTCGAACCCGACCGGTAGGCCTTCGAGAGCCGTCCATGTCCTGGGTCACGGAGCCTCCTTCCCTATTGCCTGCCGAGAGGCAGGCGCAGTTGAAGGCTCTGGACCTCGACCTACCCCCAGCCTTCGCGCTGTCGCCCTCGGCGTTTGCGCATAGCCTGTCGGCCACCGGACTGGACTCGCTACTCCGGCAAAAGCTAGCCGACCTCGAACCCGACGACCCGGACAGCTTGATGCTGACCTGTTTTTCGGCTCGTTCGGAGATACTCAAGACCGAGTTCCCCGAGGACCTGACCTCCGACCTGGCTCAGGCCTACACCTGGCTCAGTGCGGAAGCGGGTACCGGGTCGGCCCTGGTGACGGTGCGACCGCTGGGCGCCTCCTGGCACGAAGGTGGGCGATACCGCGGGCTCGAGGCGATCTCGAAAGCCATCGCGACCGCTTACGCCGAGGCGCTGACTCGTCTGGTCATGCACGAAGGGGTGCGAGAGCTCGACGCGGCGCTCGAGCGTATGCCGCTTCTGCTGGTCGGGCGGGCCCTGGGCTGGCACTGTTCGGGGCTTTTGACCTCCTTCGAACCGCGCAGCGGAGTCGACGATTTTGTGGTCATCTTTTCCACCTGGGGGCTGGCCGAAGACCTGGCTCGTAAAGAGCTGGCGCGCGATGAGTACACCATTCACAAGCCGTGTCTCCGTCAGGGCC
>JAEXNA010000154.1 GCA_023447635.1 Vulcanimicrobiota bacterium | reverse complement strand
CATTCTGGACGCGCAGCGAACCCGTAATTCGAGGAGCCGGATGCGGGAAATCCGCACGTCCGGTTCTGAGGGGGGCCGGGGAGGGCAACCTCCCTGGCCTACCCGACGTGGCTTGTCAGGCGAGTCGGGGGATGACGAGGATGGCGATGAGGAGGAGGATGGCCAGGACGATCAGGGGGGCGCGGGGGAGGCCGTTAAAGGGAGAGGTTTCGAAGGGGGAGCTGACGCCCCGCATGTCTCGGATAGAGAAGGCGAGGATTCTGCCGTCGCCCAGGGTGAGCAGGTCGAGATATCCGTTGAGCTCTTGCTGGGTCAGGGTGGCGCCGAGTTCTGCCAGGACCTGGTATTCGTCCGAGATGTGCAGGACCTGGTAAGGGCGCCTGGTGCTGCCGTCTCCGCTTTTCAGGATGCCTTGCAGGGACGCTTCGGCGAGTTTGGTCGCTCGAATTTCGGAGCTGAGGTCTCCGAGTCCGCGGTAGGCCTGGGCCTGGAGTTCGTAGGCCTGGGGTGAGAGGGCGAGGTTGGCGCCCTGGCTGTGGATCGCCTCGAGGGCGCGTCGATAGTCTTGCTGTTCGATGGCTTCGATGGCGACCTGGAACGGGCTGGGTTTTGGGTAGGGCTGGTACCGGCCGGAGTCGAGCACGGACCTGCGCAGGGCCTGGAACCCTGCGGCGGTGGGGTTGGTGGCCCACTTTTCGAGGGCTGTCTCGATCGCTGCGTTGCTCATCTTGCGGGTTTCTGGGGCGGTGGGAGATCTACTGCCAGCATTCCTCGCCGGGGAATGGAGCTTTATGTGATGAGGGTGGAGGCGGGAGCGGTCGGCTCTGGAATTCTCCTCGGATGAGGCTGTGGTCGGTGACGAATCGTAGGGTGGCGATGCTGTTGTTGGCGCTTGCGCTGCCCGGGCTGCTGTTGATGGCCAGTTGGATGCGGAGTTGGTTCGCGCTGAGTCGGATGCCGGAGGTTGGAGACTCTAGACTGCTGGCTTGTTGGAGGATGGGAGGGCCGGTGGCGCGCCTGGGCCCGGCGTCGCTGAACGCTGCGCTTCCTGACACGCTCTACTTCAGTCAGGAGCTTGGCTTGAGCGGTGCGTCGACTTTACCTCGCGATTTTGACGAGCGCTGGCTGTCGGGCGTTGGGTCTTTCTGGCTCTGTCCGGCGGTGGTGGATTTCAAGGATGGCCGCGTAGTCCGGGTTTATGTCGGGAAGCCGTAGGGATAGGGAATCGCGATCTGTCCCTACTTGGGAATGGCGGTCGCGTCGTTTGGGCTGGCAAAGTTGCCGGGGATTTTGCTGCAAGTTTTTGTAGTGAGCGCGGAGAGACTGGCTGATTTGAGGACAGGTTCGCCAGCGCTGGGGTCGAAGGTCAAGGGATGTCTGTGGAGTCTCTTCGCGCTCGGATTTGTGATGCGCTTGATGCTCGGGAGCCTCTCCTGGCGGCGCGGCTGCTGGCGGAAAACGGCCCTGACGGTCCCTCGGGTTCGCATCTCGTCTCCTGGGCTATCCATGGGACGCGCTCGGGGTATTTCGAAGCGGTGCTGGAACGGCTCGAGGGTTCGCAGATGTCGCGGGGAAGTCTCGATTATGCGGTTTCTGCTGCGCTGCAGGGATACGTGTACAGAGCAGACCAGCTGCGCCCCGCCCTCCGCGCTCTTGGCCTGATTTCGAACGACTGGGACGTGGCGTCTCGGACCGAATCGATCTTGCAGCGGGTTGTCCATAAGCTTGGGAAGTCGCACCTTCCGGCAGCACCGCTACCTCGCGTTCCCCTGGCTTTGTCCGCCGGGGCGGAGGACAAGGCGGTGTGGAGAGAGTTTTGCCTCGACCTGGCGGAGTGGGGGGTGAGTCTGGTCGAGTCTCCCGAGGATTCGGAGTTGCTGCTGAGGGCTCTTCTGGAGAGAGCCGACCGGTTGGGCTCGAAATGGGGCAGCGCTGTGCGCTCTGTGGTGAGGGTGCAGTCTCGTTTGTGCGATCTAGGTCTGGAGCTGGGCGATGAGCCTGAGGCCGTGGAGGAAAGTGCAGAGGGTCTGGCTCAGGGACGGCAAGACCTTGCCTGGGAGCTGGCTCGCTTTCGCCCGATCGGGGAGGCGGAGGCGGTGCTCGAGACCCTTCAGGGAGACTGGTGCCTTGGTCAGGCTGTACGGTTCGTTTGCGATGAGTTGCTGGGGCGGGGCTTGGTGGAGGAGGCCCTCGCGATGGTACGCCGCTTCGATCCGGGTTCGAGCACTCTGCTGAGAGTGGCCGGGCGGATGCGCGAGCTTGGGACGGGCGACGTCCGCGCGGTGGTCGACGAGATGGCCGACCCGTCCAGTCGTCTATGGGCCTTGCTGGAGTTCGCCGAGTGTTACGAGGCGGCGGAACGGGACGCGAGAGTCCGTTCTTTGATCGAGGAGGTCGCTTCTGGGTCTGTCGCGCCGCTCTATTTCGCTTATGCTCGATTGTCGCGCGCGGGCTACGAGCAGCTGTTCTGGGAGTCCGTTCCGCAGAACCCGCCATATCAGGTCCTGATCGAGAGCTGCGCCGAGGACAGTGCCGTCGAGTTGTCGCGTGAGGTGATCCTGCGTTCGCTGGAGGAGCCGATGTGGGCCTGGGAGATGGTCGCTGCCCTGGTGCCCTTGTATCCGGAGCGGACGACGGAGATTGGCGAGTTTATGCTGTCACGATACGTCGAACCGCAGGACGACGGCGAGCCGGTCGTCGGTGTGACCTCAGGATAGGGACTCGCGAGCTGTCCCTACTGGGGAATGGAGCTTCGGCTTCGTGCTGTCGGGTCGGGGAGGTTACAGGAATGTGCCTCCTTCAGGGTTGGCGGATTCTCGCTTATACTCTGGGGAAATTGACTTTTGGAGAAAACATGAAAGCTGTCGTGATCGAGCGTTTTGGTGGTTCTGAGGTGATGGAACTGGTGGAGCAGCCGACTCCTTCTCCTGGTCGGGACGAGGTTCTGGTGCGAGTTAGAGCGGCTTCGGTGAACCCTGTCGATATCCAGACCAGGCGGGGAGACTACCAGGGTCTCGTGGCTCTGCCCGCCAGGCTGGGTGTGAATTGCGCCGGCATCATCGAGGAGGTCGGCGTGGATGTGCACGACCTGAAGGTGGGAGACGAGGTGTTCTACGTCCCCCGACTGCTCGAGAATGAGGGCAGCTACGCGACGCATCATGTGGAGAGAGCGTCCATCGTCGCCAAAAAGCCCACGACGCTCTCTTTCGAGGAGGCGGCCACGTTGCCGCTGTCGGCGGTGACGGCCTGGGAGTGCCTGGTCGAGAGGGGTCGCCTGAAGGCGGGTGACAAGGTGTTGGTTCACGGGGGAGCCGGAGGCGTGGGAGTCTATGCGATCCAGATCGCCAGGTTCTTTGGGGCTCACGTCGTGACCACGTCTGGTACGCAGAACAAGGATTTTGTCGCGTCGCTTGGCGCTGACGTTAGCTACGACTATCGCAGCGAGTCGCTCTATGAGGAGCTACGTCGGGACAACCCCTCTGGCTTTGACATCATCCTGGATACGGTGGGCCAGAAGACGATCGAGAAGAGTCTTCCGCTGCTGGCGACCTCGGGGAGGTTGGTGTCGATTGTCGATATGTCCGAGCCTCAGAATCTGATCAGCGGCTGGCAGGTGAACGCGGAGCTTCACTTTGTCTTCACGACGCAGTCGGGAACGAGGTTGGCGGAGCTTGCGCGAGTGGTCGATGAGGGCGGTCTCAAGCCGATCGTCGAGCGCGTCATGAAGCTGAGTGAGATAGCGGCCGCCCACGATCTGATCGAGGCTGGGAGCCGAAAGGGCAAGATCGCTATTACGATCGATGAGTGATCGCACGAGCGCGACCGAGTGGAAAGCGCCTTATGGGCCCTTCAGGGCCCAGGAGTCTCCTCGCCGAAGTAGTTTTCGAGATCTGCCGCCGTGGCGGATTGCTCTGCTTCGGTCAATTCGGCCTGACCTGTCCAGTAGCACAGGAGCGCTGCGGGGATTTTCAGCAGGATTGTGTTGATGTGCTGGGGCTGTAGAACCCCGAAGTCTTCGAGGGCTCGAGTCACGACATAGCCTCTTGGACATTTTCGTTGTTCACAGAAGGAGAGAAGTCCCTGAAGGTCGGCCAAACCGGTGTGTTGGTGACGGTATTTGATCTCGAACGGCACGTGGACGCCCCCTACGTTGCCAACGAGGTCGACCTCCAGGTTCTTCTTGCCCCTCCAGTAGGAGAACCCCACAGGCTGCCGATAGAGCCGAGCGTAGAGGTGTTTGAAGACGGCATTCTCCACAGCTTCGCCTAAAAACTGAGCATCGTTGAGCGCTGCCTTCGACTTCAGCATGACGGCCGGAGAGATCGATGGGTCTGCCAGATAGACCTTGTGACGCCCCTTCAAGACCTCTTTACCGTAACCGAAGGCCGGCAACCGATAGAGAAGGTGAGCCGACTCCAGGAGGTCGAGGAAGCTGTTCACTGTAGGACGTTTCATCTCGAGCGCTTCGCTGACTTCGGACAGGTTCAGGATGCCGCCGTTGTGCAGGCACAAGTAGAGGAAGAGACGTTCGAGTTCGAGCACCCGCCGGACGCCGTAGAGCGCTGTCATATCGCGCTTCAGCACCTTGTCGACGATGTCTTCTCGCAAGAGTCGCTGAGCGTCGCTCAGGTCGGTAATGCGAGCTAGCTGTGGAAAGCCTCCGCGCAGCAAATATTCGTGGAAGTGCCCTATGAGCATGGTCGCAGTCTCGCCTGCTCTGAGGAATTGGCCTTTGCTCCAAGCGAACAGTCGGTGCAAGCTGTCGACTTTGGGTATCGAGTCGGTCGCGATGTTTCGTAGTCTGAGGTACTCGAAGAAGGAGAGCGTCGTGAGGCGAATTGTGTGCCAGCGGCCCACTCCGGATTCCTGGTCGCTTTCCAGGAGAGGCATAGCAGAGCCAGTGAAGATGATCCGACGCTCTACGGAAAAGTCCATCTGATGCTTGATCCACGTTGCCCGCTGGGGAACGTATTGGGCTTCGTCCAGGAATAGGAATTCGGGTCCTGGCAGACGGGCTTCGCGCTCCCGCCAGGCGGTGAGGACGGCGTCGACTCCGGCAAGTTTCAGAAGCGGATGGTCGAAGGTCGCGTAGAGGATGTTGGCTGGAGGAATGCCGCGCTGAAGAAGGCGCGCGACCATCTGTAGGATCAACGTCGTTTTCCCGACTTGCCGGGCGCCCGAGAGCAGGATGGCACGTTTCGCTGGTGGGCTCTCTGTCCAACGCGCCAACTCTGGAAAGCACGCCCGATGCCAATCAGGGAGGCTTGAACCCCGGCTACCAGACCACCACGGATTGAACTGGCCTAGAACCTGGCCTAGCTGCTCAGAATCGATGAACACTCGTAAATTATTCCAAAAACTCGGGTTTATGTAAAGTATACTTTGCATAAACCCGAGTTTTTTGTCCTTGATAAGGGTAGGGGTGAGTTCGGCCATCCGAGTAGACCTGCCGCTGATGGGTAACTCGCAGCGCGTACACCGCTGGGGACTCGAGTTGCTGCAACTTTGTCGGAAAATTTGCCGGGGATTTCGCGACAAACTTTGGGCCGTCGAAGCGCTGTCCCCTCCAACTGCCTCCCCTCCAACAAAAAGGCCCGGAAACAGCGGGGGCTGCTCCGGGCCTGGAGGTGAGGGCGACCGGCTTTACGGATTGGCCACGGGGGGCACGATCTGGATGGTGGTCGTGTCGGTCACGGTGTTGTTCGGGTCGCTGGGATCGGTGTAGCTGGCATTGACCTGCAGATTGTAGGCCTTGGGCGTGGTCTGGGCCGTCTGGTTCAAGGACAGGGAGGCTCCGGTGGAGTTCACCACTATTTGCGCGTTGGCGGTGTTCGGAGCGTAGTCGGGGTCGGATGGGTCGACGGTGGTCACCGACCAGGTGACGTCGGTGGTGTGGTCTTCCATGGTGTTGTCGGCATAGAAGACGGTGCAGTAGTAGGGAAAAGAGCCGTTCGCTGCCTGGCTGTTGCTGTTACTGCCGTAGATCTGATTGCGGGGCGAGATCTGCAGGCTGGTGGCCGTGTGAGGGCTGATCTCGGTGGCGGTGAAGTCGGTGCTGCCGGTGACCTTGGTGTTGCTGCTCGTACCCGGCGCGCCCAGCAGAGTGGCCGTGATGGTGACCGGGTCGGTTCCTCGAGGGATGGCGATGCCGCTAAGGTACGGGACGTTGAATATCTCCAGAGCGTCGTCGTCGCTGGAGGTCCAGCTGACCAGTTGCTGGAGCTCGTTGGGGTAGCCGGTGCCCTGGTCCTTCGTGGAAACGTCGGCCGTCGAAGGCGAGGGGGTTCCGTAGTTGAAGCTCCTCGTCGTTCCGTGGCCCATGCTGAACGCGCCGCCCAGCTGGATCTCGTAGGTGATGTTCGCGTAGGCGATGATGGAGTTCTCGGGGACGGTGTAGGTGTCCGTCTGAGAGCTGTCGTGGGGGTCGGGGTAGCTGACCGAGGTGGGAGCGGTTTCGGTGGACACGGTGATGGCCGTGGGCAGTCCGTAGGCGGCGTGCTCTCCGTTGCTGAAGTTTTTGCCGGCCACGGAGCTCGGAACGTTGTTGCCCGAGACCCAGCTGGGAGCTCCGTTGGCGGGGACGAACGGGTTGACCAGGACCTGAGGACCAAAGGTTCGGCAGATCATGTAGGGGTTCTTATGGCTGCTGCTTTGATTGTTGGTGTTCTTGCTCTCGCCCGACTTTCCGGCGTCTTCGTTGAGCTGGAACTCCCACTGCTTGGCGGACTGGAAGCCGTTGTAGTTGGTCAGGTAGCTCATCCAGAGGTCGCCGTTGTCGCCGTGGTCTTTGTCGTTGCTGTTGCTGTCGTCCAGGCGGGCCTTGACGTTGGCAAATCCGAGTTTGGGAAGCCCTCTGGTGGCCTGGCCCAGGTCGGGATAGTCGTCGTCGCCCGCGGCCGGGACGGTGGTGTCGTAGTGAGGATTGTACTGCCCGCGATTCGCCAGGTTGGTGTACTCGCCGAAGTTGGGGAGGTGCCAGGCGCCGTTCGAGCCCGAGAGGTTCACTACCTGACCGTTGGGCATGATCAGCTGGCAGGGCTGGGTGGTGGCGGCGGCGTTGGCGTCCGACCAGGTTTCCAGGTCTTGCATGGTGTCGTTCCACATGATTCCGCTTTCGAAATCGATGATGAACCCGCCGGAAAGATAGAGCGGCTGCTGCTGGCGCAGCTCTTTCATGTTGGCCACGGTAGTGCGGAAGTCGTCCTGGAAGGCGGCGATTCCGGCCACGGGACTGGGATTGACCTGATAGTTGTGGACTTTTTCCGAGTACAGGTTGAGAGCCTGGTTCTGGTAGCCGAGGAAGTGGTCGGTCAACGGCATGAGCACGTTGAGGATGGCGTTGGCGCGCCACGGGTAGTTCTGGAATCGGGCCGGGGTGTCGATACCCAGCTCCTGGTTGTAGTAGACGTTCTGGGCCTCCATCACCACGCCTTTGGGTGAGTTGCTGGGGCCCAACAGCAGGTTGTTGGCGTCGGTAAGGACGTTAGCGTAGTCGGGTGTCTGCAGGTCCGTGATCACGCTAGAGATACTTGGCGGGGGGCTGAACGGCTGATTCGTGGCCCTGGCGTTCTGCAGGTTTTGCTGAAGGCTGAGGTTGCTGCTTCGGACCGACGGCAGGGTCGGGTCGTTGCTGTTGGTAAAAAGGGCGTCGACGGCGGCGATGTCGTCCTTGACCTGCTGCACGGTCGCGGTGTCGACGGTGGACTGCACCAGGTCCGTCAGGGCGGCCAGCTGCTGGTAGATCTCTTCGAGCTGTTGCGAGTCGCCGTTGCCGTAGTTCATCCCCAGCTGGTTGGCGGCCCAGCCCAGGACGTCGTCAAGGGCGGTGGTGGCGACATTCCCGGCAACCCCGGTCGAGACTCCGAGCAGAAACTGCCCTGCCAGCCCGGCCGGACCGGCGATCAGGCTGGGGGTTGCCGCGTGGCGGATCTGCAGCTGGGCCGGCGTGGCGTCGGGAATGCCGAGTCGCTGCTGGGTGCGCACCCGGTCCCTCTCGGCGACCTGGTTGAGAGCGGGTTCCAGACCAGAGATCGGACGGTAGAGCTGGTCGCGGCTGAGGCGGTAGGGGGTGGAGATGCCATCTTCGGCCCGAGTCAAGAAGTCCTGAGCAAAGGTCGACCAGCCGCCGCTCTCGCCGGCGGCCCGCCAGGCGGCGATCGAGGAGAAGACCGGGTTCGGCTCGTGCAGCCCGATCGACAGGTCGACCGCGTGGGGGATGGCGGCGGCGGCTTTGATACGAGATTCGGCTTCGGCGTAGGCCATTCCGGGGTTGGCCTGCATGTAGTCGCTGACCAGGGTGGTTAGGAGGTCGATGTGCGCCCGTCGGTTGAGGTGATCGAAGCTGCGCATTTCGGCCCGGAACTCTTCGTTCGAGTCGGGTAGGGTGGCGACGGCTCGGAAATCGCCCGGCAGATTGACGTTGTGAAAGAACACCAGGCCGTCGGCGTTCGAGCTTCCTCGGGCCAACTCGCTTCCGTCCAGGGCGAGGAGTCGGACCGTGGCGTCTTCCACAGGAGCGCCGAGATAGACTTCGGCGACGACGGTTTCGGCCAGGGCGGGGGTGTTGCCGGTCGAGGTGAGGACAAACGAGTTGTTGCTGTTTCCGCAGCCGGTCGAAAAGAGCGAGACGGCAAGGGCGGCGGCGATGATGTGATAGCGCAAAGAACACTCCAAAAGGCACGAAGCGACCTGTACGGTAGCTTCGAAAGGTTGCCCCTCTATTTGTTAACGTAAAGAATGTTCCTTCTCCGTTTCAACCTCGAGTGGAGATTGTTTCTACTGGAGGTAGGACGCACGCGGAGAAAGGTGGGCGGAGACGGTTCCGGCCGGGGTCCGGGAGGGGGAGGGGGACCCGGGCCGTTGGGTGGAGCCAGAGTGGAATTTTTGCGGCGGTTGTGACGGGGCGGTTAAAGGTTTGTAAGGTTCCTTCGGACCGGGTTCTCAGTCGGGAGCGCGCGCTCTATAGTCGTGGGAAGCTTTATGAATATCAGCACGCACTACCATCTGCCGAACATCCCCTCGATCACGCGTCCTGTCCGGGGCGCGGTGGACCGTTCTACCGAGGCGCTCAAGGGGCTGCTGGGTGGGCTGACCTCGCGCGAGATCTCTCTGCCTGGTGGAGTGGATTTTGGTGGCCTGGGTGGCCTGTTGGAGGACTCTCCGCTGGGAGATTTTCTGGGGATCTTCGGTCTGGGCGAGTCCTCTAAGGCGGCCAACCCGAACGCGGTCAACACCAGCGGCAGCGAGATTTCCGGCGGTCCCGCGCTCTACGATAAGGGCAAGGGGATGTTCCATAAGGGGGCGCCCAACGCTCCTGATACTTACGCGTTCGAGAACACTCCTCAGGGGATCAAGTTCGCGGCGGAAAACGGCTACGCCAGCATCGATCTGGATATGCAGATCACCAAGGACGGCAAGTTGGTGGCGACGCACTGGGCTCAGCCGATGAAGAAGGACGGTTTCTACGATCCGCTGGGCAAGTTGGATAAGGACACCAAGGTCAGCGAGATGACCTTCGCCGAGGTCAGTCGGCTGCGCAACGAGGATGGCCAGTCGCAGATCTATCCGATGTCGGAGATGATCAAAGAGTTGAAGAAGAACGGTATCGCGGGCGACCTTGAGGCGAAAGACGATCCGCGCTTCGCCGACGATAAGGTGATGGGCTCGATCGCACAGATGGTGCGCGACGCGGGCATCTCGGCCAATCTGAAGTCGATCGATCGGGGACCGCTGTCGAACGAGATTCTGGAGGCGGCCCAGAAGCAGGGTTTCTGGGTTCGCACGGCTGCGGGCAACGATCGCGAGGCGCGTCACTTCGGCTACGGACAGCCCGCGAAATAGGCTTTGCCGAGCCCGGCCGGGAGGGCGTCTGTTCCTCGGGCCGGCCGCTGTTCTCTCCAACCGCTGTCCCCTCCACCTACCTCCCCTCCCATAGCTGGCTTTAACGGGCTTTCGGGAATCCGTAGGTCTCTAGCAGGGGCGGGGGGCGAGTGGGGTCGCGGAGCAGGTCAGCGATGGTGGATTCGGCCAGCACGGTTTCGACCTGCGCCATGGCCTGGTCCAGGCGGGCGTGGACCGAGCAGAGTTTCTTGCAGTGAGACTTCAGTCCGAGAGGACAGCCTTTGATGCGGGGGATCGGTTCCACGGCGTTGACCACGTCGAGCAGGGTGAGCTGTTCGGGATCTTTGGCGAGCTTGAAGCCGCCGCCGACGCCTCGTCTTGACTCGACGATGCCAGCTCGCACCAGCCCTTGTAGCACTTTGGAGAGATAGCTGGCGGGGATCTTCGTGGTCTCGGATAGGGCGGCGTTGCCAAGCGGGGCGCCTTCGGTTTCATAGGAAAGCATGACCACGGCCCTGATGGCGTACTGAGTCGTCTGCGAGAACATGGCGCGGCTTTCTCCTGGCCTTTGAATTCTGGATAAGTATATCCAGATATCTCTACTGCAGCAATCTTGACCTTGCGCTCGCTTTCTACTAAAAATGGAATACAGGACAAGAATGTCCAGAATAGAGGTGCAGGGTGCAAGGGAGAGCGGACATCGAGGATGGGGAAGACGTGGCTCGGATGGTCGAGGTGTTCTACCAGCGAGTCTATGGAGACGCTCTCTTGCGTCCTGTTTTCGCTGATGTGGCGCAGCTGAACCTGGATGACCATCTGCCGAAGATGACGCTATTCTGGCGCAACGTCTTGTTCGGCGAGAGTGGGTATCGAGGCGATCCGATGATGGCGCATCGTTTGCTCGATGAGAAGGTCAGGCTGACGGATGCTCACTACGAGCGCTGGCTCTCGCTCTTTGACGCGACGGTGAACGACCTGTTCTTCGGGCCCCGCGCGGAGCGAGCGAAGGAGGCCGCCGTCCGGATCAGCGGCGCGATTGCTTTCAATTTGGAACGGCTACGGGGGAAGAAAGATAGGGGTATGCAGCTGTTATGAACGCTTCCTGCAGGACGCTCAAGGGCGGTTCGGGGTTTGGGACGGGGAGAGCCGTATGACGTCTTCGATGGCATGGCTTGCCCTGGTGCTGGGGGTTCTTTTGTGGGCGGGTCTGCGCAGGTTGTCTCAGAAGCGGACACCGGACGCCGCTCAACCTTCCTGTCCGTTCGCGGCGATGGCCCGTAAGACTCAGGACGAGGAGAGCCAGGGTCTCGGGCCTTAGTCCATCCCCACGCTCTGCGATACGCTCCATTTCCAATCGCGAATCTCTGGCATGTCGTCGCCGTGTTCTCGCGTGTACAGCTTGTGCTCGACGAGCTTGTCGCGCAACCACTGCTTGGCGTGAGCGCCCCTGGACTGTAGCCGGGGGACGCGGTCGATGGCGGCTTCGGCTAGATGGTAGCGATCCAGATCGTTGAGGACGACCATGTCGAACGGGGTGGTCGTGGTGCCCTCTTCTTTGTAGCCGCGCACGTGGAAATTGTTATGGTTATGACGCTTGTAGGTCAGGCGGTGGATCAGCCAGGGATAGCCGTGATAGGCGAACACCACCGGCTTTCCCAACGTGAAGAGCGAGTCGAAGTCGCGGTCGGTCAGCCCGTGAGGATGATCTTCCGGCGATTGCAAAGTCATCAAATCGACCACGTTGACGACTCGGATTTTCAGGTCGGGGAAATGTTGACGTAAGAGGTCCACGGCAGCCAGCGTCTCTAGAGTGGGCACGTCGCCAGCGCAAGCCATCACCAGATCCGGTTCTGTCCCCTGGTCGTTGCTGGCCCAGTCCCACAGTCCGATGCCGCTGGCGCAATGCTTGAGGGCAGCCTCCATGCTCAGATATTGAGGCGCTGGTTGCTTACCGGCCACGATCACGTTGACGTAGTGGCGACTTCGCAGGCAGTGGTCGGCCACCGAGAGCAGACAGTTGGCGTCGGGCGGCAGGTAGACGCGGATGATCTCACTTTTCTTGTTCACCACGTGGTCGATGAAGCCAGGATCCTGGTGGCTGAATCCGTTATGATCCTGGCGCCAGACATGCGAGGTGAGCAGGTAGTTCAGAGATGCGATCGGTCGTCGCCAGGGGATATCCCTGGTCGTCTTGAGCCATTTGGCGTGCTGATTGAACATGGAGTCGACGATGTGTATGAACGCTTCATAACACGAGAACAGCCCGTGCCGTCCGGTGAGCAGATACCCCTCCAGCCACCCCTGACAGGTGTGCTCGCTGAGGATCTCCATGACTCGGCCGTCCCGACTCAACCCTCCACCTTCCTCGTCTTCCGGAAGGGTCTCGGCCAACCAGGTCCGGCCGGTGCTTTCCAGCAGGGCGTCAAGCCGGTTCGAAGCGGTCTCGTCGGGCCCCACCACGCGGAAGTTGGCGTGTTCAGCGTTGAGCTTGGCGACATCGCGAAGGAACTTGCCCAGCACCCGGGTCGCTTCGGCCTGCTCGCCTCCCGGCTCTTCGACATCGACGGCGTAGTTACGAAAATCCGGAAGCTGAAGGTCGCGCAGCAAGATGCCGCCGTTAGCAACGGGGTTGGCACCCATCCGCCTGGAGCCTGTGGGAGCAAGTTCGAAAAGCTCGTCGAGCAGCTTTCCGTCGGCATCGAACAGCTCTTCGGGACGGTAGCTTCTCAACCACTCTTCGAGCAGTCGCACGTGCTCGGGGTGGCCCACCATAGACGAGAACGGCACCTGATGAGAGCGCCATGAGCCTTCCGTCTTCTTGCCGTCGACCTCGGCCGGGCCAGTCCAGCCTTTAGGAGAGCGTAAGACAAGAACCGGCCAGCGGGGGCGCTCGGAGCTCCCTTCAACCCTGGCCTTTGCCTGCAGAGCAGAGATCTCTTCAGCGATCAGGTCCAGAGTCGCGGCCATCTTCTGATGCATCTCTTCCGGCTCTTCTCCCTCGACGAAGTAAGGCTTGTGGCCGTAACCAACCAGCAGGCTCTCGAGCTCATCGCGAGGGATCCGCGCCAGCAGGGTAGGGTTGGCGATTTTGTAGCCGTTGAGGTGCAAGATCGGGAGGACGGCGCCATCGGTCACGGGGTTGAGGAATTTGTTGGAGTGCCAGGAGGCGGCGAGCGGTCCGGTCTCGGCCTCGCCGTCTCCGATCACGCACGCGACGACCAGGTCGGGGTTGTCGAAGGCGGCTCCGTAAGCGTGAGAGAGGGCGTAGCCTAGCTCTCCACCTTCGTGGATCGAGCCTGGTGTCTCGGGGGCGACATGGCTGGGGATGCCGCCGGGGAAAGAGAACTGTTTGAAGAGGCGCTGCATGCCTTCGGCATCCTGGGAGATGGCGGGGTAAACTTCGCTGTAGCTGCCTTCGAGGTAGGTGTTCGCAACCAGGCCGGGGCCGCCATGGCCCGGGCCGGCGACGTAGATCATGTCGAGGTCGCGAGCTTTGATCAGCCGGTTCAAATGGGCGTAGATGAAGTTCAGCCCGGGTGTGGTGCCCCAATGTCCGAGCAGTCTGGGCTTGACGTGTTGGAGTTCCAGCGGCTCGCGCAGGAGAGGGTTGTCGAGCAGATAGATCTGTCCGACGGAGAGGTAGTTGGCGGCACGCCAGTAGGCATGGATTTTGCGAAGCTCTTCGGGGTTTAAAGGGTCTTGAGTCATGCGGTCTCCTAAAAGGTCAGACTAGTTTACAGATCTCTTCTCTGGAAGAGCTTGCGCGGTAGAAATGCGGTATCCGGCTGACGCCTCTCCTTAAGGAGATAGTTGAGGTGCCCGAGAGGCTCCGCCTTGTGTAAAGAGGGCCGCGTCTGTGCGGTGACGGTTCCGTTCTCTACGGGCACGCCCGACATGTCGTGGATGATGCGCTGCATGGCGGCCTGGTTCACCCAGCCGGGGGTCCATGACACGGCTTTGTTGCGTAGCCAGCACAGCCAGGGCGCTTGCAGTTGAGCCATCTTTCCCACAGAGTAGGAACGGTCGAGGATCCAGCTCGCGCGGGGGCGTCGCAGCTTTTCATACCGCTCCAGGGCGCGGGGTTGCTCCAGGAGGGAAGCCAGGCAGCAGGCGTCTTCGATCGCCAGCCCTGCTCCCTGACCCAGGTTGGGCGTGACGGCGTGCGCGGCGTCTCCGATCAGGACGACTCCGGGCTTTTGCCAGGTTTGCGGAAGGCCGTCCTCGAGGTCGTTGTGCAGCAGTTTCGCGAGGTCGTCGAGGCTGTCGAGGGCGCCTCGCGCGGGGCCTTTGAACTCGGCCCAGAGTTGTCGAAATTCTTCCAGCGTTTGGAACGGAGCAGGTGCTCTCCTTGGCGCGTTGAGGGTGAGGAAGACGTAGGTCTGGTCGGCTGCCAGGGGCACCACGCCGACGCGTTTTCCGACTCCCCACATCTCGGTGACGTGGTCGCTCCAACAGCCTTCAGCTACGAAGCGCCAGCAGGTCGTGCCGCTGTAGCGGGGTTGAAGTCCGGGGTGGAGCGCTTCTCGGACGCTCGAGCGGATGCCGTCGGCTCCGACAATCAGGTCGGCGGTTATCTTGGCTTCTTCGAGGTGGATCGTCCCTGGCTCCACGCTGCGGACGGCGGTGTTCAGGAGCAGCGTTCCGTCAAAGGCGTCTCGCAGGATGTGGTGCAGGCGGCTGCGGTGGATCGCCTGGGCGGAGTGGGGAAGGCTGGCGGAGCGGTAGCGGGTGCGCGCCAGCAGGACGCCTTTGGCGTCGGTGATTCTCATCTCTTGGACCGGGCGGGCGGCTTTGATGATCTCTTGGGCCAGATTCAGCGGCGCCAGCGCCGCCATCACGTTAGGGCCCAGGACGATGCCTGCTCCTTCATCGCTGAACGCGGCGCGACGCTCCAGCACGGTCACTTCGTGGCCTTTTTGTCGGGCGGCGACGGCGAACGCCAGGCCGCCGATTCCGGCTCCAACCACCGCGATCTTCATCTCCGGCTCCCCTTCAGGATGATGTCGACCTGCTGCTCTAGCCACAGGACGGCTGCGTCGGCGTCCGGCGGTGAGGTCTGTGCCAGCAGGCGAACGCAGGCGCCGTAATACACGGTGAATAACAGTTCGGCCGTGGCCTGGGGTTCGGGGACGGCGCCCTGCAGCGCTTCGGCGATGGCCTGCAGGTACTGCTGAAGATCGATGAGATGACTTTGCCAGGCGGCGCCTTGCAGCCAGGGCAGCTCCTTGACCACCACGCGGGCGAGGTCGGGCCGTTTCGAGTAGGCCTGGAGCAGGGGCGAGAAGAGTGCCGTCAGCGAGGGTCGCGTGGGCTGGCCTTTCGCGTCGGCGATGGCCCGGTCCACCACGGGGACGATCTCCTGGCGCCAGACGTCCTGGAGCAGTTCGTGCTTGCTGTTGGCGTAGAGAAGGACGGTGCCGACGGCGACGCCGGCGTCCCTGGCGATGGCGCGGATGGTGGTGCTGTCGAATCCGTCTTCGATGAAACGTTGGCGCGCGGCGGAGAGGATACGGTCGCGTTTATCGGCTTTGTGTTGTTCTCTGAGGCTCACTGAACATATTCATGTTTGAACGTGTTCATTTTGTCAACGGCGAGGTTTTCACCCAGTCTTTGAGAGGGCCGTCGAGGTAGCGCTGCAGATGCTCTCCGGGGCAGACGGTCTGGCCTGGGGCCTGGAGTCGGTGAGAGGTCAGGCTGTCGGGGTCGATGCCGTACTCTTGGCACAGGTAGGCCAGCAGGCTGACCAGCGATTCGAGCTGGTCGGGGGTGACTTTGTCGGTCTCGAAGTTGCCCATGAGTTCGACGTTGAGCACTCCGTCGAGGTTGTAGTTGGTGTTGGAGTCGGGGCGGTAATGGATGTCTGGGCCTTCAAGGATCTGTCCGTCGGGGGCGATGGCGTAATGGTAGGGGACGTCGAGCCAGCCTTTCTCGGCCAGCCCCCAGGTTTGCAGCTTCTTGAGCTTGCTCTTCGGGTCGGTGCCAGGCTTCCAGGCGACGCCTTCGTGGTGTAGGACGATGAGTTTTGGGGTCTGGCGCATCCGGTCGGGGAACGGTTTGGGGGTGGAGCCCCAGGCGGCGGCGGGGGTGATGGCGGGCTGCGCCTGGGCGGCCGTTGGGAAGAGGAGCGCGATCGCGGTCGCGGCGATGAGGAGGGAGCTGTTGAGGGAGCTTGTAGCCATCTTGAAAGGGCTGTTCGCGCCTGGCGCTTTTCTTCCGGCTGGGGGAATCGGGTTGGAGGGTGGACGGTTCAAGGGCTGGTGTGGGGGCGAGCCGAGATTTTTGGAGGTGCGATGAAACGCTGGGTTTGCTTGGTATTACTTTTTATGATGACGGGGCTGGCGAGCGCTGGGGAGCTGGACGGCAAGACGGTGTTGCTGGTGGTTACGGAGCATCGGGAGAACGATGCGACGCAGGCCGGGTTGGCGAGCGAGCTGACCAGGCTGCGGACGGAGCTGGGTCTGTCCCTGGACGAGATGCCGATCCAGTTCGCGGGTTACGCGGACTCCGAGGCGGAAAGCCAGGCGCTGGCTCGACTGGGTTTCCGCGCCGAGGACTGTCCTGTGATGTGCGTGGTCGAGTGGGGGAATCCGGCTCGTTTCGGTCCGAAGAAGGTGCTGGGCGACGCCATCGTGCGCAACGCTAAGGTGGGTCACGGTCCGGCTATCGTGAACGCTTTTTTGAAGCAGACGGGGCGGCCGGCGAGTTTAACGGAGAAGGACGGCTTCGCTTTGAAGCCGGTGCCGACGTGGGTGAATCCGGGGCCGGACACGGTGCCGGGTAAGCTAGAGATCGACAACGTGCGCTTCGAGGTGGGTGGGCAGACGCTGTTCCTGACCCATATGGGCGCTCGGATTCGTAACCTGGAGAGCCGCGTTTTGCGCGATGTGAAGTTCCGTTTCTTCGTGCGTCCGAAGGGGGCGACGGAGTGGAAGCTGGCCTACGAGCAGAGCGTGGAGAAGATCCTGGCGGGGAACTCGCTGGTGCGTGACAGCATGGGCGGCTCGAAGGCGCTGGGGCTGACGGGGACGGACGGCTGGGCGGTTCCCTCGGAGTACCGCGTCGAGGTCGAGCACGTAGGCCAGGTGGTCAGTAAGGAAGGCGAGTACCTGCCGCTGACGGCCCGGTAGGCTTTCGGTGGACATATTCGCGGGTTCGATCGAGGACTTTTGCGACGAGAATGCCGGCAAATTTGCCGGCATTTTTGTTGCAAATTTCATGGGGAGGTGAGGCGGGGGCGTCGGCGGGGGTAGGGGCGGCGGTTGGAGGGGGGCGCTGGAGTCTCCACCTCCACCTTCCCTTCCGGGTCTTCCTCCCCCTGAACGTCCAGCAGCGAGGAGTACCAGATGGCGTCGGGGTCTTCGTCCTTAGCGGAAGACCCTCGCGGCAGAGGCGGCGAACTGGGGAAGGAGGGCGGAGGAGAGTTCGTCGACCCTCTCGCCTTCGAAATCTTCGGCGCCCCGGCGGTACTGTTCGAGCGAGTCGTTGGTGGGGTCGACGATCCAGTATTCCTGGACTCCGAAGCGGAAATATTGGAAGCGCTTGTAGATGCGATCGCGAGACGATGTGGCGGGAGAGAGGACCTCTACCACGATGTCTGGCGCCCCGCGGAGGCCTTCAGGGTGGATCTGATTCAGGCGGGGCTGGAGGACGATCAGGAGGTCGGGCTGGACGACGTTATGATCATCGAGGATGACATCGAATGGGGCGAAGTAGACGGTACCCAGCGAACTCTGCTCGAGGTACAGGTGCAGGTCGGTGCCAAGGTTTCGAACGGCTCGCTGGTGCTTCTCGTTGGGCGCTGGCGTCATCAACAGCTCTCCTTCGATCAGTTCACGGCGGTCTCCCTCGGGCAGGAGCAGATAGTGCTGGTAGGTGTACTTTTCGTGCTGCGCCAGACCAAACATGGCTCTATTCTAGCACGCCGTGTCTCATTCGGGGGAGACGAAGTTAAAGGCCCGCCACGGGACGTCGAAAAAGTCCGTAGAGGGAACAAGCTTGGCGGCCTGGGCGAGCATGGCTTCTTCGTCTTCGAGTTCGTAGACGGCGAGAATGTTGAACCCTTCTTCATGGAAGTCAAGTTCGTCGGCGTACCACTCTTGTTCAAGGACTTGGATCTCGAACTTGTGGGTGATCGGCTTGTAGTCATAACTTCGCGGGTCGCGGGGTTCAGGCACGAATATGGAGACCCACTTGCGATATCCCGGGTTCTCGTGCTGGATTTCGGCGGCGATTTCGTCGCCGTGTCGGATTCGGTTCAGGACCTTGAGTTTCAAGGGTTTCTCCTCGCTTGTTCGAGTTGGCGTGTGAGTCGGTGGCTGTACCACAGCGGGAGGATGCCGAGGATTCCGAAGAGGCTGTCGATGCCTCTCCAGGCGAGTGGGATATCCCGGAGTTCGCCAAAGGCGAGGGCGTAGGGTAGGACGAGGACGCAGGCGATCATGCCGAACTCGAAGAGCCAGATGTTGCGGACGGGGTCGCGCCAGGCTCCGACGAAGGCGAGGGCGATGACGAAGTGTCCGAAGGCCAGCCAGTCGGTTCCGTAGGCGAGGTAGGGGTAGGCGGCGTCGGTGAGGACGAGGGCGTCGCGGACTTCGGCGACCCAGGAGAGGAGCGGGCCGTCTTTTCCGCTGAGGGAGAGGAGCCAGTCGAGTTCGGGGATGAGGGGGATGGCGGTGACGCCGCTGAGGACGAGGCCGAGGATGAAGAGCGCTGTGGTCCAGCGGATTCTGCGTAACAGGGCGTGCTCGGTCATGGAGTTGCAGTTTGCTTTGCATGGCAAAGTTTCCTGTGCGGGGAGTTGGTCGCTGTTGGCCCGCCAGCAGAGTTGCAGCACAATCTGCGGTAACTTCTGTGGGCATTAGGGTTGCGAGTCCCCAGTAGGGACTCGCGGTAAAGAGAGTCGGGGCAAGGCGACGGAGTGAGGGTGGAGAAGGTACGATGATGCGAGGGATGGGTCGTTGGGTCTTGTTGTGGCTTCTTCTGGCGGGCGCTGGGTGGGCAGAGCCACAGAAGCGAGTGACCAGATCGTATGTTCGCGCGGACATCGTCGATGTGGTCAAGGAACTTGCTCGGGATATGAACCGGAATGTCTTTGGCTGCGAAAGTGGTTGACCCTAAGGCTGGATTCCACGAGGTTTTCGAGGGACGTCGGAATCGCGAGTTTGCCCAACGAGACCTTTATGCCGGCTTCCCAGCTGGATACGGCCGACAGGTAGACTTCGTTATCGCTATTTTGTAAGAGTTTGCTAGTTTCGGGTCCAAGGCGTTCGGGCTCGGAGACGCTCCAGAGCCAGACGTGAGTGTCGAGGAGCAGGTTCACTCGAAAAACTCCAGCAGTTCGGGCGGTGTGCTATCGAAGTCTTCCGCGATTTGGATCTGCCCTTTCCACTGGCCAAGGGTCCTGGACGCCAGCGGTTGCTCGATCGGAACAAGCTTGGCCACGGCTACCTGGCCTCTTTTGACCAGGATCGACTCTCCCGCTTCGACGGATCGGACCAGGGCGGAGAGATGGGTTTTGGCCTCGTGAATGGTCACTTCTTTCATTGTTTCATTCTAGGCTTGGCACCCAGGTTGGTCAACTGGACTAACTACTCTCGTCTTTGCGACATTCGCGATCGAGGATGGCGGGCCGAGCTGGGGATGCCTGACTCTGGAAGGGGGTGCCGTCCCCACGGGGACGTTACGCCTAGCTGGGCCAGGGGTACGCCGACTCTGGGAGAGGGTGGCGTCCCAGTAGGGGCGACACGCCAGGTTGGGCAGGGGGGCAGGCCTGAAGGCTCCGCTGCCGTTGCTGCAGGGCGGATTACGGGCCGGGGTTGTAACCTGGTTCTGGCGCAGTTATGGCGAGCCGACCGTCGGTGTTGGTGTAAGACCACCACATCCAGAGGGGAGCGTCGAGGATAGAGAAGTCGCCGACCCCGCGGCTGATCGCTTCGACGGCTTTAGCCAGCAGCTCGAGGTTGACCCTGTCGAGTCGGAGTTCTAGGGCGTCCTCGAAGTCCAAGAACTGCGTTTCGTCGGATAGCGTGAGCAGTAGTTCACGGTAGACTTGCACCTTCTCGCTTCGGTTCACGGAACGCAGTAGGAGAGATGGAGGCGTCGATAGCTCCAGGCTCAGGGACCTGTCAGCTCCTTTCATCAGCAAGCGCTCGACCCCGTGGGCCAGCTTTCGGCAGCCCCGGACGGTGCCTGACAGGTTCAAGCCGGAGTAGTTCCTGGCGGCTCGTCCCTGGTACTTCCAGAGGTGGATGTCCGGTGCAGTCATAGGTAAGAGGTTGGCTGTACGTCGCAGCGACACCCGCCGCGCGCGAGAAGCCGCAGGCCGAACCCTTCAACCGCCGAGAATTGGAAGAGTGGCTGACAGGGAGAAACGAACAGACTCCCCGGGCGGGATTAACTGCTCGAGGAAGTCGATGTAGGATTTTCGAAGCCCGAGCGAGATGAAACTCCGACACGTGGTAAGACATCCTGGATGACCAGGCGAAAACGGAAACTTACCCGCGCCGAGAAGGACGCTAAGAAGGCCAGACGGGAGCTGTACGAGTGGATTTTTGTTGGCGGAAAGCAGAAACGGATACGCCGTGAGCCGACCATCGAAGGGTTGAGTGTAGAAGAGTTCATCGCGCGGAACGCTGACCCGATATGGCTTCATCAAGGGGGGTTGTGGGAGTACATCGACTGCGATAACGATGATGAAGGCGAGTCTTTAGACGACACTATTCCCTGGTGACGCCGGACCTCTTTTCGGGTTCCGGGGAGAGCGAGCGCGGACGTAGTGGAGGTCTGAGACACTCTGCACGGTCGGTAGTAACCCTGCCAGGGGTGTTTTCCCCACCGGGGACTCGGGACTGGACAGCTTGACGGCTTCACCTCGCAGGCTGGTTTTCGCGATGTCCGGCAAGGCGACGGAGGTTAGGTGGCGAAACGGCCTCAATGCGTTCGCTGGCGTGTGGAGTTCTTACTGGTCTGTTGCTGAGCGGTGCTGTTTCAGCCGAGCCGCAGAAGCGGGTGACGCGTTCGTTTGTGGGGGCCGAGCTGCGTGAGGTCCTTCAGACTTTGGCGGGGGATATGAATCGGCAGATCTATATCTCTCCAAAGGCGAACGGGAGGGTGACGCTGGACCTGGTGGCGGTTCCGGTAGAGCAGGCGTTCCGTCGGGCACTGGACCAGGACGACGCCGGTTGCGACTATCTGATCCTTGACGGCCCAAAGACACGGACGATAGTCGTCGCGCCGTCAGAGTCCCTTCAAGAGATCACCCATCCTTCTGCCTGTCTTCTGCCTTCGAAGCGCATTCCGATTCTGGTGAAGACTCGCGACTTTTCGCTTCGGGATATTGATCCGGTGAAAGTCATCGATTTTCTCAAAGGTCAGTATCCCGACGTGGAATTTACTGCAAAGGCTCGTGGATTTGTCGCTCGTGGGGAATCTGAGGACCTGGTCCAAATCGAGCGCGAGCTACAGCATCTCGATAGGCCTACTGAACCGCAACCAGCACGGATTTCGGAAGCGTTTACTGTACGATATCAGGACGCCGAGAGTCTCTGCGCTCAGCTCAACGCGCTCGTTCCAGATGCGCTGCTCGCAGTTGACGGGCAAGTGATCGTCGTGGAGGGGTCACCTGGGGTTCTGGCCCAGGTTCACGACATCCTCGCAGAGCTAGACCTGCCGGCGCTGTCGCGATGAGTGTGCCGGACGGAGAGGACGTCGTCGCAGGTGATCAAGGTCGGATTCGCGTGGCGCGATATGCGCGACAAGACTTAGCGTGTGGGCGGTTCCAGGCTGCCGAGCCTGTGATACTTCTTCTCTTTATGCGGTTTGTCGTTGAGGCTGGAAGCCTCCCGACCTCGTCTTTCGAAGGCTCTCGAGAGGTCATTCTCGGACCCTGCCTGCCATAGGATCTGGTTCGGTTCCAAGCTTCGCGAGGGGAAAGCCCTGGTCGCTTTCTGAAGCTGCTCCTATCGGCGCGCTCGCTCACTGCTAATGAGCTTGGACCGCCGTTGCCGCGAGGGCTTTGAGAAAGCAAGTATCGCCTTAGGGACGATACGCCGGGCCGGGCAACGGGTACGCCGCCTCCGGGAAGGGGTGCCGTCCCCGCGGGGACGATACGCCGGGCTGAGGAAGGGGTACGCCGTCTCCGGGAGGGGGTACGGTGTGAGCGTTCGCGCTAATGATGGGCGGAGCTGTCGATGGCGCAGCGTTCCTAATCGTTGCGCTGTTGTTGCTGGTTCGGGGCGAGAGTTGGGCCGTCTGGTTTGAAGCCGCGTAGCGACCTTCGGTAGCCGGCGATGTCGGAGTCGTGTTCGAGATCCAGTCGGTTGGGGAAGAGGTTCGTGAACTGGAGTATGCTGTCGAGTTCGGGTGGTGTCATACCCAGATCCAGGTGCAGGTCGTCGTACAGACACGCCAGGGTCTTTCCGCAGTTCGAGCTTGTCAGAATCAGGTCGGCGTACTCGTAAAGGCGGTCTCGCAGGCGCAGTCCGATGGTGGTAGCGGTGACTCTTTCGCCTTCGATGTCGGCGTAGCCGAGGATGGCCTCGGCTTCGCTGAGGAGCGGGATGGTCATCTCTCCGTCACCCTCTCGAAAACCCGGTAAGACCTTCAGCGCCTGTTCTCGAGTGAAGGGGTTAAAGCTGTCCTGGACGCGCACGGGAGATCCCTCCACACTCCAGTCCCTGACCTCCCATCCCCCTCCCTCTGATCTCTCCAACAGAACCTGAAGGCCGGTCGAGACGGTGGATTTCCCCGCGTTATCCTGGCAGGCAAGGCGCTGGTCGGTGACAATGAGGGCGTGCAAGAACGCTTGCTGGTCGAACTGGGAGAATCCGACTCGCGAGACCCAGGCGACGCCGTCGTGCCCGGGCCACTGGCGATGGAACGCCTCCCAATCGTCCCACGGCCCCGGCACGTCGGCCTTGGTCAACGGCAGCGGTTCGTGGGGATAGCAGCGGTTTTCCTCGAGTTGGTGCAGCCAGCATTTTTGGTTTTTTCACAAGAAGTCGACCAGGGCGCTTTCGCGTAGGGGCGATGCCAGGTGGCGGATCTCCGTTCGGCTTTTGAGGCTGCTGGTGAGCGAGGGTTTGAGGAGGAGAAGCTTAGCGCCTCGGCCGCTGGATGGGACGCCGACGTAGTCCAGAAACGCCTCGAGGACGGGGACCTCGCGTTCGGAAGAGGGCTGGGCGTGGACGTCGAGTTCGCGTTGGCCTTCGGGAGCCTGTCCTGGGAGGTTGTCCTGAAAGGCGGAGAGCCAGTCGGTAGCGGGGTTGAGTTCGTGCTGAAACTCTTGTGCGCTCATGCTCCTGGCTAAGCGTTGCACCTTTTCGTCTCGGTCTTGCTCTGCGATCTCCAAGGCCTGCCGAACTTGCCGGACCACGACCTGGGGCCCGCGCCGTTAGCCTTGATCCAGCGCTTCAACCCCGAGGTGCTGGGCGCGATGTGATGGGTTTCCGACGAGCGCAGGTAGGTCATTCCGCTGTTGCGTGTGCGACGTTTCCAGACTTCGAGAGGGCCGCTGGGGTCGACCAGGAGCAGCTGCTCGGGACGGCATTTGCGTTCGCTGAGCAGGCGGACCGCCAGGTGGCAGCCGTGAGGTCCGGCTCCGACGATGAGCCATTCCAGGGGTTGGGTTAGAGTGGGTGAGGTGCTGGTCGATGTCACGAAGATGATATTGGATTATCGATAGTTCGCCTCCTCTTTTTGATAACGGAATATCGTTAGTCTGTTTTTCGAAGACACCGGGTGGAAGGATGCCCGCAGGCATCTTTCGGGCCGTCCTGGCGATGATAGAGGTACAGCTGCTCCCAGCGGGGATTCTCGCCGGGGTTCCAGCAGACCAGGCGTTCGAACTGCTCTTGGACCGGCCAGTCCATAGGAAGCGGCCTTCCCAGGGCGGCGAAGGCGCGAAGATGCACGGCTTGCTCGGCCCGGTCGGCGATGGCCCGGAGCAGGGAGTCCGGGAATCGTGCGGTGGTGGCGTACGCGATATGCGCTGGACTCCAGTCGGCCTGCAGGAAGTCCGCTTCAAGGAACTGGCATCGGTCGGGCGGCGCGTTCCGCAAGAAGGCCCGCGCGGCGTTGGCTAACTCGGGGTTGGCCTCGATGCCGAGCACCCGGGCGCCACGGGCCAGGACCGCCGCGCAAACGTTGCCGCCACCGCAGCCAAGGTCGACGAAAAGCTCGTCGGGTTGGGGAGCCAGACGGTCAAGGATCGCCTCGATCAGGTAGGGCGGCGTCTCGCCGTAGGCGCTCGCCTGGGCACGGTCGGCAAAGGAAAAGCCCAGCAGGGTTTCTTCGGGGCGGCGAACCCAGGCTGGGATCATCTGCTCCTGCAATCCCTGCTGGCTGGCCTCCGACAGGCTGCCTCCCGCGAGGAACGCCCGCCAGTCAGATTGCCAGTCGGCCACAGGCGGCAGCGGGTTGCAGGCTTCGAAGTCTTTCATCTTAGCCAATCATAGCGCTTGCCGAGGCGCCGTGGCACCACCGGCAGCGAAACCACTCTCATGGCCGACGACTACTCCACGAAGCTGGTGGACCGCGATAGAGAGCGCCACTGCTCGATCTCGGCCTCCAAGGCCTTGATTTTTTGGCCGACTAACTCCAGCGCGTCGTCTCCCAACAAAAGCTGTGAAGGCGGGTGCTCTGACTCTACCAGGCGCAAAAGAGCCTGCGCGGCCCGGTCCGGGTCGCCGGGTTGACGACCGCTCTTGGCCTGGCGGGCGGCGCGGACGGGATCCATAATGTCGTCGTAGGCTGAGATTTTCCGGGGAGCTCGGTCCATGGAGCGTCCGGCCCAGTCCGTGCGAAACGAGCCCGGCGCCAGAGTGCTCACGCGCACGCCAAAGCTGGCCACTTCCTTGGCGACCGCCTCCGATACGCCCTGGAGGGCGAATTTGCTGCCGCAGTAGAAGCTTATTCCGGGCATGGTGATAAACCCGCCCATCGAGGTGACGTTGACGATGTGTCCCCGGCCCCGCTCTCGCATCCCCGGCAGCACGGCCTTCATCAAGGCCACTGGGCCAAACACGTTAGCAGCGAACTGGCGCTCTAACTCGTCCATCGATGACTCTTCGAGAACGCCCTCGTGACCGTATCCCGCGTTGTTGACCAGAACTTCGATGGGAGCGAAGTGGGATTCGATCTCTTCGACAGCCTTGGGTATGGCCGCGTAGTCGGTGACATCAAGAAATACGGCCTTGGCGTTCTGCGGATATAGAAGCGAGAACTCCCTGGCGTCTTCCGGTCGCCTTACCGTGCCCGCCACGCGATGGCCGGCCTTCACGGCGGCGCTGGCAAAAGCTTTACCCAGCCCCGAACTCACGCCGGTGATGAGAAACGTTTTCTTCGCTTTGAGTGTCATGGGTTGTCTCGCTTTCCAATTTTCTTATATCATGATATAACACTTGAGAGAGTGATGGGCAAGCCTGCGATAGAAAAGAGCGAGAAGGAAACGCGATCCGAGCGGAATCGTCGGTGCATTTTGGAGGCGGCGGAAATTTTGCTGCGAGACGGGAGCGCCGACTTTTCCATGCGCGACCTGGCCAGCCGGGCCGGGGTGAGTTTTGCAACGCCTTTCAACCAATTCGGTGACAAGACGGGGATTTTCCGAGCGCTATCAGCGCACCGAATTGCGGCGATGGATTCTCGCTTTCGCGAGGCGAGTGCTGGGAAAGCAGCTCCAGAACGAGTGCTGCTCTGTATGGGGATCGCCACCGAAGTGATGTTAGAGGAGCCTGATATTAATCGTGCCGTGATGGGCGCCATGGGAAGCCCTTCGGACCGTGCTGGCGAGGTGGCAAAGAACTCGCGAGCGCTCTGGGCATTGGCGGTCGGCGCCGGGGAAGGGTTCGAGGAATCTCAACGCGAGCTCGCACGTTCGCTGCTGCCAGGTCAACTGGCTCTCGCTTTTCGAGGTGCACTGTCTTTCTGGACGGCTGGTGAGATAGCGGACTGCGAGCTAGCCGGTACCGTGCGTCGAAGCGCTGTGGGACTGCTGCTAGGATTCTTGCCGCCGTCAGATCGCGCAGCGTTGGTTGAGACTCATCTGGTTCGCGACGCAACAGATTTTTTTCTAGAGAGTGAAATCAAGGGTCGATGAGTTCGCTACTTTTCGAGCAGCTTCCCTTGCTGGGCTCTCTATACAGATGAAGCTAGGGTAGATGGACGCCAGTGAGCTGCTCGAGGTGTTGGAGGAGTTCGTCCTGGTAGCTTTCGTCGGTGGCTTCGGAGGCGGGTTGCTGGGGATTCAGGTTGTGCCAGTAGCGGCCTGAGACCAGGGCGGCGGGGTCGTTGCTGACGGCGAGCCAGCTTTGGGTTCGCTGGCCGGTGGCGATGTCGACGGGGGCGCTGGAGCCTCCCATCTTGGTCCGGACCCAGCCGGGGTCCACGGCATGGCTCAGGACCTCCGGCCAGCGCCGAGCCAGGGCGAAGGCCAGCGCGACGACGTGAAGTTTGCTCTCCGCGTAAGCGCGGTGAGAGTCCCAGGCGCGGCTCCTCCAATCCAGGTCGCGCAGCGGCCCGGCTCCACCCTGATGAAGAGAGCTGCTGAGATAGATCTGACGGTCGGGACGCTCGAGGAGGGCGGTCAGAAGGTACGGGGCGAGCGTGTTGACGGCGAAAATCGTGGCGTGACCTTCTGGAGTCGAGCCGCGCTGGCTCTCGCTGTAGATTCCGGCGTTGTGTATGACGGCGTTCATACGCCCGATGGCGTTGACCTGATCGGCAAGGCTTCGCACTTCGGCGGCGCTCTGCAGGTCTCCGATGACGACTCCCATAGCTCTGGGAGCGAGGTCGGACAAGCTCGTTGCGCGCTCTGGCGTTCTGGCGTGGAGGACCACCTCGTGGCCCTGGTCGATGAGAGTTTGCGCGGCGGCCTTGCCCAGTCCGTCGGCGCTGCCCGTGATGAATACTCGTGCCATCACGCTGTTTTCGGCCTGCTCCCCCCGCG
>JAEXNA010000111.1 GCA_023447635.1 Vulcanimicrobiota bacterium | reverse complement strand
CCCCCCCCCCCCCCCCCCCGGGGGCGGGTGGGGAGACCCGGCCGAGAGACCCTCGGTCCCTCATGGTCGCGTCAGGCCGCTCCCCCTCTCCAACATCCGCCCCTCCCCTCCAACCCCAGTCCAGGGCCCCTCCGCGCCTCGGCTCGACAGAGGACGACCAGAGAAGGTGCTGGGAAAAGAAAAAACCCCGGGCGGTTAACCCGGGGTGTGATACTCGCGCTGGCGATCTAGCGGGTGGTGCCCGTCTTGGCGGGCGGGTTCTTCTCTTTCGAGCGACGCCAGATCGCAGGCAGGTTCATCCATCCACCCTTGCGATCGTCTGAACTTTCACGGTTGGCGGTCGGCAGCTGCGGCTTTCCAAGGCCGGGCTTGCTCATACCGGGGTTACCGCCGCCCTTGGAGGTCAAGCCCTCGCGGGAACCGGCCGGAGCGGCCGGGCGCTGGCTGACCCTGGGCACCGGCTGGGAAGCCGCAGGCACCTGGGGAGCCGCGGGAGCCGGGCGGCTGGTCGGCTGCTGCACGCGCTGAGCCTGGGGAGGAGCCTGCTGCTGCATACGGGCCGGGGCCTGAGGCTGCTGAGGAGCCGGGGACGAAGGCGCTTTGGCGCTGCGTCGCTCGAAGGCGGTCAGCTCGGAAGGAGGCAGAGCGGCCTTGGAGAGCGGCAGAATGTCCTGCTCGAAAGAGCGGCCGCGAGCGGCGTCTTCGAACGAGGTGTGGATCTCCGGCACCATCGCGGCGGGAGCGGCCACGCGGGTCGCAACCACGGTGGCGCGAGCGCGACCGACCATCATCGGGTCCTGCACGTAACCGCAGAGCAGGATAGCGTTAGGAGCGGCCGACTCCTGGAGACGGCGGGAAGCTTCCGAGAAGTCCTGTAGCGACAGGTCGGGGCCGCCGGTGATGTTCAGCAGGCAGCCCTGAGCGCCGTCAGGCGATCCGCCGACCAGCGGGTTGGACAGCGCCTGCTCGACAGCGCGGGTCGCGGTCGAAGCAGTCGACATACCGAAGATGGCCCGGCCGGAACCGCTGAGCACAGCGCGCACGTCGGCGAAGTCCAGGTTGATCAGGCCGGGGGTGGTGATGATTTCGGTCATACCGCGCACCGAGTCACAAAGCACCTGGTCCACGACCTGGAAGCTTTCGTCCAGCGAAGCGGTGCTGCTTTCCATGTTCAGCAGTTTCTGGTTGGGCAGCACCAGCAGGGTGTCGACCTCGGCTTCCAGAGCGGCTACGCCTTCTTCGGCGACGCGGCAGCGGCGGCGACCTTCGAACTCGAACGGCTGGGTGACCACGGCAACCACCAGGGCGCCGGCCTTCTTGGCCTCACGAGCGGCGATAGGGGCCGAACCGGTTCCGGTGCCTCCGCCCAGACCCGCCGTCAGGAACACCATATCGGCGCCCTTGAACAGTTCGGAGAGGCGGTTCGAGCTCTGCTCGGCGGCCAGACGGCCCAGTTCGTGGTTGGCCCCGGCGCCCAGGCCGCGGGTGGAACCTTCGCCCAGGAACACGCACTTCGGCCCCTTCTTGGTGGCCAGGAGGGCTTGAGCGTCGGTGTTGGCAAGGACAAGCTCCACTCCCAGCGGGGGACGCTCGGCCAGCCGGTTGACCAGATTGCATCCGGCTCCTCCGAGTCCCATTACCAGGATCCGGGCCGGACTGTCGGCGTGATTTCGAGTGGACATTGCGTGGTGCTCCTGTCGTCGCTGAATTCTTTTATAGAATTTTCTTCAACAGCTTCCAAGATCACCCTTCTCATTCTTGAAAATTTTCCAAAAGGTTTGAATTCTTTGGACCAGAACAGACCCTGTTAACATGCCAAGCGTCAGCCCTCAAGCCATTCTCGACAATCTCCAGCAGGTCATCAAAGGCAAGTCCGAGCAGCTCGAACTGCTGCTCATGGCGATCCTCGCGGGCGGTCACGCCTTGCTCGAGGACGTCCCCGGGGTGGGAAAAACAACCCTGGCGAAGACCCTGGCCCGAACCTTTGACGGCGACTTCAAGCGCATCCAGTTCACTCCCGACCTGCTGCCGGGCGACATCTTGGGCTCCTCGATCTACAACCCGAAAACGGGAGAGTTCACCTTCAAGGCAGGTCCGATCTTCAGCCACGTGGTCCTGGCCGACGAGATCAACCGCGCCTCTCCTCGCACCCAATCCGCTCTCCTCGAAGCGATGAGCGAGGGACAGGTGACCACGGAAGGCACCACGGCCCAGCTTCCCGACCCGTTCCTGGTGATCGCCACCCAGAACCCGGTCGAGTTTCACGGAACCTATCCCCTGCCCGAAGCTCAACTCGATCGCTTCCTGGTCCGCTTCTCGATGGGATACCCTGACGGGGAGAGTGAACTGCAGATGCTGCAGGGCCAGCGGGCCGCTCATCCGCTGAGCGGGCTGAACCCCGTAGCGACCTTCGCGGACCTCAAAGAGTTGCGCAGCACCGTCGCCGCAGTCAAAGTCTCTGACGATCTGACCCGCTACATGCTGGAACTGATCAGCAAGACCCGCCAGGACGCCCGCCTGAAGCTGGGCTCCTCACCGCGCGGCAGCCTGGCTATCTATAAGGCCAGTCAGGCTCGCGCCTTTATGAAAGGGCGCGACTATGCCACCCCGGATGACGTCAAGACGTTAGCCAAGCCGGTGCTGGCTCACCGACTGATCCTGGAGACCAAAGCGCGCTACTCGGGCGAAACGGCCGAGTCGATCCTCGACGAGCACCTCAACAGCATCCCGGTCCCGGCCTGACAACGATGCCGGGGGGTTACCGAGCCCGTCTCGCCGGGCGCACCGAGCGAAGCCTGCCCTACCGGGTGGTCTACAACCTGTTCCATTTTCGGCTGACCCCCGCCGGGCGCGCCATGTTCTGGGTGTTCCTGCTCTCTTCGTCGATCTCGCTGTTCTCGTTCGTCATCAAAGCCTATGTCTTCTGGTGCGCCTTATTCGCACTTTGCTTGACCTCGGCGTTTTTTGCGCGCCTTTTCCGTCCCCGCCTTGAAGTCAAGGTCGACGCTCCCGAACGGGTGCGCTGCGACCAACCGTTCCGCATCGAGTACCGGGTGCGCAATCTCGGTCGCTGGGCCGCCCAGGACGTGCGCGTCCATATGGTGATCCCTTCCCGTCTCGAGCACCCCAGCGAAGTGCCGTATCTCTCCCACCTCCCGTCCGGGGAAGCTCACCTCTTCACCCAGCCCTGCCTTCCCAAACGGCGAGGCGCCTACCGCCTGGACCACCTGCGCCAGGAGACATGCTATCCGTTCGGTCTGTGGCGCGACGGCCTGCGCCTGCCGTTCGAGCAGACCGTGCTGGTCTACCCTCACTACAAACCGATTCGCGAACTCGACATCCCGGTGGGGCGTAACTACCAGCCTGGGGGACTGGCACTGACCTCTTATTTAGGCGACAGCACCGAGTTTCTCTCGACCCGTGAGTTCCGCAGCGGCGACCCGCTGCGCCACATCCACTGGCGCTCCTGGGCTCGCCTGGGGAAACCGATCGTCAAGGAGTATGGGGAAGAGTACTTCGTTCGACTGGCGCTGATCATCGACACCGTGCTGCCCGACCCCAAGGACCCTCGTCCTCTGGAGCGGGCGATTTCCCTGGCTGCGGCGATCACCGACTATCTGTCGCGCCAGGAGTACGTGATCGACCTGTTCGCCGCCGGGCCCAAGCTTTACTATCTGCAGGCCGGCCGCTCGTTGGCCTACCTACAGAACATCATGGACGTGCTCGCCTGCCTGGAATCGACGCCCACCCAGGACGAGTCGTTCCTGGAGATGGAGCGAGCCCTGATGGAAGAGATCGAAGGGATCTCGACCACCATCCTGGTCTTTACTGACTGGGACGAGCGACGCCAGCGACTGCTCGACGAACTGGCGATTCGTGGCACGACCGTCCTGGGCTTCCTGGTCAGCGACGACGAAGTGCTGGCCCGCAGCGTGCCCGACCAGGTGCGCTGGCTGACTCTGGACCTGATAGAGAACGGGATCGATGTCCTCTAGATTTCCGCTGGCCCTGGGCCTGCTCTACACCTGGGGCTTTCTCTGCCTGATCTTCATGAGCGAGGTGGCTCCGGTCAGCCTGCTGCTGACCGGGGTCGGGGCGGTAGCTTTCTCCTTGAGAGAGCGCTGGCCGATGTCGAGACGCAACGGAGCGCTGGCCCTGATCGGCAGTTCAGTCGTGACGGGCATGGTGTGGCAGACCAGCGAATACGGCGGACGCCTGCTCGGGGTAGCAAGCCTCTCCGCAGCCGTCTTCGCCGCCTGCTGCCTGATCTCGTTCACGGTGCTACGGAGCGGCGAAGAGACGCGTCTGGCTATCCCCGGTCTGTGTGGATTCCTGTTGGCCACCTGCACCCTATCCACCCAAATCCAGCTGGTGGCGCTGGTGGGCACCACCGGGGCGCTCTTTCTGGCTCTCGCGCTCCGAGAGAAGCAGGGTCTGGTCAACAGTTGGCGCCAGCTGCCGCCGCTTCTGCTGGTAGCAGGCCTGACCGTGGTGCTAGCGTTGGCTGCCAAATGGTCCGAGACTCGCGCCTCTTACCTGCTGAACCTGTTTTCGGTGATCCCAGCCAGCGGCATCCGCTTTCCTCCCAGCGCCTCCCTGAACTCTCTGCAGCGTTCGGGCGCCTCGGACGTCGTGGTGCTGCGAGTCTACGGCGATACCGCACCTCCCTACATGGTGGGCAGAACGTTCACGGACTTCGACAACCGCAGCTTCTGGAACTGGAAGCCGACCAAAAAAGAAGTGCTTCCCGTGGGCGACGCCACCTCTCCCCTGGCCCCTGGCCTGGCTTTGAAGGTGTTTCCCAACGTTCCCGGTCAGCAGCCCAACCTGAAAAGCCCCCCCGCCGTGGTCGAATTCCCGGACGGCGGCTCGGGCTTTACTTTTTACGCGCCTCGTCACTTCTCGGCGCTGGCCACCGACCTGCCTCGCCTGCACCGCTACAGCGACGGTCTGTGGCAGGTGCTGGCGCTGGATCGGTTCTCTGGGACCTACTGCCTTTACCCCTACCAGGACGGCTGGGTGCGTCAGGGCACTCCCGAAATCTTGAGCCAGGCAGACCGGGCTCGCGCCACCGCGCTACCCGACAACGTGACCCCCGAGATCGCCCGTCTGGCCGAAGAGGTCGCCGGCCGCTACTCTGATCACCGGGAAAAGGCGCGCCGCATCACCACCTTTTTCCAGACCCAGTTCGAATACGGCTACGACTTTCCGTTCGAGTCCGAAGAGACCGCCCTGGAAGAGTTCCTGCTCAAGCGCCCTCCGGCCCACTGCGAGTTCTTCGCCACCGCGACCGCCCTGATGTTACGAGCCCAGGGCGTTCCGACCCGCTACATCAACGGCTTCGTGGTGCAAGAGCGCTCGATCGACGACTCTTACTACGTGGTGAGGCTCAAGCATGCCCACGCCTGGGTCGAAGCCTACCTACCCGGTCAGGGCTGGACCACCTTCGACCCAACTCCTCCGGGGGTTCTGGAAAGCTCGGAGTCGCAGAACTCCTCGCGCTGGGACGCCTCTTTAGAATGGCTCTCGAACAAATGGCGCCAGTTTGTCTCCTGGTTCCGCCTCTCACCGCCCGAAATGCTGGGAAGCGTGAAACGGTTCCTGGCCGCCCGCACCGCCAAGGAGGCTCTGGGGCTGCTGCTGTTGGCCGGAGCCTTCTGGGGGATGAAGGCCTGGTGGAGGAGGCGAGGTCAGAACCGCCGCTCCATCGAGCTTGCTTCGCCTTTTCAGGCCGGCCGCGACGAACGGCTGAGCCCCCTCCTGGACCGCTTGCAGGGGGCCATCCGACCGGAAGGTTGGAGACGTCACCCCTGGGAGACCCTACCGCAGTGGAGTGAGCGGCTGCGCGGCTCGACTCTGGAGCCCACCCTGCAAGATCGGCTGAAACGCGCGTTGGAGACCTACGCGGCGGCCCGCTACGGGGCCGAGGTAGCAGAAGAGCAGCAGCGCGGCCTGGAAGCCGAGCTGGAGCAGCTGCGAGCAGCCCTCGAAGGGAACTCCTTAGAAGCTAGAGAACGGCCAGAGCCATAAGTTTAGGAGCTTTCGTCCGGGATTTTCCCCCCAGATGCCGGCTCCGCCCCCCGAGGACGGCCGCGACGATGAAAGAGATCCCCAAGAACTACAAAGCCAAAGAGCACGAAGCGAACTGGCGGGCAACCTGGAAGAGCAACGAAGTCTACAGCTGGGACCCCAATCGTCCCCGCGAGGAGACTTTCATCGTCGACACCCCGCCGCCCACTGTGTCCGGCTCCCTGCACATCGGCCACGTCTTCTCTTACACTCACCAGGACCTGCTGGCGCGCTACCAGCGCATGCGCGGCAAGAACCTGTGCTACCCGATGGGCTGGGACGACAACGGTCTGCCCACCGAGCGTCGGGTGCAGAACATCTTCCGCATCCAGTGTAACCCTCATCTCCCTTACGACCCCGACTGGAAGCCGGAGAAGAAGGGCGCCAAACAGCCCGTTCAAGAGGTTAGCCGGCGCAACTTCATCGAGGCTTGTGGCGTGGTCACCGCCGAAGACGAGGCCGCCTTTGAAGACCTCTGGCGCAACATGGGTCTGTCCATCGACTGGAACCTGCAGTACGCCACCATCGACGAGCACTGCCGTAGGGTCTCTCAGGCGTCCTTCCTGGAGATGGCCGAAAAAGGCTTCGCCTACAGCAACGAGGCGCCCACCATGTGGGACGTCGATTTCCAGACCGCCGTGGCTCAGGCCGAGGTCGAAGACCGTAACAAGCCCGGTCATTTCCACGACATCCGCTTCACCGTCGACGGCGGCGGCGATTTCGTCATCAGCACCACTCGTCCGGAGATGCTACCCGCCTGTATCGCCGTGGTAGCCCACCCCGACGACGAGCGCTACAAGCCGCTTTTCGGTAAGTTCGCCATCACCCCGCTGTTCAAAGCGCGCGTTCCCATCATGCCGGCCGAGCATGCCGACCCGGAAAAAGGCTCGGGTATCCTGATGGTCTGTACCTTTGGTGACGCCGCCGACGTCGAGTTCTGGAAGCAATCGGGACTGCCGATCAAGCAGATCATCGGACGCTCTGGCGTGCTGCTGCCCGTACAGTTTGGCGAAGGCGAGTTCAGCTCGCAAGACGCTGCTGTCGCCCAGGGGTACTACGATGAACTAGCCGGACTGGGCGTAGCCAAAGCGCGCAAGAAGATCGTCGAACAGCTGGCCGGCGACCTGCTCGCCGACGGCACCCCGGCCCTGATCTCGGAGCCGCGCGCCATCGACCACCCGGTCAAGTTCTACGAGAAGGGCGACCGTCCGCTCGAGTTCGTAACCACCCGCCAGTGGTTCGTGCGACTGCTCGAGCACCGCGAGGCGCTCAAGGCGCAGGGCAGCAAAATTCAGTGGCACCCCGCCCACATGGAGAGCCGCTATCAGAACTGGGTGGAAGGCCTGAACCAGGACTGGTGCGTTTCGCGCCAGCGCTACTTCGGCGTTCCGTTCCCGGTCTGGTACCCTACCGACGCCAACGGAGAGCGACTGTTCGATCAGCCGGTCTTTGCCGACCGCGCCTCGCTGCCGGTCGACCCGATGTCGGCCACCCCTCCCGGCTACAGCGAGGACCAGCGCGATAAGCCGAACGGCTTCACCGGCGACCCCGACGTGATGGACACCTGGGCCACCTCGTCGCTGACCCCTCAGATCATCAGCCACTGGGGTCTCGACGGCAACCGCCACGGCAAGGTGTTCCCGATGGACATCCGCCCTCAGTCGCACGAGATCATCCGCACCTGGGCCTTCTACACCATCGTGAAAGCCTGGATCCACTCGAACGAGGTCCCCTGGAACCACGTGGTGATCAGCGGCTGGATCCTGGACCCCGACCGCAAGAAGATGTCCAAGTCGGTGGGTAACGTGATCACTCCTCAGCATCTGCTCGAAGAGTACTCGGCCGACGGCGTCCGCTACTGGGCCTCTCGCGCTCGTCTGGGCGCCGATACGGCGTTCGACGAAGGCGTGATGAAAGTCGGCAAGCGTCTCTGCACCAAACTGTTCAACGCCAGCAAGTTCGTGCTCTCACAGCTCGAACGAGTGAACGCCGATATCGAGGCGCTGACCGCCGACCAGATCACCACCGAAGTCGACCGCGACCTGTTCGCTCGTATGAAGAAGACGGTGGCCCAGGCGGGCCGCGCCTTCGACAAGTTCGATTACGCGGCCGCTTTAGAGGCCACGGAGAAAGAGTTCTGGGCCTTCTGTGACGACTACCTGGAACTGGTAAAACGCCGCTCGTACGGCGAAGAAGACACCGCAGACCGTCGTTCCGCGCTGGCCACCCTGGCTTTGTCGCTGAAGATGTTCTTGCGCCTGTTCGCCCCGTTCTTGCCCTTCATCACGGAAGAGATCTGGTCGTGGCGTTTCGCCCAGGGCGAAGGCAAGGCCGGCTCGGTTCACGTGGCGCCCTTCCCCACCGTAGAAGAGTACGCGGCGGTTCTGGAGCCCAGCGTCCCTGGCAGCTACGCCGCCGGCGTCGAAGTTCTGGTCAAGTGCCGGTCAGCCAAGACCGAAGGGAAGAGAAGCCTGCGCTGGCCCATCGCTCAGATGACGGTGCGTGGCAACGAAGCCAACATCGCGGCGCTGAGAGTGGCGCTGGAAGACGTGCTGGAAGCTGGCAGCGTCAGCCCCGAGGGCGTTACGCTCGAGGTGGCCGAGGTGAGCGGTCTGGACCTGTTCGAGGTCTCGGCCGTGCTGGGCGAAGAAGTCCCCGCTCAGGCTTAGGTCTTTTAGGGCTTAGCTGGCTCTTTCATCAGCTTCAGCACTTCGCTGAGGGCGGACTGACCTTGATGGGTCAGTTCGCCCTTTTTGTTGTAGATCTGAAAGAACGGAACCTCGGTAACCCCGTACTGCTTGGCCACGGGCGAGTCCAGCGCTTTGACCTGGACCCCGAGCACGGCGATCTTGCTCTGCTGCTTTTCCCAGGCGTTGAGTTCGACCTGATAGCGGCTCGAGGTCTTGCTCCAGGGGGCATGAAAGAAGACCACCGTCTCCTTCTGAGCGGGCAGATGGTCGGTCACGCTGACGCTTTTGCCGTCCTGATTCAGAAAAGGGAACGCCTGACCGGGCAGAGCCAGCGCCAGGAGCAAAGTTGCGGCCCCGATCGCCCGCATGATGGGACGAAGAGACGAAGGGACTCCACCTCTAAACCCGAACCACCGGGCATGGAACGGCGTGCCCTGGCCAGGCGAAAGGCCCCTATCAAGCGCATTTTCGCTGCGGATATCCTGGGGGAGAACGACGTCGACCATTGCCTGGTCCATATCCATGACCTGAGTGAAGGCGGGATGAGGGTTCATACGGAGTACAACTTCCCGGCCGGCAGGACGGTTTCCCTCCGCCTGCACCTGGACGAACCGCTCGACGTGGACGTCAAACGGGTCTGGGAGAAGCCACTGGTCGGCGGCATGACCGTTTACGGACTGCAGTTCGACCCGCTGCCCGAGCACAGCCTCGGCCAACTCCGTGGCTTCCTGGACCAGCACCTTCGAGAGAACCGCCGCAAGTCGTTCCGTCTCGAGCGGATCCTGGTAGTCGAGATGCAGGTCGAGGGCACCACCTCGCGCTTTGGCGTGTTCACCCTGGATCTGTCCTCGTCTGGTATGCGGATCAACCACGAAGAGCCGCTGCCCGAAGGCAAAGAGCTAGACTTCCGCATCCTCCTCGAACCCGGCCAGCCCCCCGTGGCGGTCAAATCCGAAGTCAGCTGGCAAAAAGAGAACGCCTTCGGCCACTACCTGATCGGCCTGCGCTTCACCGAGATCAACGAAGAGGCCGAAGCCAGGATCGAGCATTACATCAAGCATGCTCTGGAGCGTAGTAGTCACGGCTCCGGCGGCCTCTCTACCTTTCCGCCTCCGGCTTAGGGCTGGTCGGTTTCCTCGACCAGGGTCTCTTTGCACGGACTGCCGTCCGTGGGGGATGGCACGGACTAGCGTCCGTAGGCGTGCTGAGGGTAAGGTCCTTTCGTCGGCGTGACTGGTGACGTGCCGGGGCCAAGGCCCCGGGGGGATCCTCTTTTGGGAGCAGCAAAAGAGGCAAAACTGCTTTTCGCCTCAGGCCGGCTGGGCCAAAAACTGACGGGACTGGGTGGTCCCCTCTCGACAGCGGGACTTCGGTAAGTTAAAGGTTCTGGTCTGGAACCGACTCAGTATCAGGACGAGCCTGGTTGAGATCTCCTGAACGGAGGTCCCGCTTCGTCCTGAGTGTTCAAGCCAGTCCTGCTACTGAGTCGGTATCTCGAATGCAGTCCAGTGTCTTACCCGGTTTCCGTGCCCCAGGCTAGGCCCGACGTCCTGCCAATTTGGGCCCAGCCGGCCTGAGGCGAAAGGCGTTTGGGTTCTTTTTCGTCTCTAAAAAGAACATCCCCACGGACGTCAGTCCGTTCTCTCTCACGGACGCCAGTCCGTGCTACTCCACGGACGATAGTCCGTGCCATCCCCCCCGGAACGGCAGTCCGGACAACAAAGCGACAAGCCCGGTACCGCAAACCGGGCCCGCCCTAAAGGACTTAGAAGCGATTGATGCTCTGCACCCAGAAGCGCATCTGGTTGTACTGGTCCATGGCGATACGGGTCAGGAAGGTCGGGCTCAGGCGCCACTCGACGCCGTAAAGCTGTTCGTTGATACCGTTGTCGCGGATGACTCGAGTCAGGGTCAGCAGGAAGGTGTCGTTGGGGTCGATCGCCTTGGCTAGCTTGATCACGTACGAGGCCGGAGGGATGTAGTCGAAGGACACTTCAGAGAGCAGCAGCACACGGCCCAGCTGCTCTGTCAGCCGGTTGGTCAGCATCCCGCTCAGGAAGGAAACGCCGGTACCGGAAAGCGCGCTCAGCGAGCTGCCGCCCTGGTTGGGGTCGTTCACGCCTGAGAACTGGCCGGGCAAGCCGCCCAGGACCACCAGGCGGGACAGCTCGGACTGGGGCAGCGGCGGGTCCGAGAACAGTTGAACCGACAGTTTGTCGGGATAGGTTCCCTCGACTCGGGCCACGATCCGGTAGCTGCCCAGGTCGGCGATCGCCTCGACGGCCTCGAGACGGGGGATCATCGGACCCTCGAAGTACGCTACACCCTGCCGGATCCGGAAAGAGGCGTCGTAGAACGGGATCCGGATCAAGCCTCGGCTTAGCTCGGTGCGTCCGTAGACCTCGGGCTTGCCATCCTTGCTGATGACCCGCAGCTCGCCCACCGCGCGCACGCTGGAATCGAGCAGGCGCACGAAGAACTCCTGACCCAGGTCCAGAGTGATGTCGTAGTCCAGCGGCAGGGCCAGGCCGCCCTCTCCTCCCGAGCTCACAGCGCTCAGCGGCAGCTCGAAATCGCCTTTAGGGATCACGATGGTGCCTAGAATCACGGGAGACAGCGCGGGCTTACCGTCGACCCGGTTCATCCGCCCGCGCAGTTCCATGTCGACGTCGGCCGTACCGGTGAACAGGTCCGGCAGCTGCACGGGCAGCGCTTCACCCACGAAGTTCATATTCAGGTAAGTCGGGGCCAGGCCCGCGAACTCGGTTTTGCCGCTGGCAAAGAACGGCTTGCCGCCCAGCGTTCCATCGAACTTAGGCAGGCTGAAGCGGGTCAGGAAGCCGCTGGACTGAGCGTCGAGCACCTCACTGGGCTCGGCTTCATCGCGGCTGATGCGTTCAACCTGAGCGTCTAACTGCAGATTCTCGAAGTTCCCGTAGCGTCGCGAGCGGAACTGCCCGTTGGCCAGATTGGCCTTACCCTCGAACTCGGGATAGCCCAGCGTTCCGTCGACGGCCAGCGAGGCCGTCAGGTCGCCGCGAGCTTGCTCCTCGCCCGGTACGGCATCGGCGATGATACGAAGATTCTTGTCCACGACCTGGGATGCCAGATCGATCGGACTGTTCGAATCAACCTCGAGACCGTTAGCGAACAGTCCCAGTCGGTCGGGGTTCAGGGGCGAAACGCGACGCCAGAGCAGGGTCGCGGTCCCCTCCGCCTGCAGACGATGGTCGGCCGCGTCGGCTTTGCCAAAGGTCAGGGTGACCGCCGGGTCGGCCAGGTCGCCCAGAGACAGCGTGTACCCGTTCTCGCCTTCCGCCTGCCCGGTCAGCCGACCGCGCAGCGCCATTTCGCGCAGCGGCCCCACGGCCAGGTTGGTGACCAGCGCCGTCGCATCTAGCCGAGGCGCCGGGAGCAGACCATCGAGATTCACCTCGATGCTTTCTACCAGACCGTCTAAGGTAATGGCCTCGGGCAGCAAGAAGGCCAGGTTCCCCAGAGGGATATCGACCGCGCCCAGATGGAAGCTCGAATTCGGTTTCGCCTCGGGAAGCTGGGTCAGAGCGAGCTTGGCCTCGGCCTGCAAAGAGCCCTGGCGACTGCTAACCTCGGCACCCGGGGTGGGGTCTGGAGTCGCCTGCGCCAGAGGGCGAGCCACCAGGTTTCCAGCCACGGCTCCCACGGAACTGCCCAGGGGAGACGGCCCGCTGAAGAAGCCCAGTCCGAGGTTCTCCAGGGTCAGGTAACCTGCGTCGCCCTGCCGTTGATAGGCCAGGTGGGCCGACTCTTGCAAGTCAAAGCCAGACGCTTTGCCTCCTCGGTCGCCCTCGAAGGTCAACTCCTGCAGGTCGAGCTGATAGCTCGGCAGGTTGCCGGTCGCCTCGCGCTTATGGTCGCGCCACCACTGACCCTCCAACGCTACGGCAGCGCTGGTCTTGGCCCGATAAGGAGGCGCGGTGGTCCCCATGTAGCGGGCCAACTCGGCGAAAGTCATGTTCTGCATACTGGCGCGGAAGGGAGCGCCCGGGGCGCCCAGGTCCGGGCCGTTAGCCGAGATAAAGTAGCCCTTCCAGTCCGAGAACGTCTTGAACATGCGAAGGTCGGGAAGCCCTCCGGGGAAGCGCACCGCGCCCTCGGCCTCCAGGCTCAGACCGTTCGCCACGGTACGGAAGCGCAGGCCCTGGGACGGAAGCTCCATACGAAGCCCGATGTCGTCCTGGGTGATGGTCAGTCCCGAAGCCAGAGTCTGGCCGTCCTCGCCGAAGTGGCCCAGGGCCAGCTCTTCGATCGGCAGAGTCGCCGCCATTCCGCCTACGGCGGCGGGGTTCCAGGTCAGATCGCGCCCGTTGAGAGCAACCTCGATGCGAGGCTGGCGGGGCCAGTTCCCCTCCAGCGCCAAAGCGGCGTCCGCGCGACCTCCCAGACCAGACAGCGGCGGTCCCAGACGGCGAAGCTCCGCCAGGTCGATATCGCGGGCAGAGATCTCTCCGGACAGGTCGCCGTTGGCATCCCGCTGTCCATAGCCCGAGACGTTCAGACCGGGCGCTTGAACCACCAGGTTGTCGATTCGGGTCTTACCGCCCTCCGAGTTGAAATCCAGCGAGGCGACCTGGAACGGGAACGACTCACCAGCCATGTAAAGGCCGCCCTGCAGCAGTCGGACCGCACCGGCCAGCGAAGGGCTGGTAGCGGTGCCCCAGATATGCAAGTTCTCCGTGGCCAACCGCCCGTAAGGCAGATAGGAAAGATAGGTCGAGGGAGCTACCAGAGATAGGAAGCTCGCGTCGAAACCGGCGGTAGCCAGACGCAGGTCGAAACGCCCACTCGCTTCGACCTTGCCTCGAGCGGCCAGCATGCCCGTCATCTGGGAAGCCAGGTTGTAGAGCGCCTTGGGAGCCCCGGTCAGGCGCCCATCGAACGGCGTCTCGGACACGGCGGCCGCATCGATGTTCAAGGCGGGTCCGTTCATGCTGACCCTACCCTTGCTGGACAGCACGTGGCGGTTCTCGTAGCCGTTTGCCAGTAGCAGCCAGGGCACGTCGTAGTCCGCCTGCAGACGAGGCGCTCGGAAGGTGCCGCTCAGGATCCCCTGGACCGAACCGAACCCGCTGAGTACGTCGAACGGAAGCGTTTCGTTGAGACTGGCCGAATCGGGGTCCGAACCGAGAGGCTGATCAGCCAACTCCTGCAGGCCGGCCGAACGCAACTGGAAGCGGAAGTCGAGGCTCTCCCTGGCCAGGTCAGCCTTACCGGCCAGCGATAGGCTCCGCCGGGTAGGCACGGCTTGCTCTTCGACCACCACTTGCTTCAGCGGGCCCGCGAGCAGCGGACCGAAGAACGGGTACGCCTCTCCGCTGTAGGTCAGGTAGCGGGCCGGTTCGGCGTTGCCGTTCTCGTCCCGCGCCGCGACCAGCGTGGGGTGGACGGTCAGGACCTTGTCCGCAAGCGTTGCGCTCCCCATAACATCGAGCGGTCCGACGCTCGATAGCACCGGGGCCTGGGCCTGGCCGTTGTATTCAAGATTCATCCGGTCGAGCGTGCCGCCGGCGACCACCGTCGCCTGCATGTTCGAGTCTTCCTGGCCAGGAATAGGGGCATCGACCCAGGCGACGGCTCCCAGCGTGCCATTGGCGCGCTGGAAACCGGAAAGGGCCGCTTTGCCGCGGGCGCTTTCGGCGTAGCCGTAGACACCGAGTTGACCGCCCAACTGCCCGCTGATCGAGCCGATCATCGAGGCCGACTCGCCCGGCAGCCCCAGGGCCGCCAGGTTCATTCCGTCGGCCCTGGCAGAGAAGGCGAGCCCGTTGTTACGGGTGTCAAAGACACCCGCAAGGTTCACCCGGCCGCCTTCCACGCTGGCCGAGGCGTCGGGGATAATCATCTGGGCCCCGTCAAAGGCAAATGCTCCCGAAGCGCTGCTCGCGGTCAGTCCGCCGCTCGAGAAGGTGCCATCGGTTAGCTGGCCCTGGGCCACGATTTGTGGGGTCGAGCCGGATAGGTCGGCACTGACGACGGCTTCACCAGAAACGTAGCCGCTGACCCCCTGCAGGCCGGGCACATCGGCTAACGAGAAACCGTCGGTTCGTACGATGCCGTCCACCTGGCGACTTTCGATGTTGACCGAGGCCACGGGAACTCGGACGCTGCTCCCGCCCTTGAAGGCCAGCCCGTCGAGCAGCATCAACTCCTGGCCTTTGAAATAGAACTGACCGCCGGCCGAGCTGATCCCCTGGCCCCACGAGCCCAGCCCGCGAAGCTCTCCCTGCCCGTAGAGCATCGGGTCGTCGAGCGTGCCCAGAACCCGGACTCGGAAGTCCGCGCTTTCGGCAAGGTCCGGCATCAGAGCCGAAGGGTTCGTGCCCTGGCCCTGCAGAGCAAACAGGATGCGAGGCTTTTCTCCCAGGAACAGCCAGCCTTCTCCGGTGACCTTCCCGGCCGCCGTTTCGGCCTGCACTTCGGACAGATAGACGATCTCTCCGGTCTTGAGAAAACGGCTGCTGGCCTTTGGAACAACCTGGTCCTGGTAGTGTAAGTTGTATGCCCGAGCCAGACCGCTGATGTTAGGGTCCACCACGGGCCCCTCGACGTCCACGTCGACCTCGGCCTCGCCGCTGACCGGCGGCGGATTCTGCAGGTACGGCTTGAGAAGCTCTAAAGAGAAACGGGCCACCGCCAGGCGGGCCGTGACCTCGCCCTCCGGGTCGAGATCGGCGGTCCCCTCGAGCCGGAACGGGATACCCGCGGCCAGCCCCTGGAAGCCCGAAGTGCTGACCTCTCGCCCCAGCAGGCTGACTTTGCCGTTGAGACCCTTCAGGTCGACCGGCAGGAGAGGTGAAGCCAGCAGGCCGTCGCTCAGTTCGACCTTGCCAACCGCGAACACCGAAGCCAGCACGTCGTCCCAGGTTTCTCCGCTACCCTGAACGACGATCGAGCCGTTGACCATTCCCTGAACCAGGGTCAATCCCGGGCCAAACCCGGGGAAGCCGGCGAACGGCAGCAGATCGACCCGAGCCAGGTTCAGGGTCGTGCTCAAGCGCGGCCGAAGGAGAGACACCTCCCCTTCAAAGGAGAACTTGGAAGAGTCTTCCTTCCGGTGAGCGTCGGTCTTGAGGAGTAAAATCTCCCCGTCCGGAAAAGCCGCCGAGCCTTTCCAGTCCGAGAGTTCGTAGAGGAAGCCGGCGTCGCGTCGGTCGTTGTAGAGAACCCAGCCTTCTTTCCACTCTAAAACCACGCGAAGCTGCGTGATATCCAACTTGGACGGCTCCTCGTCAGACTCCAGCAGCTTCATCAGATTCAGGGTGCCATCAGGAGCGACCGTCACCCGCAAGCCGGGCTTGATCACCATGGCGTGGCGAATCAGTACCAGCCAGTCCCGTCGAAGCAGCGCCTTATGGTCGATCGTCACGTCCACCCGATCAGCCACGAAGAACGGGTCCTTCTCATCGAGGTCCCAACGCACGCCCTGCATCTGAACCCCGCTCATCGTGGGCAGAAACTTTTTGACCTGCAGACGCCCAGGAATGCTCGACGAAGCGGACTCCAGCGCGTACTGAGCGATACTGTCGAAGTACGACACAAAGATGATCACGGCGAGCAGCGCCAGGACCCCAACCAGGGGGACCAGCACGCGCAGGAGCTTTATGAGAAGTCTACGGAAACGCAAGGCAGTCTAGCTACAAAATTTTCAGCTTCCTGTCGACCCCCCCCTGTCCTGTCCTAAATGGCAAACACTTGTTCGCAGGACCGGATACTCTTTCCGCGCGACAGCTCAGTGCAGCCGAGGCGAGCTCAGCACGGCCGTCTCGGGGGGCTCGGCCAGAGCCACGGGGAACTCGAACAGTTCGGCAAGACAGTCACGTAACAAGCGAAGGGTGACTCCACCTCCCGAAAGGCGCAGGCCGTGTTCGAAAAGTTCGGCCTGGTCCTGGGGCGAAAGCGCACGCACGAAGCCTTCCACGGCTTCGAGATGGGGCTGCTGGAAACTGAGTATGGCTTGTAGCAGAACCTCCTGCTCTAGCGAAGCGCGTAACGGCGTCGAGTCTCCCCCTAGTCCGATTTCCACAAGTCGCCCGCCGGGAAACGCTAACCCTTCGTCACCGGCCAGCCGTAGAAGTCGGTAGGCCTCGTCGCGAGGAACCGGCGAGCCTGTCCTGGCGTGCAGCCAGTCTCGCAGCTGAACCACCAGTTGGTCCTCTCCCACCAACAGCCGCTGGTAGCGGTAGGTCTCTCCTTGCAGGCAGGCGCCCAGGTCTCCACCTCCTGCCCCCCAATGAAGATACAGGCCCATCAGCTCTTGGGAGCGGCCCCAGCATAGGCATTCCAGGTTAGAGAGCAGCTGGAACTTTCGGATCCCGGTCTCGCGTAGCAGGGCGCTCCAGACCTGTCCCTGAGCGGCCAGAAGTCGCGGAGAAAGAACCACTCTCCACTCGGCGCGACGGAAGACGCTGGAAAAACGTTTCTTGAGCAGGCTCAGGTAGAGACTTGCCAGGGCGTAATCTCTGACCCCGCCAGCGGTATCCCAGGGCCAGAGTTCGACCACCTGCGGTCGAGGCGACATGCCTTCGAGCTCTTCCGGGAAACAGACTCCATCGCCTGTCGTGGCCTCTCTGACCAGGTACGAGGAGAGACTGTGGACCTTCCCGGAAGTGTCCTTAACGCGAAAGAGCCGGCTTCCCGGCTCTAAGCAGACGATGGACATTGGGCCCTAGCCGACCCGGCTAGGGACCGGCTTTTCCAGGCGGGTAATGTCCGCCCCCAGGGAGCGCAGTCGCTCTTCCAGCTTCTGGTAACCCCGGTCGATGAAGTGCACGCCCGAGATCATCGTCTCGCCTTCGCCAGCCATGCCGGCCAGGATCAGCGCCGCACCGGCCCGCAGGTCGGGAGCGTCCACGGGAGCGCTCGAATAGCTGTCGTTTCCGCTGATGATCACCTGACGGTCGCGAACCTTCAGGTGAGCGCCCAGACGGACCAACTCCATCGCGTACATGAAGCGCCCGGAAAAAATCGTTTCGTTGAGCACGCTCGACCCGTTCGCCAGGGCCAACATAGCGACCATTTGAGGGTGAAGGTCGGTGGGGAATCCAGGATGAGGCGCCGTCGCAATTTCTACCGGAAGGACCGGCGAAACGCCACGCACCCGGATCCAGTCCTTGCCGACCTCGACGTCCTGACCGGCGTCCTTCAGGATCCCGACCAGCGCGGTCAGATCTTCGGGACGGCAGTCTTCCATCGTCACATCGCCGCCGGTCATGACAGCCGCGATCAGGAACGTTCCGGTTTCGATACGGTCGGGAAGCACCCCGTACTCCGTACCGTGCAGACGTTCTACGCCTTGAATCCGAATCTGAGAACCGCCCTGACCTTCGATCTTAGCGCCCATGGCGACCAGGAAGTCGGCCAGGTCGACGATCTCGGGCTCCATCGCGCAGTTCTCGAGAACCGTTTCGCCTTCGGCCAGGACCGAAGCCATCATGCAGTTCTTGGTGGCGCCGACGGAGACGAAGGGGAAGGCGATATGAGCGCCCTTCAGGCGATCGGCACGAGCGTGGACGGCACCGCGCTCGGTGCTGACGGTGGCGCCCAGCTTGCGGAAGCCCTGCAGGTGCAGATCGACCGGACGCGGGCCCAGGCGACAGCCGCCGGGCAAAGAGATGTGTGCTTCGCCGTAGCAAGCCAGCAGGGGACCAGCCAGGTCGAAGGAGGCGTTCATCTGACGCACCAGCTCATCGGGAGCGGTGGTGGTCACGGAAGTGGTATCTAAAATCACTTCCTCGTCCCCGACCCAGCGGACCTTCACGCCCATGGCCTGCATGATGCCGAGCATGGTGTGAACGTCGCTGATGTCAGGAACGCGTCGGAGGCGAACCTCGCCGCGAGCCAGGATAGAGGCCGCTAGGATGGGCAAACAGGCGTTTTTGGCGCCGCTGGCCTTGAGCTTGCCGCTGAGCTTGGTGGGACCCTTGACGAGGATTCTTGCCATAGTTGTTTATTTACCGTAATTCTGGGCCTTCATCTTGGCCTCGAGCAGTATCTTCTTCACCCGCAGCGCCGCATCGCCGGGCGATGCGGTGAGAGCCGCGCGAACGGTCTCTAATTCGGCCGAGAGCGCCGGGAAGTCGAGTTCACTCACGGTGTGAGCGAAGTCGACCAGGCACACGACTTTGTTGTCTGCGATGGTGGCGAAGCCTTCGCCCGTGGACATGACGTGCCGCTCGTTCCCTTGAACAGCGACCATCACGCCCGGGCTGAGCATGGTCAGCAGAGGCGCGTGCCCTCCCAGGACGGCCATCTCACCGGCGATGCCGGGGAGGATGATCTCCTGGACGGTCCCCTCGAATTTCTTTTCGACGGGGGTCACGATCTCTACGGTGAAGTCTTTTGTGTACACGGAGGTCTCCTATGACGCTGGCTTAAGCGCCGACTTCGTAGCCCAGCTTGCGAGCGTTCTCGAGCACCTCGTCGATACCGCCACACATGTAGAACGCCTGCTCGGGCAGGTGGTCCAGACGACCTTCGACCACTTCTTTGAAAGAGCGGACGGTGTCGGACAGGCGTACGTACTTACCGGGACGACCGGTGAACACTTCGGCCACGTTGAACGGCTGCGAGAGGAAGCGCTGCAAGCGGCGAGCGCGACCCACGATGATGCGGTCGTCCTCGGAGAGCTCTTCCACACCCAGAATGGCGATGATGTCCTGCAGGTCTTTGTCGCGCTGCAGGGTCTCCTGAACACCACGAGCCACGCCGTAGTGCTCGTCGCCAATGAAACGAGGCTCGAGCAGACGCGAGGTCGAAGCGAGCGGGTCCACAGCGGGGTAGATGCCCATCTCGGAGATGGCTCGCGACAGCACGGTGGTGGCGTCGAGGTGGGTAAAGGTCGTCGCCACGGCGGGGTCGGTAATGTCGTCGGCCGGTACGTAGATGGCCTGCACTGCGGTGATGGAGCCCTTCGAGGTCGAAGTGATGCGCTCCATCAGCTGACCCATCTCGGTGGACAGGGTCGGCTGGTAACCTACGGCCGAGGGCATACGTCCGAGCAGCGCGGACACTTCAGCACCCGCGAGCACGAAGCGGAACACGTTGTCCACGAACAGCAGCACGTTCTGGCCTTCGTGGTCGCGGAAGTATTCCGCGATGGTCAGACCGGTGAAAGCGATGCGGAATCGCACGCCCGGCGGCTCGTCCATCTGACCGAACACCAGGGCGGTATTCTTGATAACGCCCGAGTCTTTCATTTCGTGCCAGAGGTCGTTCCCTTCACGAGTGCGCTCACCCACGCCGGCGAACACGGAGAATCCACCGTGCTCTTTAGCGATGTTGTGGATCAGCTCCTGAATCAGAACGGTTTTGCCTACGCCGGCGCCGCCGAACAGACCGGTCTTACCGCCCTTGGAGTAAGGAGCCAGCAGGTCAATAACCTTGATGCCGGTTTCGTTGACTTCCTGAGTAGGAGTCTGCTCCGCGAGGGGGGGAGCGGTGCGGTGGATCGGGTGGCGTTCCTTCACGGAAATCTTCTCGCCGCCGTCGATCACTTCACCCAGAACGTTGAACATGCGTCCCAGCGTCTCGCGACCGACGGGCACGGAGATCGGAGCACCGGTGTTCACACACGCCATGCCGCGACGCAGACCGTCGGTGGTACCCATGGCCAGGCAGCGAACGCGGTTGTTCCCCAACTCGCCCATGACCTCGAAGGTGAGCACGCGGTCGCCCTCAGGAATATCTTCGCCGGTGAACTTACGGAACACCTCGCGCTTGACGCCTACCGCGCTGTAGAGCGCGGGCAGCTGGCCCGGGGGGAATTCCATATCCACCACAGAGCCCAAAATCTGGACGATTTCACCTTGACCTTCAGCCATTCTTCCTCCTGTGAGCCCCGGCTTTGTCCTGCCGAGCACTCGTCATCAATTCAAAAATCTCAAAAAGCCGGCGGTGCCCACTTTAGGTGGACGCGGCCAGCGCTTCGGCACCACCGGAGATCTCCAGGATCTCGTTGGTGATGGCCGCTTGTCGGACCCGGAAAAACTCGAGCGTCAGTTCACCGGCCAGCTTGTCGGCGTTATCGGTGGCGTTGCTCATGGCCTTGAGACGAGCGGCCAGCTCGGAGACCTTCGACTCCATAAGGATCTTGAAGATCACGTTGCGAACGTAGCGGGGCAAGAGAATCTCCAGCGCCTTATCGGCGGAAGGTTCGAACTCGTACGGCACGGCGCCGACCTCGTCGCTGACCCCTTCCTTCTCGAGAGGCAGAATCACCTCACGAACCGGCTTCTGAGTCATCGCCGAGACCGCCTGGGTGTAGTACACCACGACCTGGTCGATCTCGCCGGAGATGAACCAGTCGGTCAGTAGCATCGCGTACTCCTGAGCCAGTTCGAACTCCGCCGCCCAGTTGAGCTTGGTGACGGTAGGCTTCACGCCACGGCGTGCAAGGTATTTGACTACCTTGCCGCCGAGCGTCACCAACTTCGCGGGAGGCTGGCTCTGAATTTCGGGCCAGGCCATCTTCAGCAGGTTGTTGTTGTAAGCGCCGCAGAGACCTTTGTCCGAGGACACCACCACGACGGCCACGTTGTTCACGGGGCGCACTTCCATCAGAGGATGGAGCACCTCTTCCATGCCCGAAGTCAGATCGAAAACGACTTCCTTCAGCTTCTCGGCGTACGGACGCGCGGCTTTGAGCTGATCCTCGGACTTTTTGATCCTGGCAGACGCGACCATTTTCATGGCCTTGGTAATCTGCTGGATATTACGAACCGACTTGATGCGGTTCTTTAGGTCTCTAAGACTCGACATACCCTGTTGCCTCTAGCCTTTGCTGGCCTGGAATTCCTCTTTGTACGCCTTGATCGCTGCCTTGAGCTTCTCTTCGGCGGAGTCGGTGATCGATTTCTTCTCCTTGATCTCGGTGTGGATCTCGGAGTAGTTCGCGGTCACGTAGTCGTGGAACCCGACTTCGAAGCGCTGTACGTCATCGACAGAGATATCATCGAGGTGTCCCTGGGTCGCCGCGTAGAGGATAGCAACTTGCTTCTCTACCGACATCACAGCGAACTGCTTCTGTTTCAGCACCTCAGTGATACGAGCACCACGAGCTAGCTGGTCGCGGCTGGCTTTGTCCAGCTCGTCGGCCGACAGCTTGGCGTAAGCGGCCAGGGCGCGGTACTGGGCGAGGTCCAGACGGAGAGGACCGGCTACGGTCTTCATCGCCTTGATCTGGGCCGAACCGCCGACCCGAGACACCGAGATTCCGACGTCCACCGCCGGGCGAGTGCCCTGATAGAAGAGGTCGTTATCGAGGAAGATCTGGCCGTCGGTGATGGAGATCACGTTGGTCGGGATGTAAGCCGACACGTCGCCCAGCTGGGTTTCGATGATGGGCAGCGCCGTCATCGAACCCGCGCCGAGCTCGTCGGAGAGCTTGGCCGACCGCTCGAGCAGGCGGGAGTGCAGGAAGAAAACGTCGCCAGGGTAGGCTTCACGACCCGGAGGGCGGCGCAGCAGCAGCGAAATTTCGCGATAAGCCTTGGCGTGCTTGGTCAAGTCGTCATAGACGATCAGCACGTGCTTACCTTTGTACATCAACTGCTCAGCAATAGCGCAGCCGGTGTAGGGCGCAAGGTACAGCAAGGAAGGAGAGTCGCTGGCGTTTGCCGCCACGACCACCGTCTTGTTGTCGAGGGCGCCGGCTTCGCGCAGGCTGTCTACGATAGCGGCCACGTTGTTGGTCTTCTGACCGATAGCCACGTAGACGCAGAGCACGTCGGTGTCGCGTTGGTTGATCATCGCGTCCACAGCCACGGCGGTTTTGCCGGTCTGACGGTCGCCGATGATCAGCTCGCGCTGTCCACGGCCGATCGGGATCAGGGCGTCGACCGCCTTGATGCCGGTCTGCAGCGGCTCGTGCACACCTTTACGTTCGGGCACCGTAGGGGCCGTGAACTCGATGGTACGACGCTCGGTGGTCTCGATAGGACCGCGGCCGTCGATCGGCTCGCCCAGCGCGTTGACCACGCGACCCAGCATCGCCTCACCAACCGGCACCTCAACGATGCGGCCAGTGCTCTCGACGCGGTCACCTTCTTTGATGGCCGAGTCTTCACCCATGATAACAACGCCGATGACGTCCTCTTCGAGGTTCATCGCGATGCCCAGCTCACCGGTGGCGAAAGAGAGCAGCTCACCCGCGCGGGCGTTGCGCAGCCCGTACACGGTAGCGATGTTGTCGCCAACTTGAATCACCGTGCCGTAGGGCTGGTCTTTGACCGTGGGATCGTATCCCTCGATCTCCTTTACGAGAATATCGCTGATCTCTTCAGCACGAATCGCCATGTTAATCCTCCGCTAAATCTCTTAAACGCGAGACAGCTTATCCTGAATCTCGCTCAACTGGTGGCGGAAGCTGGTGTCGATCACGCGATCTCCGACCACAACCACCATACCCGCGACCAGTTCTGGCTCTACCGCTTCGGTAAGCTTGACCTTTTTGCCGGAGAAAGCCTCCAGGCTCTTCTCCAGGCTCTTGCGAAGCTCCGCGGTAAGCTTCTTGGCCGAACGCACGTGTGCTTCGACCTCGCCCCGGTCCGAGCGCAAGCGCTCCCGGAACACCTCGAGGATGGTGGCGAGGTATTCCTCACGACCTTTGTCCACGAGGACAAAGAGAAAGCGCAGGACGGTGTCCGAAACTTTCCCCTGAAAAATCTTCTCTACAACGCTTCGCTTCACCGTGTCGGCCACAGTGGGCGAGAGCAGCGCCTGTTGTAGCCCCGCGTGCGAAGCTACCGTCTCGGCGACCAGAGAAAGATCCGATTCTACCTTTTCCAAACCACCGGCTTTGTCAGCCAGCGCGTGAAGGGCGCCAGCGTACCTGACGGCCACAGCCCTAAGTAGCACTGAGCTCACCTACCTTCTTCACCGAAGCCATGACGATGGCGTTTTGAGCGTTTGCATCGAGCGCACTACCCAGAATCGCTTCCGCTTTGCTCACGGCCCGACCAGCGACCCGCGTACGGATCTCCTGTTCGACTTCGCGACGCAGCGCGGCCGCCTCGGCCTTCGCCTTCTCCAAATGATAGCGTTCCTCGGCCCCAGCCTTCTCTTCGATCTTGGCTTTGGTTTGCGCCAAAGTCCGATCCGAGGAGGCTTTGATATCACCCAGGATAGAGTCCACGTCACCAAACTTGGTTTCGAACTCGGCCTGTTTCGACTTGGCCTCGGCAGCGATCTGCTCGATCTCCTCGAGGCGCAGGCGTACGCGTTGCTCGCGCAAGCGGACAGCCTGCTCCATCGGAATGATCACGACCAGACGGAACAGGGAGAACATAATGACGAAGTTGACGACGGAGACCAACCAGTCGAAGATCTGCGCACCGCTCATTCCTAACATCATTTGCCTCCGATCTTGGCCAGCACGGGTGCGGCCTCGGCCTGTCCGAGAGCACCGGTGATCAGACGGCTGGCGATGGCTTTCGCCACCTTATCCGCCTGGGTCTCGATGGTCCCTTCGGCCTGTTCCCTGGCAGCCGAGGCCTCAGCCTTGGCTTCTTCGAGCAACCGTCCCGCTTCCTCACGTGCCTTATCGACACGAGTGACGCGGTCGGCTTCCGCCGCAGTGGTCGCGGCCGCCAGGGCAGCCTGCCCCTCGGCACGCGCCGCACGAACTCTTTCCTCGTACTCGTCTTTCACCCTACGGGCCGCCTCCGTGGCCGCCTCGGCGGCGGCCAGGCTGGAGGCGATCTTTTTATCCCGCAGATCACGAATTCTCATGATCGGCTGATAGACGAGAAAATTCAGCGAGAAGTGCAGCAGCGTGAAAAGCGCTATCTGACAAAAGAAGGTCGTGGACTCAAAATGGAGGCTTGAAAGAACTGACCAAATGACGTCCATACCCGATTCCTACTCTCTGTCTTGCGACTAAGCGCCCTTGGTACCGAGCAACAGAGCGATAAGCAGGGCGTAGATCGAGAGAGCCTCGATGAACGCCAGACCAACGATCATGTTGTTCTTGATCTTAGGCTCGGCCTCGGGGTTGCGCCCGATGGCCTCCATTGCCTTGCCTACACCGTTACCGAGTGCCAGACCAGGTCCGATCGTTCCGATGGCGATCGCAAGACCTGCGCCAAACCATGCAAAGCCAACCGCCACACCATCCTGAGCCATGGCGGGAGCCATCAGCGCCAGGAGAAACCAGCATACGCGGAAGAAATCTCTACCTTTCATCGTTTTCTACCTCCTTGAAGTCCTAACTAACAGAATCCGAAGCCCCGAGGGCCCCATTTCGTCATCCAACTAGTGCTCATCAGCCACAGCGTGGGCAATGTACACCAAAGTCAACATTGTAAAAACCATAGCCTGCACGAAGCCCGCGAGAGCTCCCAGCAGTGTTGCGAACAGCGAAGCGCCCCAGATCACTCCAGAAACCACCAGCCAGCCCGGCCCTTGAACCATGTGTCCGGCCTGGAAGCCGGCGAACGACTGGTTCAAGAAGTCGCGCATCACACCGAACAGCGACACCTTGACCTGGTGCTCACCCGAGATGTTACCGAACAGTCGCAGCGAGAGCGACAGGATACGGGCAACTTCTTCCACGATGTTCAAGCACAGGAACAGCACGCAGAGCAGCGGCACCAGCAGGTAGCGCATCGCGCCGTCCATGCTCTTCCAGAGCATCGGGGTGGGCTGTACGAAGTGGGCCAACCAGGTGAAGAATCCACCGATTCCGCCCGAAGAGTGATGATGATGGTCGTGGTGACCGTCGCCGTGATGGGCGACCGGCTCTTCGGTGGCGCCCCAGCGGGGGAACATGTTCTTCTTGATACCGAACCAGTTGAAGGCGAAGAAGGAAATCATCGCCAGCGCCAGCGTGGTGTTATAGGAAGAGGTCGGCGGCTCGAACAGAACGTGCTCGACGTGCCCTTCGGCGTGCTCGCCTTCCAGGCCGGTGTCGGCCAGTTCACCTTCCACGGCCTGGTTCACGTTGGTCACGTGAGTGATCCCGGCGGGGGTGGAGTTATAGGTGAAGACGGGAAGCGGCAGCAGGCCGCTCCAGTTCGAGGCCAGGATGAACAGGAACAGCGACATCAGGAGCGGCACGTACTGCCGGCTCCCGCGTCCGATCATATCCTTGGCCATCCCGTCGATCCAGTCGAAGACGTGCTCGAAAGCCGCGCCCAGTCCCTTGGGGATAACGCCGACCTGTCCTCGCGCCGCAGCGCCCAGGGAGATCAGCACCAGCACGACCAGAACCGTCGAGCCGACCACGAGCTTTTCATGCAGACCCATGCCGGCACCGTGGCCGGCGGCCGCCAAGATCGATAACGTCTGACTCATACCCAAAATCTCGTCTCCTTCAAATCCGCTCACGCCGCCTGACCACGTACACGCGGTAGGCCATCGTGGCGATGAGCATTCCGCCAAGGAGGCGGAATGGCTCGAATCCTGCTACCCGGATCAGAAGAACTCCTGCCAGCAGAGTAAAAATATGCCGACTGATTCCGGCCTTGAAGACCAATCGCTTGACCGACTGGCCCGTAGGCTGTCCCAACATCGACTCGAGCATGCTCTGGCTGCGGCGCATATGCCACCAACCCAGAGCAAATCCCCCCAACAGCGACAGTGCATTCCAAAGCATGGTGGGGTTAATCCTGCGCCTGAAGGAACGGTCTCATCAATTTGACCACCGCAAATAGCGCGGTGACCAAACCGAGGCCCAGACCAGCCAGGCGTAACCAGGACATGCCGAACTTCAAAACCAGGTAGTCGCCCAGATAGAGTCCAGCGAACAGACAGCCCGCCAGCACGAAACCCATGGAGGCGACCAGGCTCACTCCGCGAGCAAAGGTGGTGTTTCCACCGCCTTCGGGCTCCCTGAGCTTCGAGATACGCGACTCCAGGTCACGTAACTCGGCCTCCTCGGCGGGGGTCGTGTCTATGACGCGAGCGTCGTCGTCGAACTCCTGGTCCACCTCAAGCGCTCACAGTCTCCGTCAGAAACTCTAACGGCCGGGAGCCCACTCCACGAAACTCGTGCAGCAGTGCTTCCACGGTGCGGCGCGCAGCAAAGCCGTCGCCGTAAGGTGAGGCGACCATGCTCATCTTCTGATAAGCGGCCGGGTCGGTCCACAGGCGGGACGCCCGGTCCACAATCTTGTCAAAATCCGTCCCCATCAACTCGGCCACGCCGGCCGTGACCCCTTCGGGGCGCTCGGTCTGCCGGCGCAGGACCAGCACGGGCTTGCCCAAAGAGGGGGCTTCCTCCTGGATACCGCCGCTGTCGGTGAGGATCAGCGTGCACTCCCGGATCAGCGCAATCAGGGTGGTGTAATCCACCGGCTCCAGCAGATGAATCCTTTCGACCCCTTCCAGTTCGGGGAAGACGACTTCGCGCACCGCCGGGTTAGGATGAACCGAGAAGACGACGTGGAAGTCCGGGTGACGCTCTACGAGCGCCTTGAGCGCCTTACAGACCTGGCGCATCGGCTCGCCAAGGTTCTCTCGACGGTGTGTCTCGACCAGGGCGTAGCGCGCCCCTGCGGGCAGATTCACCAGGCCCGGAGGCAGTCCGGCGGGCAAGCGGTCGGCTATCTGGACCAGAGCGTCGGTGACCGTATTTCCGGTCACGTAGATCTTCTCTCGAGGGGTGCCTTCCGCCAGCAAGTTCTGCAGCGAACCGTTCGTCGGAGCGAAGTGCAGATGCGAGATGGTCGACAGCATCCGTCGATTCATCTCTTCGGGAAACGGCTCGTAAACGTCTTCCGTACGCAAGCCGGCCTCGATATGGCCAACCGGAATCTTGGCGTAGAACGACGCCAGTCCGGCCGCAAAGGCCGTGGTGGTGTCGCCCTGGACCAGAGTCACCTCGGCCCGCGACGCCTCTAAAACTTCTTGCATCCCCTGCAGGGTGGTAGCGGTCAGCCCGTACAGCGTCTGGCGGGGGCGCATCACGTTGAGGTCTCGGTCGGGAGCGATGGAGAACAGTTCCAGCACCTGATCGAGAATCTGCCGGTGCTGGCCGGTGACCACCACCTCGACTTCGGTGTCGGGGTGCTCTTGCAGGGCTCGCACCACGGGAGCCATCTTGATGGCCTCTGGACGCGTCCCGAAAACAGTAAGTACCCGAAGCGGATTGGCCACGTCGTGCTCCTACTTGACCACGCAGGCCAGGGCCAGACCGGCCAGGCCAAACGCCGTATTGATGGCGTAGATGGTGATCACGGCCTGCTTCTGGCTCATACCGGTCGACAGCAGACGGTGATGCAGGTGGCCCTTGTCCGGCTTGAAGATCGGCTGGCGGGCCAGGCCGCGGCGCACGATAGCGAACGTCGTGTCCAGCAGCGGCACGGCCATGACCAGCAGAATCGGCACGGTCAGGGTGACCGTAGCGGTCGTTTTCAGGTAGCCCAGCAGCGACCAGGAGGCGAACATCAGGCCTAGCCAGAGGCTGCCGGTGTCGCCCATGAAAAGCTGAGCCGGGTTAAAGTTGAAGCGCAGGAAGCCCAGCGTTGCTCCGGCCACAGCAGCCATCGCCAGCACGGGCAGCCACTGACCGTTCAGCGCTGCCACTACAGCCAGGATCAGGGCCGAGCCGCAGGCTACGCCAGAGACCAGCCCGTCCAGACCGTCGAGCAGGTTGACCGCGTTCGTCACGCCGACCAGCCAGAGCATCGACAGCGCGATGCACTGCCACTCGTTAAGGTAGACGACGCCGGAGACCAGCGGTAGCGAGAAAAAGTCGATACGAACTCCGGCCCCCACCAGGATCAGGGACAGGCCGATTTGAGCCATCAGCTTGACCTTGGCCGCCATCCCGAAGCGGTCGTCGACCATGCCGACGCCGACAATCAGGAGCGAGCAGATCACGATGGCGATCACGCCGTCGACCTGTCGCGGCGACATCGCCAACCCCGAGGCGTAGAGCGCCGTCAGGAAAGCGATGGTGGCCGACAGGGAAACGCCCAGGCCTCCCCACAGCGGCATAGGCTTGCTGTGGATCTTGCGGGCGTCAGGTTTGTCCAGGGCGCCGGCACGAACGGCCAGCTTCATCACCCGGGGAGTCGCCCAGAGGGTCAGGCCGAAGCCGCCCAGGAAGGCGATAAGTATAGGGGTCAGGTTTGTCATTTCAATCCTCCGCGGCGCAGCGCCGCGAGTGGCCAGAGTCTAGCAAGCTTTGTCGAAAAGGTCAAAGCCGGCCCGATGCACCCGAGATATCGGCAGCTTGTGCCGATTCTTGATGCCATGATAGTGGCGACGACAGCATCCCCGAGGTCACCTCGATGTAAACTTCTCGACGAGAATCTCATCCTGGTTGCCTTTCCTGAGGAAATTCGGCGATAGCCGTGCTCGGTCCCGTCTCGCCAAGCAGTCGGGCGGCCGCCTCCAGAAGCGCGACCGCGCTGCCGCCGTGATAGGGATGGCTCACCACGCCCAGGGCCAGGCTCCCGCCGCTGTCGGCCAGCAGGGCATCGAGGCCGCGGCGAAACCGCTCGGCCGCCACCGAAGCCCCCGCGCGCCCCGTCTCGGGCAGCGCCATAACCCAGCGCCCCCCGTCCAGGCGAGCTCCGAAGTCCACATCTCGAGCCAGCGACATCCAGCCCAGGGTCATCACCTCGGGGTCCAGGGCGATCTCGCCCCCCGGGCAGCCCATCAGAACCGAGAGAGGGCGGGCATAGCGACGCGATCGGGCCACTTCTCTCTCGAGAAGTTCCAGAAATAGGTCCTCGGGATAGAGACCCGTGGCAAGATCGGGGCGAAAACTGCGCGTCGACACGGGGAGAAATTAGAAAAGAATTCAATCCTCCCCTGCGCGGAGAGGGAACGGCCCTACATAATTTGCCAGGAGGAATTCTTGAACTGCTCATAATCTTGAGCAAACTGGTCGATCAGCTGAAAGGCCTGCGCTGGTTCGGCGCCGGCCAGGGGAAAGAGTTCGCCGAGCAGCAGCGGCGACAACAGCCCTTGCTTCTCTTCGAAACGGATCGATTCGCGCTGAGCGTCTTTGCTGATAATCAGCTCGAACGAGGTCATAGTGCCCAACACGAACTTATTGAAAGAGACCGCCGGAGGGATGTACGGGGTCTGACACTCATTTCCGAAGCGCCCGATCAGGTCTCGTAGCGCTGGCATGATGCCTTCCTGATGGATACGGTCCACGGCCGACTCGAAAGCGTGCTCCCGATTCTCCGAGGCGCCTCGAATACTGAGGCCGGGCAGCTGCTGGAGCCGACGCTTCATCTCGGCCGCACTTTCGATGCGGTCCTGAGGCCAGGGCTCGAGGGCGTCGTCGAGGATGTCCTGCAGCTGGGGTGGCGCTTTCACCCGCAGGTCGGCCAGCGAGACGAAGTCGAAGGTCTTGGGGCGCAGCCCGCTGAGCAGTTCGTGGATGGTGGCGGCCACGGCATAAAGGTCCGACTTAGGCTCTGGCCGACCCATCTGCTGCTCGGCCGGGGCGTAGCCGGGGGTCCCGATCCAGCCGTCCGCAGGGTCGACCGCCATGGCGATTCCGAAGTCGATCAACACGACCCGGTTCTTCTCTTCATCGAGCAGCAGATTCGACGGCTTGATGTCGCGATGAACGATCGGATTGCTTCGTTCGTGCACGTAACTCAGGGCATCAAGCACTTGGATGGCCCAGCCGACCACATCCTCGACCGGCAAGCCGGGGTTGCCCTTGGTCTTGCGGTGACGAGCCAGGTCGACCCCGTTGACGAACTCCATCACGAAGAAAAACGAGTCGCCGTGAAAAAACGAGTTGATGATGCGGGGGATGTTGGGGTGAGAGAGCGACTGCATCACTCCGATCTCACCGATAAAATGGCTCTTGGCCTGCTGCAGCTCTTTGGGATCGGCCGAAGGACGGATCTGCTTGAGAGCGCACGTCTTGTGCCCCAACAGGCGGTCCGTGACCTGATACACCGCTCCCATCCCCCCGGACTTGACGAGGCGTACTACCTCAAACCGTCCGTCGAGGACCTCTCCCTGAGGGATCTGTCCGTAATCCATCCTTAGTGCGCTATTCATCGCGACCGCCCTGGCTCCTGGTGTCTTCTTTTACCACCCGGGGAGCGAAGTTACCCCTCAAGGTTTCCCACCCTGTGGGAGCAAAGGGAAGGCCATGGCACAAAACCCCTCTTCCAGCACGAAACTAGCCCTGGTCACCGGCGCAGGAGTCCGCCTTGGTCGAGCCAGCGCCGTGCGCCTGGCCCAGGCGGGCTACGATCTGCTGGTTCACTACAACTCTTCGGCAGAACCCGCCGCGGAAACAGCGCGCCTGGTTCAGGCCGAGGGGCGCCGCGCCACGCTGGTCCAGGCCGACCTCGGAGGCCCGGAAGGGGTGGAGGCGCTGGCGCGCGCGGTAGCCGAGCATGCGACCGAAGGGCTGGACGCCCTGATCAATAACGCGGCCATCTTCTACTCCTCCCCCACTCCCGAGGACTGGATGGAGCACTGGGACCATTTTCACTGGGTCAACCTGAAGTCGCCTTTCATGCTGACCGTCCGGCTACTGCCGCTGCTACGCCAGCGCTCTGGCTGCGTGGTCAACATCGTGGACATCTGGTCCCGTTATCCGCTGAAACGATTCCTACCCTACTCCGTCGCCAAGTCAGGGTTGGAGGCGCTGACGCGCTCGCTGGCCCTCGAGCTGGCCCCGGAGGTTCGAGTGAACGGCGTGTCGCCGGGCGCCGCGCTGCCGGCATCCGGCAGCGACGGAGCGATCGACAAGATGTTGACCCAGGTCCCGCTGGGCCGGCTGGGAGGGGCCGAGGCGATCGCCGAAGCGGTGGAATTCTTGTGTCGGGCCGACTACATCACGGGGCAGATCCTGCCCGTCGATGGCGGCCGCACCATCAACCTCTAGCGACTAGCTGTTTTGCAGCAGACCGGCCCGCGCCTTAGGGCCGAGAGGCAGCGCGTCGACCTTGCCGTGCACGGCGATTCCGGCATCCTTCGGCGACTGGCCGCGCAGCAGGTCCCGACGCAGGTCGCTCCACAGCTTGCCGGACACGGGATGACCCTCGGACGGAAACAGCTCGGCCAACGGCATCACCACGAACAGCTGGGCATCGGTCTGCACGTGAGGCAGGTTGCGCTCGGAGTCGATGGTGTCGCCGTGCAGCAGGATATCGATATCGATGATGCGCGGACCGTACTTGGGCACGTTGCGATTGCGGCCCATCGCATCTTCGATCGAGCGACAGATCTGACGGACCTCATCAGCGTCCTTATCCGTCTCGGCCTCTAGAGACAGGTTCAGATAATCGGGCTGATTGGCCATCCCCACCGGGCTCGAGTTGTAGACAGAGGACGAGCGCAGCAGGGTAAAATGCTCGGCCAGATGCTCCAGCGCTTTGGCCAGAGAAGCCTCTCGGTCGATATTGGTACCCAAATCAAAAACGACTCTCATTGCAAAACCCTCTCTCGTTTGATGGCGACACCCACATTGGCGGCGCCCCTTAAAGCCCTAGGCTTGGACAAGCGAAGCTCAATCCAGCGCACCGGGAATTCTGCGAGAACCAGGTCGGCCACCTTCTCAGCCAGCGTTTCGATCAGCTGAAACTCGCTATTCCCCACAAACTCCTGGAGCCGCTTAGAAAGAGCCCTGGTGTTGAGATCCCCTGCGTCCACCCGGTCCTTCGCCGCCATGGCGGCGATATCCACGCCGAGCTTAAGGTCCAGGAGAACCGTCTGCTTGACCAGGCGCTCCCAGTCGGCCAGGCCAATCAAGCAGTCGACCTGCAGACCCTCGATATAGATGTAATCGTCCATCACTGACCGCCGTTCGGCTCCCCTCCAGGAGCCTCCCCCCTCCCCTTGACCCTGGGGGATAAATGGCTGCCCACTTAGAACCGGGTGGGCAACTCAGAGACTGGAGACACACCGCATGGCCAACGAGGAACTCAACCGTCTACGCACCGAGGTCGCCGACTACGACCGCCGCATCCTGCAACTGATCGCCGAACGTCTGGAGACCACCAAAGCCATCGGAGAGATCAAGCGCCGCGAAGGCCTGCCGATCCGCGACTTCCGGGTCGAGGTCGACGTGCTGCGCCGGGCTCGCGAAAAAGCCGCCGCTATCGGTCTCGATGAAAGAGTCGCCGAAGAGATCTCCGAGCGCCTGATGGCCGCCGCCGTGCAAACTCAGTCCGAACTCCCGCCAGTGGTCCACTCCGGGCCGCGCAAGCGCGTTCACGTGGTCGGTGGACACGGCCGAATGGGCAGCTGGCTGACCCGGTTCTTCGAATCCCAGGGGCACAGCATTAGCGTGACCGATCCCACCGCCGGCCCGTTTTCCGAGCACGAGCGCCCCCTGAGCGAAGCCGTGGCCGACAGCGACGTGATCGTCCTGGCCACCAACCTCAGCGCCACACCCGCGATCTTTGCCGAGCTCCTCTCCCTGATCCCGGAGGGACGCTCGCCTCTGATCTTCGACATCGCCAGCCTGAAAGCCGGTCTGGTCGGGCCGCTGCGCCAAGCCTGCCGCGACGGCCACCGGGCGACCTCGATCCACCCCATGTTCGCCCCCGGAGCGGCCCTCTTGCACGGAAGAGCCGTCCTGGTCTGCGACGCGGGGGACCGTGAAGCCACGGAAGAGGCCAAGTCGCTCTTCGCCGAGACGGCCCTGGGGCTTTACGACGTCCCGCTCGAGGAACACGACAAAGTGATGACCGTGGTGCTCGGGCTCTCTCACCTGACCAACCTGATCTTCGGCCGAGCCGTCTCGAAGTCGGGGTTCAGCTTCGACCTGCTAGGCCGAATCGCCAGCACGACCTTCGCCAAGCAGATCAAGACGGCCGCCGAAGTGGCGGATGAAAACCCCGCGCTCTACCACGAGATCCAGTTCTTCAACGAGGACACCGAAGGGATGCTGGCCGACCTGGAAAGCTCCCTCAAAGAGTTCTGCGAAGCGGCCCGCTCCGAGAACGGGACCCGCTTCGCCGACCTCATGAACGAAATTAGCGGCTACCTGAAGGCCGGAGAGACATCGAGGTAGCTCTCCAGGTTCAGCTGGGTCGGCGCCGGCGCCGCCCCCGTGACACCGGGAGTGATAGGCTCTTCGAGAACGACCAGGGCGGCCGGGATACCGGTGAGTTCGGTCTCGTTGTCGCAAACCAGCGCAATTTTGTAGCTGCCGTCGCCCAGCGAGCGGACCGCCATCCCCTTGGCCCGGTTCTCCATGGCCAGATTGTCGCGCAGCATCGACATCTCGCCGCTTTCCGGGTCCCAACGCCAGATGGAGTTCGAGCAGAAGCGACGGCCTTCGATGTCATCGGCAGTGAGCAACAAGAGCAGCGAGCCGTCGTCGAGCGTGGCTACGTCGGCAAGGTAGGTCGGCTGCCCCGATGGTCCGTCAAGCGGCAGCACAAACTTGGTGTCGACCTCGGTGAACTCGATGGAGGGGTCCTCGGCCAGCAACTGGTCCAGAGGACAACGGAGCAAGCTCAGAGTGGCCTCTTCCGACTCGGGGCGAGCCAGGCCGAACCAGGCGACATTCCGCTCCTGATCCAGGGCCAGCCCGCAAAACTCTAGCTGACGCAGCGGCGAGGCGCCCCACATCCGGGTCCGGCGCAGCGACTCGGTGGGAGACAAGTTGTGCTCTGGCTGGTTCAGATCTTCGTCCTTGAGATGGATGCGCTGCATCATGCTGCGCTGAGTCCGATAGCGGGGGTGGTTCTGCTCGTGGTAGTGAGAGCCCAGCGCCAGAAACTCGTCGTTGGGAAGCTTGGCCAGTCCGACGTACTGGATCGGCGCCTTGATCGAGGGGGCTTCGAACAGGCGAAAACGACGACCCTCGAGGTCAAAAATCTGCAGATTGTTATATCTCAGGTCCGCCAGCAGCAGCCGGTCATCGGACAGCCAGGCGGCGGCGTTGGGGCGGAAATCCTTGAGAACCCCCATATCGCCACGCAGGGGAATGACCGGCTCGGCGACAACCGCCGTTGCGGGAACGAGACCCAGAAAGATGCCGAATAAGAGAGAGCGAAATTTCATGACCTTATGCCACCTCAGCGATCTTCGAGCCAGCGGGCTCGAGTCGAGAAGCCTTCTGCGTCCCCTGGGGCGAATCCTTGAATGGCTTTCAATTTTATCCCTCTTCCTGAGCCCGGCCGTGGCCGCTCCGCTCCAGGACGTGCAGCTCTCGGTTGGCCAGGGCGTCACCATCCGCCGCTGGACCTATCCCAGCGAAGGCCTCAAGGTCGAAGGAGAGCTCTACCTGCCGGCCGGCGGAGGCCGACTTCCCCTCGTCATTTTCAACCACGACGGCATCAGCGGCATCTCGAAAGAGCATCGTCTCTCGTCCATCCGTCTGGCCAAAGCCGGCTACGTGGTCTTCTCCCCCTCCTTTCGCGGCGAAGATGGATCAGAGGGGATGGTCGAGATCGCCAAAGGCGAGGTGATGGATGTCCTCAACGTCGTCCCACTGCTCAAAGCCCACCCTCGCGTCGACGGACGGAACATAGCCCTGGTCGGCGCCTCTCACGGAGCCCTGATTTCGGTCCTGGCCGCCTCCCGCAATCAGGAATTCAAAGCCGTCGTTTCCGCCTACGGTGTGATGGACATCTACCGCTGGTACAGCTACCTGAAGGGTCACGGCAAACTGGGCAACGATCCCGTCACCCGGCGCACCTACGGGCAGGGCCCCGAGAAGCGTCCCGAGTCGTTCGCCGTGCGTAACGCGCTGAGCGTGGTGCCCAAAATCGATTGCCCCCTGCTCCTACTTCAGGGATCCCTTGACGATATCGTCCCGGAAGAACAAGCTCGCTTCATGGAAGCGGCCATGAAAAAGCACGGCAAGGAGGTTCGCCTGGAGATCTACCCCGACGCGCTGCACGGGTTCCTGGTCTACGCTCCTTATCTCAACGACGTGACGGCCGCCGAGAAAAAACAGACCGAGGCGGCCTGGGTCACCCTGCTGGCCTTCCTGAAGAAAGAGCTGAAGTAGACTCTCGGACAAAAAAAAAGCCCCCGACTCTCCTCGGGGGCTTTTTTCTGTCGAAGCGGCTAGTTTGTCGACTTGTACCAGGCGAAGTGCTCGGAGTGCAGCTCTTCCTCGGTAGGGAACGGATAGAAGTTCATCTTCTCGCCGTGAGACAGGAAGAAGCCGTTCTTCAGGCTGCGGTACAGGACGCTGTCGAGCACCGAAGCCAGGCCCAGCGTTGCGGTCTTGTACTCGGTGCTGGACTTCAAGAACTTCAGCGCGACCGACAGTTTCTGGGGATGGATACCCGGGATCGGCGCCGGCATGAACGGATTCTGCTCCCACTCTCTCAGGAAGCCTTCCACGTCGAGTTCCAGTTCGGTGAAGAACAGCTTGGGCGCGCCCTTCGGGTTGTTGTTCCCGGTAAGATAAGCGCCAAAGCTCCGGTGGTCGTGCGTCGTTGCCACCAGCAGTTCGAGCGGGTTGATCTCTTGAATCAAGCGGATCGCCCCGGACTCTTGAGGCGCGGGGTTATACTCTGCCTTCTCGATGCGCAAGGTTGCCCCGGCGGGAGTGACGGCGTACAAAGCCCCCAGCGCTTCGAGGTCCAGATGCTCCAGAACCCGGTAGGAAGAGATGATCTTCGTGCGCTTGGGGCTGCCGTCAGGCTTGGCCACCGTCTTGGCCAGATACTCATCGATGGGAAAGTACTCGTGCCGGAAGCTGGGGTCGACCTCGATGAAGAGCAGCTTCCCCTGGTAGTAACGTTTGGTACCCACGGAATACTGCTTGCCGAACTCTAGCGGCTCGAGTTGGGAGGCCACCAGAGACGGGTTCGGGTGCATGATGGCGTACAGATGTTTATTATAGTCGGCCACGATAACTGTCCTTTTCTACGTGTTACGAACTCGTTCTCGGCCGAAGGCGCCCTAGCCTTCTCCTCTTCAGGGAGTCCAGAACTGCCACGCCGTGCGTAGGGCGCTGCCCACCTGATAGGCCAGCGACTCCTGAGCTTTTCGACGCCAGGAGCCGGGAAGCTCGGACAGCGCCGGAGCTTCGTCCTTGTTGTCCAGGTTGACAACTTCCAACTGAAGGCCCGCCTGGACGGGCGAGAAAAAGGCGGCCTTAGAGGCCGACGGGTTCACGACGAACCCCTGGACCTCGATCCCACGGGCGTGAGCGTCGAAAACGGGAACCGCCTGCCCCCCCTGACGGTCCAGACGATGAACCGCCTGCTTGCCAACCAGATAGAGCGTGTTCTCGTCGAGGAAGAGGGGCGCGACTGTGCCCAGACCCTGAGCCTCGAACCGGGTCGACTCGACGTTCATGACGTTATCGAGGATGACAACCCCCTGGTCGTCACACAAAGCCAGCGCCTGGGACGACGGCGACCAATCGATTCCCGTCACCTGCCCGCTCGCCATCACTCGGGTCCAGAGCAGACGAGACGCTTCGCCGTCGTAAACCCAGAGCCCGGCCGCGCCAGCCTCTCCGAAACGGGCGATCAGCGCCACGAACCGCTTGTCCGGCGACTCGCGAAGGAGCAGCACCTGCGGACGCTCCTTGGGCGAATTGAAGGGGATCGTCAACAGCACGTCAGCACTGGCCGAGGCTCTGTTATAACGGGCGATCTGAACGCCCGACCTGGTCGGTACGTCGGGAGTTGCCGCCGGCGTGGCGGCATCTCCCGCGTTGGCAGGGGCCGCCTCGACCTCCGGGGCATCCTCGACCTCGACCATCTGGTCGAAGGGAACATCCGCTACCGACTTGGCAAAGAACAGCCCCTTCCCCTGAGACGGCAACTCCTCCCAATCGGTGTCGAGGGTCAGAAAGCTGGGCGCACCGTTCTCGAGAATGGCAAAACGTTCACCCGCCTCGGACTCGCTGACCAGAATCGCAGCGTCATCGACCGCCTGCGAGGTCAGACGCCACTGCTGCCCGGTCGGGAGCTTCCCCAGTGAAGCAAACTCTCCGGAAGGCTCTCCCAGATACACTTCGACGGGAGCGTTCTCTTGCAAAGATTGATGCAACAGCATCAGAGAGCGCCCATCCGGCGCCCAGGTCAGGTCCCTATACTCATCCACCGGGAGGGTATCGATGCGCTCGACTCGTCGCTCGAGAACGACCACAGCGACAAGGAACGGGAGGGCGCAGAAGAACGCCAGCAGAGCCAGCTTGCCTAGTCGCTGGCGGGGGGAGGGAGAATGGGTCATGAGATAGTGGTGGCCTTTTCCTTCCGCCTCCTCCCCCCTCCAAGAAGAGTGCAGCTTTAGACTTTCTTTATAGGAACCGGGACTGCACCAGCTCAGACCAGTCTTCGGCGGCGAGTCTAATACTACTCTAACACTCCACATGCATAGGGTTGCCATGCCGTTGGTATATTGCTAGTCAAGACCACTTTGAAAAGAGTTCGAGGAACGCAGTGACCGAAAAACCGTTGACGATACTTGATGAGGAGAGCCCCGAGGGCGACGCCGCCCCTACCGAAGCCGTGACCGCCGAGGTCGTGGAAGAGGACGGACAGGCCGCGCCGACCGAGGGCGATGCCCTGGAGACCCTGCGTCAGGCCAATGAAGACCTGGCCGAACAGGTCAAGCGCACCAACGCCGAGTTCCACAACTTCCGGCGCCGCCAGGAAGAGGAACAGAAGCGCGTCAAGGTGCGTATCCGCGAGGAGATCATCCGCACGATGCTGCCCATCCTCGACCATCTCGAGCGCACTCTGGCAGCAGCCAGGGGCGGTGGCGACAAGGCGCTCGACTCCCTGCTTCAGGGTGTCGAGCTGATCGACAAAGATGTGAAGAAGATTTTCGAAGGCCACGGCTTGACGGCCATCGCCGCCCACGGCGAACCGTTCGATGCCGCTCTGCACCAGGCCGTGATGATGGAGGAGACCAGCGAGGTCCCCGACCAGACCATCCTGGCCGAACTGCAAAAAGGCTATGCACTAGATGAACGCGTGATCCGACCGGCCATGGTCAAGGTCGCGAGAAATTTTTCCGAGTAAACCATCAGGAGGCATTGAGTTATGGCGAAAGTTGTTGGAATTGACTTAGGAACCACGAATTCTTGTGTGGCGGTGATGGAGGGCGGCAAGCCCCAGGTCATCGCCAACACCGAGGGTGGACGCACCATGCCCTCGGTGGTCGGATTCTCGAAATCCGGCGAGCGGCTGGTGGGCGAGATGGCCAAGCGACAGGCTGTCTCCAACCCGGACCGCACCATTATCTCGATCAAACGCCACATGGGCACCGACCATCGCGTTTCCATCGACGACAAGAAGTACTCGCCGGAAGAGATCTCGGCGATGATTCTGACCAAACTGAAGAAGGACGCCGAGTCGTACCTGGGTGAGGAGGTCAAGCAGGCGGTCATCACCGTTCCCGCTTACTTCAACGACTCCCAGCGTCAGGCGACCAAGAACGCCGGCACCATCGCCGGACTCGAGGTCCTGCGTATCATCAACGAGCCTACCGCGGCCGCCCTGGCCTACGGCCTGGACAAGCAGGACGACACTCTTACCGTGATCGTTTTCGACCTCGGTGGCGGTACCTTCGACGTCTCGGTGCTCGAGATCGGCGACGGTGTGTTCGAAGTGAAGTCCACCGCCGGTGACACCAAGCTGGGTGGCGACGACTGGGACGAGCGGCTCATGAAGTTCATCGCGGCCGAGTTCGAGAAAGAGCACGGCATCGATCTTCTCAAGGACAAGATCGCTCACCAGCGTCTCAAGGACGCTGCGGAGAAAGCCAAGATCGAGCTGTCGCAGAAGGTTTCGGCCAACGTCAACCTGCCGTTCATCACGGCCGACGCCAACGGACCGAAGCACCTCGACGTCGACATCTCCAGAGCCAAGTTCGAGTCGCTGACCAGCGATCTGCTCGACCGCTGCGCAAGCCCCTGCGAGCAGGCGATGAAGGACGCCAAGCTGGGCAAGAACGAGATCGACCGCGTGCTGCTGGTGGGCGGATCGACCCGCATGCCGATGATCACGGAATTCGTGACCAAGATGTTCGGCAAGGACCCGTCAAAGGACATCAACCCTGACGAATGCGTGGCTCTCGGCGCCGGCGTCCAAGGCGCGGTGCTGAGCGGCGAAGTCAAGGACGTGGTTCTGGTCGACGTCACCCCTCTGACCCTGGGCATCGAAACCCTGGGCGGAGTGATGACCAAGCTGATCCCTCGTAACACGGCTATCCCGACCAAGAAAACCGAGACCTTCTCGACCGCCGCTGACATGCAGACCAGCGTGGAAGTCCACGTCCTGCAGGGCGAACGCGAGATGGCCGGCGGCAACAAATCGCTGGGCCGTTTCCACCTGTCCAACATCCCCCCCGCTCCCCGCGGCGTGCCCCAGATCGAGGTCACCTTCGAACTCGACTCTAACGGTATCCTCAACGTGAGCGCCAAGGACAAGGGCACCGGAAACGAGCAGAATATCCGCATCACCGCCTCCACCAATCTCAGCGACAATGACGTCGAGAACATGGTGAAGGACGCGGAGAAGTACGCCGGCGAGGACAAGAAGCGCCGTGAAGCCGTGGAAGTCAAAAACCAGGCTGACTCCCTCGTCTACACCTCGGAGAAGACCCTCAAGGACCTTGGCGACAAGGTTCCCGCAGAGGTCAAAGCCAAGGTGGAGGCCGGAGCCGAGCGCGTCAAGTCGCTTCTCGAGTCGCCCGAGCCCGACACTGCCGAACTGAAGTCCGCCATGGAGCAGCTTCAGCAGGCCGTCTACGAAGTCTCGGCCGGCATCTACGGACAGGAAGGCCAGGCTGCTGGCGGACCTTCCGGCGAGCAGGCCCAGGATGGCCCCGTCGAGGGCGAAGTCGTCGACGCCGAGTACGAAGTCAAGGACTAGCTCCTGCCAGCGTCTTCTGGCCATCACCGACAACAATGACCCAACGAGGGTCCGCTCCTCTGGGGCGGACCCTCGTTCGCGAGGGATGAGACATGCAGAACAAAGACTATTACAATATTCTCGGGGTCTCGAAGTCAGCCACTGACAAAGAGGTCAAGAGCGCCTACCGTAAGCTGGCCCGCCAATACCATCCCGACGTCAACCCTGGCGACAGCAAAGCCGAGGCCAAGTTCCAGGACATCAATGAAGCTTACGAGACGCTCTCCGATAGCGAGAAGCGCCAGCAATACGACCAGTTTGGCTCGAGTTGGCGTAACTTCCAGGGCGCTCCCGGCGGCGGACGCCCCGGGGGCGGACCGGGCGGCCAACCGTTTGACTTCGACTTCTCTAACGTCGACTTCGGCGGGGGTGGCGGCGGCGGGATGGGCGACCTTTTCGAGCAGATGTTCGGTAAAGGCCGAGGAAGGAAGCGCCCATCCCAGGGTGGCCACGCCCGAGCCGACGTCGAGGTATCCCTGGAAGAGGCGTTCCATGGCGCCAGCAAAACCCTGACGGTCACCTCTCAGGTCGGCTGCCCTGCCTGCGGCGGGGCGGGCGTGGGACGGGGTGGAGTCTGTCCCGCCTGCGGCGGCAGCGGTCGTCGCTCCGAGGACAGTAAACTGGAGGTCAAAATTCCGGCCGGTGTCACTGACGGCGCGAAGATTCGCGTCAAAGGTCGTGGCGAGCCGGGCCAGATGGGCGGCACGCCCGGAGACCTGTATCTGACCATCCACCTTCGACGCCATCCGGACTTCGAGGTCAAAGGGCGCGATCTTTATCTCCCTGCCAAAGTCGATCTGTTTACCGCCGTCCTGGGCGGCAAAATCGAGGTCAGCACTCTCAAGGGCAAGGTCGATCTGAAAGTCCCTGCGGGGACCCAGGGGGGAGCAAAGTTCCGCCTGACCGGCTTCGGACTGCCAGGCCAGGCTGGGAAACCGGCCGGGAACCTGTTTGTCGAAGCTCAGATCGCTATACCAGAGAAGCTGACCGACGAACAGCGGGAAGCGTTTTCCAAGCTGAGTGAACAGTTTGCCAGCAACTTTGACCGAGCCTGACGGTTGGAGCAGGTTTGACAGTCGGATTCCGTCCTCGACATAGCCCAGGGAAGCTACTGAACCTGGCGTGTCGTGCCGTTAAGGAGCACCGTTCGCCTTGAAAAAAGTCACCAGCGTCGTCTTTTTGCTCGCCCTCTTTTTGGGAGGGCTGGGCTGGGGCTTACTACCCTCGGACACCTTCCAGCGAGAGGAGGTACCGACGGCTATTGCTTTGCAGGACGCTGGCGTCACCCGGACTCAGATTCAGACCGAATTGGGGACCTTCGCCGAACTCGCGAAAGAGCTCAAGCCGTCCGTCGTCAATATCTCCGTAGTAAAACCGCTCGACGATAACGAGTTTCCCTCGGGCGGCCATCCCGGTACGGTTCCGGAAGCGCTGGGCCAGGGCAGCGGGGTCATCGTCAGTCCTGACGGCGATGTCCTGACCAACAACCATGTTGTCAGCGGAGCCACCACGATCAGCGTCAAACTCTCGGACGGCCGAGAACTCGATGCGCGGGTCGTCGGCTCGGATCCCAGCACGGACCTGGCCCTGCTCCGGGTGGAACGACCCGACGGCAATCTTCCTGTAGCCAGCCTGGGCGACTCTGACAAACTCGAAGTCGGCGACTGGGTGATGGCCATCGGCAACCCTTTCGGCCTGGAGGCCACCGTGACCGTCGGCGTGCTTTCCGGCAAGGGCCGCTCCATCGGCGCCAGCGACTACGACGATTTTCTCCAAACCGACGCCTCCATCAACCCCGGGAACAGCGGCGGCCCCCTCTTCAACACCAGCGGTGAAGTGGTGGGCATCAATACCGCCATCGTCCCGGGAGGTCAGGGGATCGGCTTTTCTATCCCGATCAATCTTGCCAAAGACGTCTGCCAGCAGCTGCGCGCCAACGGTCGCGTCGTGCGAGGGTTTATCGGGGTAGGCATCCAGCCGCTGACCCCGGCCCTAAAATCGGCGCTATCTCTCGACGAGAAGCTGGACGGCGCCCTGGTTTCGGCCCTGATGCCCGAGGGCCCGGCTGAAGGCGCCGGCCTCAAGGTCGGCGACGTGATCGTCTCCGTCCAGGGTCAACCCGTTCGTACCAGCCGCGAACTGCTCAACCGGGTCGCCGGGTTAAAAGCGGGCCAGACCAGCCCGTTTGTCGTGCTACGCAAGAAGCAGCGCCTGAACCTGAACATCCCCATCGTCGAGCGCCCCGACCCCAGCTCGGGCCCCTCCGCTCCTCCCTCGGCCTACCACTCCGCCTCCAAAGCCAGACTGGGTCTGGCCGTGACCAATCTCGGCAACGACAACGCCGGGGTGCTGGTGGTCGAAGTGCAGCCGAACTCGGCGGCTGCCCACGCCGGCGTCCAGCGAGGGGACATCATCCGCTCGGTGGGTTCGAGCGAGGTTCGCAACGCGCAGGATTTTGCTCGATTGGTCAACCAGACTTCCGGTAAGGTCGCCCTGCTGGTCGATCGCCAGGGCCGAACCGTCTACCTGGCCGTCGACGACTAATAGACCCATCTTATCAACAAGGGACACTCTGCCGAACCTTCCCTCGGTCGGCCTTCACCCAGCGATGCCTCGCCCTGCTAAATCTCAACCGTCCTCTGATCAGGAACTGCTCTTTGACGAGCCAGCTTCGACGCCCCCGACCGAGAGCAGCATGCGGGGGGCGCCCCTGGCCGCCCGCCTGCGACCCACGACGCTCGATGACTTTCAGGGTCACCGCGCGTTGTTCGACGGACATGGCCTGCTGGCCGGCGGCGAACGGAGCGTGGCCCTTACCGCCTCCCTGATCCTCTGGGGACCCCCGGGTAGCGGAAAAACGACCCTGGCCCACCTTCTCGCCGGCCTCTCGGGCGCCACGGTCCATCATCTGTCAGCGGTGACCGCAGGACTCTCGGACCTCAGAGAGGTGGTGGCCCGCTGCCACCCCGGCAGCGAGAACGTCCTGTTCCTCGACGAGATCCACCGGTTCAACAAGACCCAGCAAGACGCGCTTCTCCCTATCGTCGAGAGTGGCCAGTTGCGCCTGCTGGGAGCCACCACCGAGAACCCCTACTTCGAGCTTCGCAAGGCGCTGCTCTCTCGCTGTCGCGTGGTGCGCCTGGAAAAGCTAACCCCGGCCGACCTGCACGGCGTGCTTCAGCGCGCCTTGAAGCACCCGAAAGGCTACGGAGCCCTGACGCTGGAGATCGAACCCGAGGTACTAGAGGTGATCGCCGGCACGGCGGATGGAGACGCGCGAACCGCTCTGAACCTGCTGGAACTGGCAGTCGCTCGAGGCGGCTACCGACCCGACGGCTCCCTCTGGGTCGAACTGGCCCACCTGGAAGCCGCTCTCAACGACCAGAACCTGGCCTACAACCGCGAGAGCGACCGCAAGTACGACATCACCTCGGCCTTCATCAAGTCGATTCGAGGTTCCGACCCCGACGCGGCCCTTTACTGGCTGGGCTGCATGCTCGCGGCAGGCGAAGACCCCCGCTACATCATGCGACGCCTCTTGATCTCGGCCTCGGAAGACATCGGGCTCGCCGACCCTTCGGCGCTGGCCGTAGTCACGGCTTGCGCTCAGTCCCTGGAGTGGATCGGCATGCCAGAAGGAAAGTACCCCCTCTCGCAGGCCACGCTCTACCTGGCCACCGCCGCCAAATCGGACTCGGCGGGGGCCATTTTCCGCGCCGAAGACCACTTGCGTCGCCACGGAGCGGCCGACGTCCCGAACCATCTTCGAGACGGCACCTACCAGGGCGCCAGCCGTCACGGCATCGGCCAGGGCTACCTCAACCCCCACACTGTTAACGAACATTTCATCCCGCAGCAATACCTTCCTGACACAGTCGAGCGAGGCTCTTTCTATAGGCCTGGGAAGCTCGGATACGAGAAGGTAATCCGCCAACGCCTAGAACACTGGTACGAAGATAAGGGAGAGTAGATTTGCTGGATTTTGGCCTGCGCAAGTATCAGGACTTCAAAGGGTACCTGGACGAGTACTTCAACGGGGAGATTACCAAAGAAGAGATCCTGGAGATTCTCGAGACTCTGCGTCTGCGCTACGAACGCCAGCACTCGGATCTTTTCGAGTGGCTGGAACGCGACCCGGTTTTCCACGACGAGAACCTGGACTGGATCAGCGTGCTGCGCGAGGCGACCTCGCGGTTCGAGGAAGCCCGAGACGAGATCGAAGAGGTCATCCTGGAGGACGGCGACGACGTGGAAGAGGCGCTCGACAGCTTCCGCGAAGGCAACCGCCTTCTCAACCAGGTTGGCGACGAACTCGAAGACTCGCTGGAGCGCTCGAACATTCGCGGCTACGAGATGTAGCCGATTGTCAGCAGACATTAACAACGACCGAAACTTCTGTTAACCTGGTTAACAAAAGCGCAACAAAACATGAGTCGCGCCAGGTCCCCAAGTGGGGTACACTGGGGTCAAGAACAAACGGAAACGGAGCGACAATCTCAAATGGCATTTGACATTAACGGAATGATGCAAGGCATGCAGCAGATGCAGCAGATGAATTCCGCCAACAACATGCAGGCGATGACCGGCGCCCAGATGGCTCAAGAGAACAACTCGACGCAGCAGCAGATTATGACAATCCAGCAGCAGATGCAGTCCGAGAATCAGAAAGCCGAAGCGCAGCGTCACCAGATCCGCATGGAAACGGCCAACAAGATTCGCGAGATGGCGAACGAGACCCTGAACAACCGCCAGAAGACCTCCGACAAGCATCACAAGGCCACGATGGACACCCTGAAGAGCTAAAAGCCTGTTTCCAACCTATCGACAAAAGGCGAGAGCACACGCTCTCGCCTTTTGCATTTCCCGGGCTCTCGAGGCCTCGAAAAAAAGTTTCAAAATTCTTCTCCCAACGTCTTGACGAACCCGGGCCGCCTGACTAATATAGGCCTCGTTCGAAGGACGTTTCTGAAGCCCGCGGGCGAGTGGCGAAATTGGTAGACGCGCCAGACTTAGGATCTGGTGGAGCAATCCGTGGGGGTTCGAGTCCCTTCTCGCCCAAAGCCTAGAGCGATTCGCCCACCACGGCGAATCGAAACAGACATCGAAAAAGTTATCAGGAGGAGCTGACTCTTCACAAGAGAAGGCACCAACCTAAGACGCGGAAGTAGCTCAGTGGTAGAGCATCGCCTTGCCAAGGCGAGGGTCGAGAGTTCGAACCTCTTCTTCCGCTCCAATCCAGGGCTGCCGTAAGGCAGCCCTAATTTTTTATCCCCGAGAGGAGAGCACGATGAAAGTCACCGTCATCGAGCAATCGGCCAGCGAACGCCAGATGGAGGTCGTGGTCGACGCCCAGCGCGTAGAGAACGCATTTCAGAAAGCCTTCAAAAAGAACCTCAAAGAGTTCGCCCTGCCCGGCTTCCGCCGCGGTAAGGTTCCTGTTTCCATGGCCTCGCGCTACATCACCGACTCCGGCCTGGTCCGCGACGTCGTCCAGGACATCGTCCCCCGCGCCTTCGAAGAAGCCACCAAAGAGCAGAACCTGCAGCCGATCAGCCAGCCCGAGTGGGATCTGGTCCAGAACGAGCGCGGCAAAGAGCTGATCTTCAAAGCCTCCTTCCAGGTCTCGCCGGTCCTGACCATTGCGGACTACGACGGCGTCGCCGTGACCCAGGAAAAAGAAGAGATCACCGACGAGCACGTGCAGGACACCCTGCAGAGAATGCGCGAGAACCACGGCTACTTCGAAAACCTCGATGGCGAACGCGGCATCCAGGAAGGCGACTTCGCGACCGTCGACTACACTTCGTCCCAGAACGGTGAAGAGATCGAAGGCGGCTCCGTCAAGAACTACCTGATGGAGATGAAGAACGAGAACTACATCATCGGCTTCGTCGAGAACCTGGTAGGCCTGAAAGCCGGCGATCAGAAGTCCTTCGACATCACCTTCCCCGAAGACTACAACAACGATCAGTTGGCCGGGGAGTCGGTGACGTTCCACTTCACCATCCACGACATCAAAGTGAAAAAGTTCCCCGAACTCGATGACGAGTTCGCGTCCTCGCACAGCGAGAAGGACACCCTGGACGAACTCAAGGCCTCCATTCGCGAGCGCCTCGAGGACGGTGTCAAGCGCCAGGCCGATGGGCAGGCCGTCACCCAGATCGTCAAGACCCTGCTCGAGCAGGTCTCGGAAGAAGACATCCCCGCCCCCCTGCGCCAGCACCACGCTCAGACCGCGATCCGCGGACGCATGTACGAGATGGCCCAGCGCGGCATCTCCCTCGAGCAGCTGCTGGCCGCTCGCGGAGTGAGCCAGGACGACTGGATCAAGGAGATGATGGGAGCCGGGCTGTTCGAAGCTCGCCTGGAAGTGCTCTACCGCAGCATCGCCAAAGCCGAAGGCGTCACCGTCAGCTCGAAAGAGATGGACGACGTGATCACCGCCGAAGCCCCTCAGCACAAGCTCAAGCCCAAGCAGCTGAAAGCTCAGATGCAGAAGAACGGCACTATCGACCAGCTCGAGTACAACCTGCTGATGGACAAGATCCAGTCGCTGCTGCTGGAAAAAGCCAAGATCACCTACGTCAAGCCCGGTGAAGCCGAAGAAGCCAAGGAAGAGAAGCCCAAGAAGGCTGCCAAGGCCAAGAAGGCGGATGACTCCGAAGACGCCGACGGCGAAGAGCCCAAGGCGAAAAAGGCCAAAGCCAAGAAGGCCGACGAAGACGACGCTGAAGCCGAAGCCAAGCCCAAGAAGAAAGCTGCCGCCAAGGCCGGCGACGAAGGCGACGCGGACAGCGACAGCGGCGAAAAGGCCAAAAAAGCCAAGGCCAGCAAAAAGGCAGCCAAAGCCAAGTCCAAGGAGTAGGCGAAGGCGAAGGACCCTCAGAGAGGAATCCTTGAGCCGGAAGCCTAAAGCGTCTCCCGCAGCAGGCTGCTAGAAGAGGTTAACGCGATGAGCATTTCAGATCTTTCCCTCGGTACTCTCAACGGCCCCAATGGGGTTGTTGGACTGCCCCCTATGGAGCGCGGTAGCGGTCTGGTCCCCATGGTGGTCGAGCAGACCGCACGTGGCGAGAGATCCTACGACATCTTCTCGCGCCTGCTCCGGAACCGGATCATCTTCGTAGGTTCGCCTATCGTCGATCCGATCGCCAACCTGATCATTGCCCAGCTCTTGTTCCTGGAACAGGAAGACCCGGACAAAGAGATCGACATCTACATCAACTCGCCCGGCGGTTCGACCTCGGCGGGTCTGGCCATCTACGACTGTATGCAGCTGGTCAAATGCGACGTTTCGACCATCTGTATGGGAATGGCCGCCAGCGCCGCTTCCATTCTGCTGGCCGGCGGCGCTGCGGGCAAACGCTACGCGCTTCCGTTCTCCCGAATCCTTATCCACCAGCCGTGGGTTAAAGGTATCGGGGGACAGGCCACGGACGTTGGTATCCACGCCAAAGAGATCTTGCGCACCCGCTCGGTCATGAACGACATCATGGCCAAGCACACCGGAAGAACCCTTGACGAGATCCAGCGTGACACCGAGAGAGATTATTATCTCAGCGCGGAGGAAGCCGTGTCTTACGGTATAATCGACAAGGTCATCACCAAGGAGAGCCGCTAGAGTTCCCCCGGGAAGGGTCTTGGTGGGAGGAGTATCACAATGTTTCGCTTCGGAGACGATAGAGGCACGCTCAAGTGCTCATTCTGCGGTAAGAACCAGGACCAGGTCAGGAAACTGATCGCTGGCCCCGGGGTCTACATCTGTGATGAGTGTATCGAGCTGTGCAATGAGATCATCGAGGACGAGCTTTCTCGCTCGACGGATGATCCGCTCCGCTTCCGGAACCTGCCCAAACCCCAGGAGATTAATCAGATCCTGGATCAGTACGTCGTTGGACAGAAGCGTCCCAAGCGGACTCTGTCGGTAGCGGTCTACAACCACTACAAGCGGATTCACTCCAAGACCGGCCCCACTCCGGGCGCCGCCGAGGATGTAGAGCTTCAGAAGAGCAACGTGCTGCTGATCGGGCCGACCGGATGCGGCAAGACTTATCTGGCCCAGACCCTGGCCAAAATCCTCAATGTGCCGTTGGCTATCGCTGACGCCACCTCACTGACCGAAGCCGGTTACGTGGGTGAGGATGTCGAGAACATTCTGCTCAAGCTGATTCAGGCCGCCGACTACGACGTCAAGCGCGCCCAGCAAGGCATCATTTACATCGACGAAATCGACAAGATCGCTCGCAAGTCGGAGAACCCCTCCATCACTCGCGACGTCTCGGGTGAGGGCGTCCAACAGGCTCTGCTGAAGATCCTGGAAGGCACCGAAGCCAACGTCCCGCCTCAGGGCGGACGCAAGCACCCTCACCAGGAGTTCATCCAGATCGACACCACCAACGTGCTGTTTATCTGCGGTGGCGCCTTCGAAGGACTCGAACGGATCATCGAGCAGCGCGTGCGCGACCAGTCGATGGGTTTCCGTGCTACCATCGAGAGCCGCAAGAAACGCAACCTGGGCGAGACCCTGGCCAAGATTCTTCCGGAAGACCTGCTGAAATTCGGTCTCATCCCCGAGTTCGTCGGTCGTCTCCCCGTGGTGGTGACTCTCGAGGCCCTGGAAGAAGAGTCTCTGATCAAGATCCTGACCGAGCCGCGTAACGCGCTGGTCAAGCAGTATCAGAAGATCTTCTCGATGGACGGCGTGGACCTGGTCTTCACCAAGGAAGCCATCGCCTGCATCGCTCAAGAGGCGCTGAAGCGCAAGACGGGCGCCCGCGCCCTGCGCTCCATCATCGAAGAGAACATGCTCGACATCATGTACGAGATTCCGTCGCTGACCAACGTGAGCAAGTGCATCATCACCCCTGAAGTAATTCAGAACGGTGAACAGCCCACCCTCATCTACAGCGAAGAACTGGAGAAGGAGGCCTCTTAACAGAGCCTCCTTACATCCTCCAGCCGGAGGAAGGGCCCCTTTGCCGGGGCCCTTTTTCTTTTCCCCCAGCACTTCGCCGTGGAGATGGCACGGACTGACGTCCGTGGGGGGAATCACGGACTGACGTCCGTGGGGATGTTCTTTTTAGAGACGAAAAAGAACCAAAACGCCTTTCGCCTCCGGCTTGGGCTGGTCGTGGCGGTCGACCAGGGACTTAACACGGACTGACGTCCGTGGGGAAAGGCACGGACTGACGTCCGTGAGGGGAGGCACGGACTGACGTCCGTGGGGATCTTCTTTTTAGAGACGAAAAAGAAGCAAAACGCCTTTCGCCTCAGGCCGGCTGGGCCAAAAATTGGCAGGACGTCGAGCCTGGCCTGGGACACGGAAACCGGGTAAGACACTGAACTGCATTCGAGGTACCGACTCAGTAGCAGGACTGGTTTGATCGCTCAGGACGAAGCGGGACTTCAGTTCAGGAGATCTCAACCAGGCTAGTCCTGCTACTGAGTCGGTTCCAGACCAGAACCTCTAACTTACCAGAGTCCCGCTGTCGAGAGGAACCACCCAGTCCCGTCAGCTTTTGGCCCAGCCGGCCTGAGGCGAAAGCAGTTTTGCCTCTTTTGCTGCCCTCAAAAGAGGATCCCCCCGGGGCCTTGGGCCCGGCACGTCACCAGTCACGCCGACGACCCAGTTTTGCCTCTTTTGCTGCGCTAAAAAGAGGATCCCCCCGAGGCCTTGGCCCTGGCACGTCACCAGTCACGCCGACGATAAGGCCTTGGCCCTGGCACGTCACCAGTCACGCCGACAACCTAGCCGGAGGCCTTTGGCCCCTTTCGGCCGAGCAAAGGGACCGCTTAAGGCCGGGCCTTGGGCAGTTTTAGCTCGGCGATGTGTTCGCGTACGATGGTGGCCTGTTCGGCGTCGTCATTGAGTTCCAGGAAGCGCTGATAAGAAGCGATGGCGTCGGCCCTGTCGTCGTTGCGGTCGTAGACCGTGGCCAGCTGATAGGCCACGCGGGCGTCGTTCGGAAGCAGCGCCTGGGCCTTCAGGCTGGCTGCTATGGCCTCATCCAACTTGTCCTGGCGCGAGAGCGCCAGGGATAGGTTGTGGGCCCACAGGCCGTTCTGTGGCTCCCGGGTCATCGCCTCGTTGAACCAGCGCACCGCCTCGACGAAGTCTCCCGTCAGATACGAGTAGGAGCCCATGGTGCTCGCCACCTCGAGAGTGAGCGGCAGGCGGTCCCGAGCCGCCAGCAGGTACTGACCCGCATCTTGCAGCTCCCGCTGCTGCAGCAGGACCCGGCCGTACAGCCAGCTGGCGCGGGCATCTTCAGGGAAACGATCGACCAGGTCTGCCGCCAGAACAGCGGCCTGAGCCACATTGCCGCGCTCGGCCAGGGCGGCCGCAAAGTTGTACTGCAGCTCGAAAGGAAGCGTCTTATCCTTGAGCTTGGCGATCAGCGGAGCCGGATCGAAACCGCGCTCCGTCTCCGACAGCAGCAAGGCAAAAACATTCAGTACCCGAGGGTCTTCCGGCGCCTTGGACAACAGATCGGTCACGATAGCCGTGGCTTCGTCCAGCTTCTCCGTCTTCAGATATAGCGCGACCAGGTTGGTGTCGGGCTCGTAGGAACGGGCCTCTCCCGGCTTCGCTTCGGCGACGGCCAGTTCGATAGAACGCTTGTAAGCGGCTTCCGCTACCTCATTCTGCTCCTGCTTCTCGGCCAGGAACCCCTTGAGGTTCTGCCACTCCCAGGACTTATCGCCGAACTCGACCGCCAAAAGGTTCAGAGCGTCCTGCGCCTGACCGTACTTCTCCAGAGCCACCAGGACACGAACCCGAAAGAGCGCCACCTTGGGGTCGTTGGGCTCTTTATCCAGATACAGCTCTAACTGCCGCAAAGACGACTCGTACTCTTTGGTCTCGTAAAGAGAGCGCGCCAGATAGGGGCGGATCTCCAGCCGTTCGGGCTCGAGTCGCAGCGCCTGCCGGAACATCTCGTTAGCCCGGGGGTACTCTTTCTGCTCTAACAGTTCCAGACCCTGACGGAACAGGAAGCCCGACTCTCGTTCCTCCGCGGACGGCGGGGCCGGTTGGGCCCACACCACGGTGGTCAGTAAACAGAGCAGCAGTAAGGCGCGATTGAGCATGCTCGGCCTTTTCTGTTCCGCCAGACCCATCCCTTTACTCCAAGCGGCGCAGCCCCGTATAGGCCAGCAGGCCAAGCAGAGCCGAAACCCCGGCGCCCAGCGCCGCCATTCCCAGTTGCCGCTGCTCGGCCAGGGAGTAGATCAGGAGCGGTAACGTCTGGGTCTGGCCGGGGATGTTCCCTCCCACCAGAATCGAAGCTCCGAATTCTCCCAGCGAGCGGGCCGCGACCAGCAGACAGGCCACCACCACCGAGCCTAACATGCCCGGCCATACCACCGTCGCGGTGACGAAAAACGGGGTACCGCCCAGGACCTGACCGCTCTCTTCCAGATAGGCGGCGACCCGGCTCCGGCCGATCATGCAGGCCTGGAAAGCTAGCGGAAAGCTGACGAAAATACAGGCCAGGACCGTACCGGAAGGGGTAAAGACGATCTGCCCAAGGATTTCCCGGAGCGCCTGTCCCACGGCATGATTGGGAGACAGCGACCAGAGCAGTAAAAAGCCGCTGACCGTGGGCGACCAGAACAGCGGGACCAGCAGCAGCACCTCGAGAGAGCGCCAGCGACTTCGATAAAGAGCCGTCGAGGCGACCAGAGCCAGAGGGACACACAGCAAGGTCGCCCACGCTGCCACCAATGCCGAAAGCAGCGTGGCGTCGACCAGAGCGGTCATTCCTGGACCAGGGCCAGCGTCTTCAGCATACCTTCCAACTGGGGATGAAAGTGATCCATATCGTCGCCTGCACTGGTGAAAGTCCAGAGCAGCCAGCAGCGCTGATTCCCGAAAATCCAGATACGATGAAACTTGCCGTCCTCGAAATACTGCCAGCAGAAGCCGGCCGCGCCGGGGACGTTACTGATCCGCAACAGTTCGTCCGTCGCCACGGGATGGCCGGTTCTGGTCAGGAATCCGGCCAGCATGCGGGAAAGATTAGGCAACTCTTCAGCATCCTGCACCAACTCGCTGGTACAGCAGAGCACGCCGGCCGGTTGATCGGAGATCAAAAACAGGCCGTCCTCGTCGCGATGAACCCGCCAGCCTTCCGGCACGGCGACGGAAAAGGTCGCTTCTTCCAATCGAGAGGTCGACGTCACAGGAGAACGCTCCGAATCCGATCGGAAGGCACGCCGAGTGAAAGCGCCAACGCTTCGCTCTGCTCCTTATAATCGATAGGGCTTTTCGCCTGGCAAAACACGACCTCTTCGATCTCGGAGAGGTCGACGCCGTGCACGTGGCAGGACACCAGCACCGCCTGAAAGGCTGGCAAGGTCGGGTTATAAGCTGCGTTCTCCAGGGCCGACCCGGCCAGGAACCGCCCGTCGGCCAGGCGGACCGCAGCGCCTGCCCGGGAGCCGCTGTACGGAGTGTAGGCCAGGGCTGACGCGCGACGGGCTGCCTCTTCCGTCTCCCCTACCCCACTCAGGTCCAGGGGTTCCCGGAAGAACGGCTCCTCCACCCCCAGGTCGAGCGGCGTGAAAGCGCGGGGAAGCAGGCTGGAAGCCTCGGCGGCGGGCTCATCGCCAATCAGCAGACGGATCCGCCCGTCGTGGTCAAACTCGCGCAGGAACTGACGGCAGTGCCCGCACGGCGGCGCCGACACGGCCAGAGCCACCAGCGGAGAAGCCGAACAGGTGCGAGTCCAGGAGACCAGGCACTGCTCCGCATGCACGGTCTGTCCCAGCGACGCGCCCTCGTACTCGAGATTGACGCCCAGGAAAATCTCGCCGGCGGCGGTCAGACCCGCCGTGCCGACCTCAAAGCGCGAGATGTCGCAGCGAGCCTCGGGCTTGATATAGCCCACCAGTAAACGCAACAGCTCGTCAGTAGAGAGGCCGAGGGCCGCCTCCAACCCTTCCCGCCGACCGGAGTCGAAGCGATAGGTGGGGCGGCCCAGGGCGTCCGCGAGCCTTTTGAGGGTATCTCGAGCCATCCGGCTAAGAGACCGCGACCTCGGCTTTGGCCGGGGAGGCGACTTTGAGGTGCAGGATGTCCAACTGCTCTTGCGAGGGCTCGAGCGGGGCGCCGGTCATCGGGTCGAAGGCGTTGGCGTTCTTCGGGAACGCCACCACCTCGCGAATGCTGTCCTCGTTGGCGCAGATCGCCACCAGACGGTCCAGACCCAGGGCGATACCGGCATGAGGCGGCGCGCCGTACTCGAAGGCGTCGAGCAAGAAGCCAAACTTCTTGCGAGCGTCGTCGATGGTCAGACCGATGCAGCCCAGCAGCTTCTCCTGCAACTCGCGCTGGAAGATACGAACGCTGCCCGAGGCAGCTTCGTTACCGTTGAGCACCAGGTCGTAAGCCGCCGCGCGAGCTTTGACCGGCTCGCTTTCCAGCAGCGCGATGTCTTCGGGATGAGGCGAGGTGAAAGGGTGATGCTCGGCGTCGAGACGGTTCTCTTCCTCGTTCCAGGCGAACAGCGGGAAGTCGACCACCCAGTGGAAGGAGAAAACGTTCTCCGGAATCAGGTTGAACCGCTTGGCCAGGTCGACCCGCAGACGGCCCATACCGGCCTGCAGCTCCTTCACCGAACCCGAGGAGATAATCACCAGGTCCTCGGCCCCGACTTCCAGACGATCCACCAGCTGAGCCAGCTTGTCCTCCCCGACGTGCTTGGCGATGGACGACTTGGCGGCGCCATCGTCGCCGCGGCTGACGAAATAGAGACCGGTCAGCCCGTAGCCTTTGCCCAACTCGTTAAGCTCGTCCTGAGCCTTGCGCGACGCCTTGCCTTGACCGGGCAGCACCAGCGCGCTGATGTTGTGGTTCGACTCTACGGCGGTCTGGAACGGCTTGAAGGCCGTCTCGCCGAACAGGTCCTTGACATTATGGAACTTCATGTCGTAGCGCATGTCCGGCTTGTCGCTGCCGTACAGCTCGGCCGCTTCGCGGTAGGCCATGCGAGGGAACGGAACGGGGATCTCGACGCCCATCACCGTCTTGAAGACGTGCGAAAGCATGCCTTCGACCATACCCAGCACGTCGTCCTGACCCACGAACGACATCTCCATGTCGATCTGGGTGAACTCCGGCTGGCGGTCGGCGCGAAGGTCTTCGTCGCGATAGCAGCGCGCGATCTGGAAGTAACGGTCCATGCCGCCCACCATCAAGAGCTGCTTGAAAATCTGAGGACTCTGGGGCAAAGCATAGAACTTGCCCGGATAGACGCGACTGGGAACCAGGTAGTCGCGAGCGCCTTCCGGCGTCGAACTGACCATGGTGGGCGTCTCGATTTCGAGGAAGCGCTGAGAGTCCAGGTAGTCGCGAACGGCCTTGGCGATCTTGTGGCGCAAGATGATATTCTCCGCCATCGCCGGACGACGCAGATCCACGTAGCGGTACTGCAGGCGCAGCGACTCATCCACGTTCTGGTTGGCCTCACTGACCTGAATAGGAGACACTTTCGAAGAGTTGAGAATCCGGATCTCCTGGACGTCGATCTCGATCGCTCCCGTGGCGACTTTCTCGTTGCGGGTCTCGTCCGAACGCTTCTTGACCTTGCCGACCACCGCCAGCACGAACTCGGAGCGCACCTTCTCGGCCTTGGCGAAAGCTTCCGCGCACTTGCTCTGGTCAACCACACACTGGGTGATACCGTAACGATCGCGCAGATCGATAAAGATCAGACTCCCGAGGTCGCGGCGCCGATGCACCCACCCCATGAGGATCGTCGTCTCGCCGTCGTGTTGGGGGCGCAGCTCGTCACACCGATGGGTGCGACGGAGTTCTCCCATCGCTTCTACCTTCACCTTGTTGTCTCCAACCTCTTGGCCGGCCTAGCGCCGGCGAATTTCGAGGCCCCGCAAAGAGGCCTCAAGTGGCGCCATTTCTGGAGTTCGAAACGAGTTCCTCTAGTCCCGCGAGAAGCTTCGGGATCGTTTCCCCGGGAGCGCCTTTCACCACCGAGCGATGGGGCACCATCCAGGGCGCCCACTGGCGCGAACAGTGCTCGTAGGTCGAGGCTTCGTAGCCCACCACCACGGGCGTTTTCATAGCGGCCGCCAGGTGCACGGCGCCAGTGTCGGGCGAAAGTAGCGCTTCGGCCGAACCCAACAGCTGAGCCCACTCCTCGAAGGCAAGGTTCGTACGAAGCCGCAGGCCGTGAAGGCTCAGCCCTCCCTCGGCCAGCATCTTCTCTTCCCGGGGACCAGCCGTGATCTGCACGTCAGGAAACCGGCGCAGCCCCTCCAACAGATCACTCAGGTCGGACAGGCTCCAGCCCCCTGCCAACCAGCGGTCGCCCAGATGGAACACCACTCGTCCCGGCACCCGGTCGGCGGTAAAACCCAGTTGGAGGGGAAGCCCGGTGGAGGGGGGGAGGCCGAGACGGCGAGCCAGGAGGTCGAGCTGCTCGATCTCGTGAGGGACGTGATGAGGCGGGTTCACAGTCACCTCTTCGACGTGGGTAAGCAAGAAACGGGCAGCCAGGCGCACCAGAGGTCGCCCCCGGTAGACGTAGCCCAGGCGCAACGGTGCGCCAGTGCGTCGCGCCAGCTTCAGCGAGCCGGTCCTTGGAGCCAGCGCGATGGTCAGGTCGCTGGGCCCGGGAAGCTGGCCCTCCCCCGGCAAGTCGGTCAGAATCTTGTCGACCAGCCCCGACTCCGCCAGAACCTCTTGACAGTAAGGGTCGACGATCGCCGCGATGGTGGCCTGAGGAAACGCCTGGCGAAGGACGGTCAGGAACGGAGTCGAGAGGATCAGGTCCCCCACCCGATCCGTCCGTATGACGGTGATGACCCGGGGGGGCGACGCCTGCAGGCGTTCCTTCAGGCTGGCCATACGGAACGGATGCCGCTGACGTAGTGATGCTGCAGCAAGATGTCACGCCCCAGTTTCGATCCGCTTCCCGCCCAGCGCTCGAGCCGGCAGTAGAGCCAGCCGCCCTTCGGCATCAGGGCATGGACGGCCAGCGAAAGGGGGTTCATCCCCATGATCAAAGGGATGCGCAGGTCGCGGTGCTTCTTATAGAAGCGCACGGTCGACTTCCCAGCCAGGAACATCTTCTGACACTGCTCTTCGTAGGGAACCGGATGCCAGTGATAGTTCACCGCGTGGGCGTTGTAGTGAAGCTTGCAGCCGGCCTTGAGCAGGCGATAGCCCAACTCCAGGTCCTCGTGCCCATAGCCGGTGAACCCTTCGTCGAAGATCCCTACTCGCAGCAAGTCGGCCTTGCGCGCGCTGGCGTTGCCGGTCAAAAAGTAGTGCCACGGCACCGAAGTGCGGTCCACGCTGTGACGGGCGTGTTTCTGCGGGTCCTGGCGATACTCTTCATACTCTTCCAGGGTGTCGACCTGAACCTCACAGCCCACCACCGCATCTCCGGGGAAACGCTGGTGAAAGTCCCAGTGCTGCATCAGAAGATCGGGGTCCGCGATGATATCTGCGTCGGTGAACAAGACCAGGTCTCCTTCGGCCGAGCGAACCCCACGATTACGGGCGCCCGAGCGGCCGGCGTTAGGACCGGGCAAGAATCGCAGCCGGGGGTCGTCGAGTTCGGCCACGAGTTCGGCCGTTCCATCGGTCGAGCCCGCGTCGCAGAGCAAGATTTCATACTCCGTGGGGTCGAACGACTGGCGCAGGAGCGAGGGGAGCACCACCTCGAGAGAGTCCCGACGCTGGAAGGTCGGAATGACGATGCTGATCTTCATGGCTTCGGCTTTAGTGCTCTCGGAGCAGAGTCCTTCGAGCGGTAACCTACTGAGGCTGTCGGACCCGGCGCCACTCCAGCACCGACTCCATGGCCTGGCGGCCTTCTTCGACCCGCTTCAATAGTTCGTCTAGCCCCTGGGTCGGCGACGGCTTCAGCACGATCTGATGCGGTACCATCCAGGGGCGCCAGCGGGGAACCGTGTGCTGGGCTCCCGACTCGGGAAACACATCGACCACAGGCGTACCGACGGCGGCGGCCACGTGGACGGCCCCGGTGTCGATGGAGAGAAGATACCGGCAAGCCGCCACCTCTCGGGCATAGTCCACCAGTTCGGGCAGACAGCGAACCCTGGCCTGACGCTCCGAAGGGATAAGAGTTCGAGCCCACTCCTGCTCGCCAGGAGCGACGAAGATCGTCGTGTCGAGCGGCATGGCCTCGAGAAGGGCGACCAGGGTTGACTCGGGCCAGCCATCGGCCAGCCACTTTCGGGCCCACTGAAACCCTGGCGGGGCCCCCTCCCCTCTCTCCTCGAGAGGTCCCTCCAGGCTGAACAGGCGAAGGCCGGCCCCGTTGATAAACTTATGCGACAGCCCTTTGCCTACCAGGCGGCAGTAGCGCTCGACCTCATGGTAACGAGAGGCCGAATCCAGCGAGTTCACGATGGGGAAACGCATGGTCAGGAAACGCTTGACCTCGAGAGAGCGAATCGGCTGACTCCAGCCGGGATCGAATCCGATTCGCTGTCCAGCCTTGCTAAGATGCGCGGCCCGAAGCGCGCGCTTCTTTTCGCTGAAGACAAAAACGATATCGGCGCCAAAGTCGTCGATCAGCGCGGCGATCTGCGCCTCGGACCAGTCGGGTGCTATCTCCTGATGAGGGATCGCCGAGCCAAAGATCTGACCCAACCCGGGCGAAACGAGCACAAGCAGGTTCGCGGCGCCCACCTCCCGCTGCAGGTAGTCGATGGCGGGAGTCGACAAGAGCGTGTCGCCAAGAGCATCGAGACGGACGATGGCGACCTTGGTACCGGCCCTCACGCCACCCGCTCTTTCTCGATCACCACTCGACTGCCGTCCTGTTGCTCGGCCGAAGCCAATTTCTCGATTCGAACCCAGGTGATACGGTTGCGCTGCACACCTTCGATGGCAAACCGCACTCCGTCCATCTGAGTCGACTCCCCAATCTGGGGGGCGTGCCCGAACAGTTCGTACAGATAGCCTCCCAGGGTCTCTGACCCCTCGGTGGGGATATCCAGGTCGAGATGCTCATTCACATCCTCGACGATCATCGCCCCGTCGACCAGGGCGCTTCCGTCGGCAAGATGCTCGATCTCGGCCACCTCGTCGTCGTACTCATCGTTAATATCGCCAACGATCTCTTCCACGATATCTTCCACCGTGAGCAGCCCGTCGGTGCCGCCGTATTCGTCGAGCACCACGGCCAGGGCGCGCTTTTGCGCCTGCAGGTCGCGCAGAATCTCTCCAACCTTCTTGGTTCCCGGCACCACCAGAACAGCACGCAGGTCGTCCTCCGTGATTCGGCGCTGGGTCTGACCCAGGTCGACGATCAGATCCTTCACGTGCACGAACCCTACGATGTTGTCGATGTCCTCGCGATACACTGGCACTCGCGAATAGCCGTGCTCATTCATCAGTTGCAAAACTTCGCCCGAAGTCATCCCCAGCGGGCAGCAGACCATATCCACCCGAGGCACCATGACCTCGCGGGCGATGGTCTCTCCAAATTCGAGCAGCGACTGGAACAGCTCGGTCTCGGTCTCTTTCAAGAGACCCTGCGAGCGCAGGTTCAGCACCTCGTCCTGCAGGTCGTCGACGGTAGCCATAGGGCCCGGCGCCTGGCGGGGAGAGAACGGCGAAGTCAGCAGGAACAGCAGCGAGACCAGCGGCCTGAGGACAAAGTGCACGCGGCGGAACAGTCGGAGAACAGCCGGCGCGGCCGTGGCCGCATGATATCGCGCGTGGCGCCGAGCCGTGGTGTCGATCAGCACCATCAGAAGGCCGGTACAGAAGATCAAGGCGGCCTCGACGTCGAGCCGCTGCACCATCTCTAGAGACGCCCCTACCACCAGGCCTCCGAGCACCAGCAGAGAGATGAGGCGCAAGACCAGAATGGTGGTGAGAAGGCGGACTTGCTCGTCGGAGGTGAACTCTTCGAGTCCGTTGTCGCCGACCAGCAGCTTGCGCAGCCGGTTCACCCCCATTTGCGCCAGGACCGTTTCGGCAAACCCTAGCCCGGCGATGGTCACCATCAGGGCGAAGAAACTCAAGGCCAGCGGCCAGTTCATCGTCATCGGCTCCCTCGCCCGAAGCGCCAACCGAGCAGCCCCAGCAGCAGAGCCGCCGGCACCGCCGCCCCGTCGGTCGGAAGCAGCGGAAGAAAGACCCACAGATTGACCACGGCGCTGGCCATGGCGACCACCAGAACGGACGCGGCCGCCAGGTCCTTGGCGCTACGAGCCAGCGGATGGAACTCGCTAACGCAGAGGTCCACCGCTCGTTCCACGGCGCTGTTCATCAACTCGGCCCCTAGCAAGGTGGCCATGACGAGCAGGACCAGCAAACTCAGCACCGGCTCGGGACGGGTCCAGAGAGATAGGCCCGCGACACCGGCCGTGTAGAGGCACTGGACACGGAAATTTCGCTCCTGAGCCCAGGCGCTCGCCAGACCCTGAAAGGCGAAGGCGAAGCTGCCCAGGAAGCTACCTCGCCCCGTCATTCCCAACGACCCACGGCCTCTCCGAGCGCCGCGAGCACCTCTTGTTCTCGGCCCCGCATCTCGTCTTCTTCCTCATCCGTCTGGTGATCGTAACCCAGAAGGTGAAGGACTCCGTGACAGAGCGCCCAGGCGCATTCCTGGGGGGGCGTCTTGGCATGCTCGGCGGCCTGCCTCCGAATGGTGTCGAGCGAAACGATGACATCGCCCAGCATACGGGGAAAACCGGGCGGTAGAACGACCGTCTCGTCCTCTTCCATGGCAAAGGAGAGCACGTCGGTCGGCTTGTCCATGCCCCGGTAGTCGCGATTCAACTCATGAATCCGGGCGTCGTTGGTAAGCAACACCGAAACTTCGCACGGCTCATCGAGACCGGCTACCTCTAACGTCTTAAGAACAACCATCTCGACCCATCGGGTCGAAGGAGGCTCTCCTTCCTCTACGCCCTCGTGGGCCACGCAGATCTCTATCACGAACCTTTCCTCCGCAGCTGGGTCACCTTGCGTCGAGGCGGCGCCGCGTCGGGGTACTCGATACGGGCATGATAGATCCCCTGAAGCGCTTTGCTCAGAGTGTCTTTGACGATTTTGATATCCCGCAGCGACAGTCCCGACTCGTCCAACTGACCGTCGTCGAGATTGTGCTTGACCATCTTGTTGACCAGTTCACCCAGCTTTTCCGGGGTGGGAGCCGACAGCGTCCGCGCCGCCGCCTCCAGACCGTCGCACAGCATCAGGACCGCCGTCTCCCGGGTCTGAGGCTTGGGACCGGGGTAACGGAAGTCTTCTTCAAAGACCGGTTCGGCGCTGCGCGCGCAGGCCTGATGGTAGAAGTAGCCGACCAGCGCCGTGCCGTGATGCTGAGCGATGAAGTCGATCAGCACGTCGGGCAGCTTGGCCGCCTTGGCCATTTCGATGCCGTCTTTGACGTGAGAATGAATGATTCGTGTCGACAACGAGGGAGCGAGCTTGTCATGAGGGTTCTCTAGCCCCATCTGGTTCTCGATGAAGAACCGTGGCCGCTTCATCTTCCCGATGTCGTGGTAGTAGGCGCCGACGCGACAGAGCAGGGCGTCCGCCCCGATCGCCCGAGCGGCCTGTTCTGCCAGGTTGGCCACCATCATGGAGTGCTGGTAGGTGCCGGGCGCCTCCAGGGTCAGCCGACGAAGTAGCGGCTCGTTCATGTGGGAAAGGTCGAGCAGGCGGAAATGCGTGGTGATGCCCGAGAACTGCTCGAACATCGGTAGCGCCCCGACCGCGACCCATCCGGAAAGGAAGCCGTTGAGCAGGCCGAACCCGGCTCCCTCCAGCACGCCGCTGAAGTCGGCGGCCTCGACCAACTCGAAGGCCAGCACGGACAAGAAATTACAAAGGCCGACCAGGAGCGTGGCCGAGATGAGTCGGGAGCGGGAGTCGACCCGGGACAGAGCCATCACCCCGACGGCCCCGGTCAGGAACGACACGCCGGTCACCGGCAGCGAGTCCGCCATCACCCCGACCAACAGTGCCAGAACACCGGTCACCAACAGCCCGAGACGTCGGTCCATCAGGGTGGTGACCAGAACTGAAGCGATGGCCACCGGCGCCAAGTAAGGTGAGACCTCGAGCAGCAATCGGCAGATGGTCGCCGTAGCCACCATAATGATTCCGAGGACGGCCAGGTAGCGACGAGACATCAGCAGGTCGCGGCGATCTCGGTACATGTAGCCAAAGATGATGGTCAGCCCCAGGGCCACCAGCAGCACGACCCCCAGGACTCGGGTCGGCTGAAGCTTCGGCTTATAGAGCCCGAGCTCGGCCAGAACCCGAATATCATCCTTGGTAACGATTTCGCCCTCGCGGACCACCGCCGCCCCCTTGGGGATGATGGTCATCACCGGGCTAACGCCGGCCATCGCCTGCTGTTCGGCCCGGCGGGTCTTCTCGGGTGAGTAAAGCTGATTGACCTGGACCGCTTCGTTGATCAGGCGAACGAGAGTCGCCTGAGTCGCCGCGTCCGAATTCTTGAGCTGGTCCCGCACCAGGCGTGCCGTACGCTCTTTGACATCGGCGAGCTTGGCTTCGGTGATGGCGTCGTCCATCAAGGTGTAGTAGATGTCCAGGACCCCGTTCTGTAGCAAGAAGCGAGCGTCGGGATTCAAGGACAGCAGGGTACTGACGTCAGCGGCCGAGAGGGTGATCGGAAGCTGGCTTGCCAGCTGGTTCCGCTCTTCCGTAGACAGGGTCTTGCCTTTGATGGGGCGGGCCTTGTCTAGCAGCAGAAAGGTGTTTTCGATGCGGGTCGAGCCCACCTGAACGGCATCGGGGTCGAAGGTGTAAAGCTCTCCCACCGCTACGGCGGCGCGACGTCGGGCCTCATCGGTCGCTTTCTCGTTGAGAATCTCGACCTTTCGCTCGGCCATGATGCTCTTGGGCGAAACCTGCCCCTCTTCGAGCGAGATCTTGTCCGGCCAGAAATTGACCAGCAGCAACGCCGAGAGCGCGGCGAAGATAAACACGATGTGCAAACCCAGGGCGAGAGTGGAGACGTGAGCCCGCTCTTCCAGCGCCCGGGTGGGGCGGATGTTCTTCATCGACGCGCTTTACTCCGCACGTCCTGGAGCTGACTCCCCCGAGGGGATCCGTTAGGGCACATAATCAAGCTCTTCTATTATACTGAAAGGAGCGAACGAAAAGCAAACAGCGGTTCGCTTTCTGGCCCCTTTTGGCCGGGGACCTGGCCGGGGATCGCCTGAAAAACGGCGAAGGCGTCCCCATGAGGACCGTCTCGCTGACCACGCTGTTCGTACTGCTGCTCTGCCACGCCGCCCTGGCCGAAGAGTGCTGGCTCTGCCGCAAGACCAACCCCCCTTTCCCGCTGACCACCATCAGCTATACGGAAGCGCGGAACGTGAAGCACCCGGTCTGCGATGTCTGCCGAGAATCGAAGCCGGCCTGCGATGTCTGCGCGGGGCCGAGCAACGCCAAGCCGGAAGCGGACGGCCGTTCCATCTGCCCCGAGTGCAAGAAGGTCGCTATCGATACTCCGGCCGAGATCGACGGACTCTACAAAGAGGTGCAGCGCTTCGTCGAGGGGTTGACCGGACTCAAAGTCGACAGCCTGCCCCCGGTTCGCCTGGTGCTCTCGGACGAGATGGAAACCAAATTCGTGGAAGGATCGGGACGCAGTATGCGTCCGCACGCCTTCTATCGGCCGTATAACCCCGAGATGATCTATGTGCTCACCGGGCATTCGGCCTACGACCTGGGGCCGACTCTGGCCCACGAATTCACCCACGCCTGGCAAAGTCGGCACTGCCCTCAACAGGACCGCATGCTCAAGGAGGGGTTCGCCACCTGGGTCGGCTACAAGTACGCTCAGTCCAAGGGCTACCACTCCATGATGAGCGGTATGCTCTCCTTGCGCGACCCCGACTACAGCGAGGGGCTGCGGCGCTGCCTGGAGATCGAGAAGAAGTCGGGAGTTAAGGGATTGCTCGATTTCGTCCGGAAGAACTCGCGCTTGCCGTAAGGGCCTCGATGTCGACCCCCCGCTTGGGACGACCGTAGCGCGCCTGCTTGACGGCCTTGGCCATATCTTCGGCCGTCGACTTCAGACCCGGACCAAAAGTCGCCACGTGATAGGTCATGAAGTCCGTGATGACCTTGACCCTGTAGAAACACAACGGAAGGCCTGGGACCTTCAGCCCGACTTCCTCGACTTCGGCCTCCAGAGTCCCCTCCCAGGGGATCTCTCGCAGAGCCTGGGTGTCCGTCCCCAGCATGCTCCGGGAGTAGGTGATGTTCTCGTCCTTGGGGCAAAAACTCAGCCGCCCACCCAGCGCGCAAAACGGAATGTGGACCAGATAGCCAAGGACAGCGTAGGCGATCAGGATCGCTGTCGAGGCGAAGTAGGCCTGAGCTGCCGAAGTGTGGATCTCGACCGTGAGCGGAACGCACATCAAGACGGCGCCGATGCCAAGCGCGGCGTGAAATCGCAGCAGGCCGCCCCGCGGGTAGCCTCGATGCGCGATCTGGTAAGTGTCTTCGACCTTACTCAAGGTCAAAGCCGATTTTTTCCCCATGGACTCCCCAAAGCCTCGGCTAAAAGTAACGCATGAGTCTTCTTCCCAATCTGGGAAATCTCAGACACCAGGAGCAGTACTTTTTTACCCTACAGGTCTATGCGACCGATAGCCCGCCCCTCGCCCACGAGACATACAAAGAGAGCCCCCGATGTCTCGAGGGCTCTGGCGTGGTGGGTCGTGCAGGATTCGAACCTGCGACCAATTGATTAAGAGTCAACTGCTCTACCAACTGAGCTAACGACCCGCGCCCAGGTAAGCTAACACAAGCCTTTAGCGGGATCAAGGCCCTCTCACAGAATTTTCTCTGCTCTCCCGAAGCGCCCGTTCCGGCGGCTTTCTCGCAAGGGAACTCCGACTTCAAGGAGGGACCTGCCGACATGGCGGGAACGCTGCTACCGCCCAAAAGGCATACCGCAGGACAGGGTTTATCGCTTAGCGAAAGCCGCGCCACGACAGGACTGGGATTGGACGAGCAAGAGTTACATAACGTCAGGGACGGACTTTCGGGCGACCCGTTCAACGCCGAGCTGAACGCCAAGGTCTACGAGTTCTACCCCCTACCAGACGAATCCCGACAGCTGATTGACTTTTACCGTCAACTGCAGCGAGTCCATCCCGACGACTGGCGCCATCTGGTCAATCTGGCCCGCGCGTACAGCGCCACCGGCAAAGACTCTCTGGCCGTGGTACAGCTGCAGAAGCTGCTGCGTACCGACTCCAGCCTGCTGGAAGTCTGGATGGACCTGGCGCTCTGCTACCAGCGGCTCAAGAAGACGGAACTGGCCTTGCGCGCTATCAACAGCGCCATCGACATCGACCCCGGCTTCGAAGAAGCGCATCTGGCGCGCGTACGCCTGCTGATCGACACCGAGGAATATCAAGAAGCGGCCGCCGCCGTGGTGTTCTCCCTGGCTTGCGACCGCCTCAGTCAAGACGTCGTGGGATGGCTGGAGAAGCTCGACGAGTTTCTCGAATCGAGTCTCCAGCCACCGGCCGAACTGGTCAGCGCAATGGGCCAGGCGCCCGCCGCGCCGAACCCTAGCTCATCCTAACGTCGCTCTTCAAGGTCTCCATATCGCTGGAAGCCTTACCGTCGCCACCAACCTTCCAGATCTCCGAAGACAGGTACAGGTTGAGCAGATCGCCCTTCCCCTTCTTCTCTTGCGCGTGCTTGATCTGGCTGGCCATCCCCTGATCATAGGTCTGAGCCGAGATCTGACGGAACACACCGATCGGCACGGGGAATTCCGGGAAGGTCATCCGGGAAAGAGCATACGCCATCGCACCGCTGGCCTCCGTGGGGTCGTGAACCACAGCTTCACCGCTGTCGCTACCGGCCTCGGCCACTTCGAGCGCGAGCCCTCTGACCCGAAGCTCTTTCTGTCCACTTACACCAAAGCGTAGAGGCTGGCCGGCCTCCAGGCGGAGCAGACGGTCCTCTTTGTCATCGTCCTTGGTCACATGGTGCCAGGCGCCGTCATTGAAGATGTTGCAGTTCTGCAGCACCTCGACGAAAGCCGCGCCTTTATGGCGAGCCGCGGCCGAGAGGGTTTCCTGGAGATGCTTGGTCTCGACATCGATAGAGCGGGCGACGAAGGACGCTTCGGCGGCCAGCGCCACGGAAAGCGGATTCAGCGGCTGCTCGATCGAGCCCATCGGCGACGACTTGGTCACCGCTCCGGTCAGCGAGGTGGGCGAGAACTGGCCCTTGGTCAGTCCGTAGATGCGGTTATTGAACAGTACGACCGTGACGTCCATGTTGCGACGCAGAACGTGCAGCAGGTGGTTTCCGCCGATCGACATGGCGTCGCCGTCCCCGGTAATCACAAACACCTTGAGGTCGGGATTGGCCAACTTCAGGCCGCTGGCCAGAGTCGGCGCGCGCCCGTGGATGGAATGGATCCCGTAGGTGTTCATGTAGTACGGGAAGCGGCTAGAACAGCCGATCCCCGAGACAAACACGATGTTCTCTTTGGGAATCTCGAGTTCCGGCAGAATCTTCTGCATCTGGGCCAGGATGGCGTAGTCGCCGCAGCCAGGGCACCAGCGCACTTCCTGATCGGAAGAAAAGTCCTTACGGGTGAGTTTGGCGGTTGTGCTCATAGCGTTCTCTAGCTCTCCTTACCCAGGGCCTGTCGAATGGCCTTATGGATGGTGTCGATTTTGAAGGGGCGTCCGGTGACCTGGGTCAGGCTCTCGAACGGCTTGCCGAACTTGCCACGCAAGTACATGGAAAGCTGACCACCGTTCATCTCGGGGATAATTACGCGGTCGTAACGCGACAGCACCTCCTCGAAGTTGGCGGGCAGCGGCATGATGTAGCGCAGGTGAGTGGAAGAGACCGAGAGCCCTTCAGCCCGGGCTCTTCCGACGGCGGCCCGGATCGCACCGTAAGTGCTACCCCAGCCCACGACGAGAAGCTCGCCCGATTCGTCCCCGTAGACTTCCTGAGGCGGAATGATGTCCGCCAACTTATCCACTTTGGCCTGACGGTCGGCCACCATCTGCGCGTGATGCTCTGGCTTATAAGAGACGTTGCCGGTCAGCGGCGCCTTGGCCAAACCGCCCACGCGGTGCTCCAGTCCGGGCGTACCGGGCAGCGCCCAGGGACGGCCCATCGTTTCGGGATCGCGAGCGAACGGTAGGAACTCTACGCCCTCTTCCTTGACCGGATGCTTGACCTCGATAGGCGCCATCTGGTCAGGGTCGGGGACGCGCCACGGCTCGGAAGAGTTGCCCAGGTAGCCGTCAGAGAGCAAGATGACCGGAGTGGAAGCGCGCACCGCGAAACGGAACGCCTCGACGGCCAGGTCAAAGCAGTCCGACGGAGTGCAGGCAGCCAGCACCGGAAGCGGCGCTTCGCCGTTACGCCCGTACAGCGCCATGAGCAAGTCGGACTGCTCGGTCTTGGTCGGCAGCCCCGTGCTAGGCCCGCCGCGCTGCACATCGATCAGCACCATCGGAAGTTCGAGCACCAGACCAAGGTTCAGCGCCTCGCTCTTCAAGGCGATTCCAGGTCCGCTCGAGGCCGTCACCGCGAAAGCGCCGCCGAAAGCGGCCCCCACGGTGGCGCCCATCGCCGCAATCTCGTCCTCGGCCTGGAAGGTGCGCACGTCGAAATGCTTGAGACCGGCCAGAGTATGCAAGATGTCGGAAGCCGGCGTGATCGGGTAGGTGCCATAGAACAGCGGCTTGCCGGCGAGTTTCGCGGCCGTGACCAGACCCAGCGCCAGCGCCTCGTTGCCCGTCATCTTGCGATAGATCCCGGGCTCCTGGACCGCCGCAGCAATGCGGTAGCGCAACTGGAACGTCTCGGTGGTCTCGCCGTAATGTAGCCCGGCGTGGAACGCCTTGGTGTTGGCCTCGACCAGAACCGGCTTACGACCAAACTTGGCGTTGATCCAGTCCAGGGTGGGCTGCTCGGGGCGGTCGTACATCCAGCAGACCAGACCCAGAGCGAAGAAGTTCTTGGTGCGGTCGATGTCCTTTTGAGTCAGCCCCTCGATCCCCTCAAGAGCGAGACGGTTGAGCGTGGTCAGCCCGATCGAGAACAGTCGGAACTTCTCCAGGCTTCCGTTCTCCAGCGGATTTTCCGCAAAGCCCGCCTTTTTCAGGTTCGGCTTGGTGAAAGCGTCGGAGTTGATGATCAGGATACAGTCATCCTTGAGGTCATCGAGATTGGCCGCCAGCGCCGCCGGGTTCATGGCCACCAGGACGTCGGTCGTGTCGCCCGGGGTAAACACCTCGTGCGAGGACAGATTCACCTGGAAGCCCGAGACTCCGGCCAGAGTTCCGGCTGGGGCGCGGATCTCTGCGGGAAAGTCGGGGAAGGTGGAGATGTCGTTCCCCGCGATCGCCGAAGCGTTGGTGAACTGGGTTCCCGTCAACTGCATTCCGTCTCCGGAGTCGCCGGAGAACCTGACTACGACGGAACTAAGTTCCTCAAAATGAACGGGCTCGGCCGCTGCGCTCATACCCTACTACCTCTTCTTGTCGCTAAACGTTGGCAGCATAATCCTCTTTAGGCAAGAAAAACTCCTGGTGATTGGGAAAGAATAGCCTAAGATCATGCCGATTCTTCCTCATTGCGCCCTGTTCGGGGCCACTTCAACCACTCTTACCCTGGGTCGAGCCTGCTGCCTGGCCGACCACCCTCCCCTGGGCCTTTACGACCCGGACCCTCAAACCGCGCTCAGCGGGGCGTTGTTTCTGGGCCTTTCGGCTCGCCAAAGCCCGGAGCAGCTGGATCCTCCCGAAACCCCACTCAGGGTCGCCCTGGTGGGCAGCGCCGCCGGCCTGGAAGCAACGAAGCGGCTGACCCCGCAAAGGGAGCAGCCGCTTCTCGTGATCTCGTTTTTCGCTGCCGAGGGGGAGCCCCAGGAGGAGAATCGCTGCCAGGCCCTGGTCGAAGACGATTCCCTTCTGGAAGAGGCCGCCATCACGGCCACCGTCCCGCCTCTGACCTTCCGCCTGAGCGGACCCGAGGCGGCCCGGAGAGAAGCAGAGAGCTTCCTGCTCTCCGTCTCGCCGAGCTTCCGCATAACCTAGTGCTCCGTCAAACTTAAATTCAGGGATCCTGACGGAGATCCATCGATTCTGACATTGTTATTCTTCAGTTACGTACAGCTCGGTATGCGCCTTCAGAATAACTTCCTCAGAATCGCGCCTCCCCATCATTATCCCTAAATTTAAGCTTGACAGAGCCCTAGGCGTTATAGGCGCCCGAGGTGACGCGTCCGCCCTCACCGGTCCAGTCGGTGTGGAAGAACTTGCCCTTGTCGCGGTCGAGTCGCTCGTAGGTATGCGCCCCGAAGTAGTCGCGCTGAGCTTGCAGTAGGTTGGCCGGCAGGGTCTCGCGGCGGTAGCCGTCATAGAAGGCCAGCGCCGAGGAGAGAGCGGGGATTGCCACCCCGCCCCGAGCCGCCTCGGCGACCACGGTACGCCAGCCGGGTAGCGCCTTGGCGATGGCGTCCTTGAAGAAGGGAGCAAAAAGCAGGTTCTCCAGCTCCGGCTCCTTCTCGAAGGCCGCCTTGATGTCGCCCAGGAAGCGGGACCGGATAATGCAGCCTTCGCGCCACATCAGCGCAATACCGCCGTAGTTCAGGTTCCAGCCAAAGTTCTTGGCCGCAGCCCGGAAAAGCATGTAGCCCTGGGTGTAAGAGATGATCTTCGCGGCGTAGAGCGCCTGCTCGAGAGCGTCGACGAAGGCGGCGCGCTCGACCGGGAACTTATCCACCCCGCCACCCAGCTTCTTCGAGGCCTCGACTCGCTCTTCTTTGAGAGAGGACAGGAAGCGCGAGAAGACAGCCTCCCCGATCAGGGTCAGGGGGATCCCCTGATCCAGAGCCGAGACAGCGGTCCACTTGCCGGTCCCCTTCTGGCCGGCGGTGTCGCGGATCTTCTCGACCATAGGGGCTCCGTCTTCATCCTTGTACCTGAGGATGTTGCGGGTGATCTCGACGAGATACGAATCCATCACGCCCGAGTTCCATTTCTCGAACGTCTCGGCGATCTCGTCGGCGCTCATTCCGAGACCGTGGGTCAGCAGGTCGTAGCCTTCGCAGAGCAGCTGCATGTCGCCGTACTCGATCCCGTTGTGGACCATCTTGACGAAATGCCCGGCGCCCTCTTCACCCACCCAGTCGCAGCAGGCCTCGCCGTCCTTGGTCTTAGCAGCCACGGCCTGGAAGATATCCTTGATGTGAGGCCACGCTTCGGGATCGCCGCCGGGCATCAGCGAGGGGCCGCGTCGGGCGCCCTCTTCGCCGCCAGAGACGCCGCAGCCCACAAAACGGATCCCTTTGGCCTTGAGCTCTTTGTAGCGGCGATTGGTGTCGACGTAGTTCGAGTTTCCGCCGTCGATAATGATATCGCCCTCTTCGAGATGCGGCAGCAGTTGCTCGATGGTCGAATCGACCGGAGCTCCCGCCATCACTAGCAGCATGACCTTGCGAGGTCGCTTGAGCGAAGCGCAAAGGTCGGCCAGGTCGTGGAACCCGACAATGTTCGTCCCCTTGGCCTCGTTCTCGAGGAACAGGTCGACTTTCTCACTGCTACGGTTGCTGACCGCGACCTTGAAACCGTGGTCGTTCATGTTCAGGACCAGGTTCTGGCCCATCACGGCCAGGCCGTAGAGTCCGATATCCGCGTCTGCCGCCATGTGCATTCTCCCTTTTCTCGCGTCCGAATGATAAGGACGGGCCCTTCGGGAGAGTCCGGCAGGCTCCCCCCTTTCTCCGGATCCCCGGTAGAGAGGAAGCCAGGCGGCTCAGACGTCCTTCGCGGCGGGTCAGGAAGAGGAACGCGTGCTGCGTCGTGTAGCTTCCCAGGTCGTGCTCTACGACGTTCTCCAGGACGTCCTTACCCAGCAAACTGTAGACCATGCGCTGCTGGCGCCCGAGGCGAGGCTGATAGGTGGTCAACACGGCCTGACGAGTGGCCCGACAGATGGTCAACTCCTGGCGAGCGCCGTCCTCGGCCCCCAGGCGATAGAACGCCCCTTCCCCCTGCCCCTCGACGAAGGTCCAACCGTCGTGCAGCAAGTTCGCCGGCTTCTTGAGATAGGCGGAAAAGCGGGGCGAGTCCAGGGTCACCAGAGAGGTCAGAAGCCCGGAGTCGCGCAGGCCGACTTCGAGTTCGGGGACGAGGCGGGCGGAATACTTGGGATTCATAGCGGTCACACTCCTGAAGGTCTGTCTGTCTTGCCTTCAAGGTAACTAAGCCCGCTGGTCGCGGGGCCAAAATATGGCCGCCCTGGTGTGAACAGTTTGTTACAGCGAGCGAAGGAGACTAACGAACCAGGGCCCCGGGGGAAAGAAAAAGCCCTCTGAAATTCAGAGGGCTTTTTTGGTGCGGACGAGAGGACTCGAACCTCCACAAGCTTGCGCTCACAAGAACCTGAATCTTGCGCGTCTACCAATTCCGCCACGTCCGCGTGGGGCAGGCCTGAAGATAACACAAGGCCTGAATGCCGTCAATCGGCTGGAGCATCTTTTTCTTGCTCTTCGGCAAAAAGCCCGTGAACGGCAGAACTGAGATAAGGAATGGTGGCCTTGCGACCGGTCCAAGCCATCAACGCACCGTAAGCCATCAGGCCGAAGACCGCCCACTCGCCGAAGCGAAGCAGAGGATACAGGAGCACATCAAAGATGATCAACCAACGAAAAAAGAATCCCAGCACCGCCCGCATCAAAGAGAGGCCGACGATGCCGAAGATTCCCAAGGCCGCGCCCTGGTAGGCGTGGAAGCGAAGAAACGGATCCTTCCGCTTATCCGGAGCCACATAAACCAGGGGAAAGACGGCGAACCAAAATGGATAAGCGAGGGCCGCCATCAGGCGATCCTCGCGAGCCGGAGACACCGAGCTTTTAAGTTCAGTCAACTAAAAGACCCTTTTGGCTCCTAGATACCGCGGTCCGAAATAAGAGCCGTTCAATGGAGTGATAGTTACCCCTCGAGACGAGCTCGCGTGGATGAACTGGCCGTTACCCAGATAGATCCCCACGTGAGACGGACCGGGAAGGTAGGTCTCGAAGAACACCAGGTCGCCAGGCATTTCCTGACCACGAGGCACCTTCTTGCCTACATTGTACTGCACGTCGGCGGTTCGCGGAAGAGCGATGCCGTGAGAAGCGAACACTTTCATGGTGAAGCCCGAGCAGTCGATGGCGCTACGGCTGGTGCCGCCCATCGCATAGGGGGTGCCGATGTAGCTCTTAGCGGTGTGGGACAGGTCCCGAACCATCATACCTCGGCGCGAGGACATGCTCTGGCGGCGCCGGAGATCCTCGAATTTGGCTTTCTGACCTGCCGTAACAGGGACTTCCGAAGCCATGGGGGGGTCGTGCAGAACGCCTGCAACGACCACGGGGTCGGTCACCCGACCCTGCTGGCGAGCGATCTCGGCAGCGAGATTATCCGGCAGAAGCAGCACCAGACCGGGGGCGAACCCCTTCTTGGCCAGGTGGGGATTCAGTTCTTGAATCTTGGCGGCCGTCGTCTGGTGGGTTCTTGCGATCCCCTCCAGCGTGTCGCCCTCTCTGACGGAGTATACGGTTTCAGCAAATGCGGCGTTTGAGAATAGAGCTGCGCACATCACAAAACCCAAAAAGAGATTCTTACAATTCATCAAGGTCCTCACAAAAAACTCTCCGCCCAAGCGGCGAAGTTGAATAATATTCTCAATAACGTCTCAAGGCCTTCTTCTGGAACTCCCGATATCCTCGTCGCTCGGAAAATTTATCCGGTACCTTCCCGGACGGGCCAGGGGTCGCCTAATGGCGGGAACCGCTCCAGCACTGGAGCCAAGCGGGGCGGGCATCCCAAAGTAGGGCCTACTCTCAAAATACATCGGCCGAAGGGAATGTGCCTTTACCTCGGAACCTCTTTTTATGGATCTCGAGTCCTATCGAGCAAAAATGGTCGAAGCTGGCCCTCATCCCGGACTATCGCAGTGGCATAAGGACAATGTGCTTCTTTATCGCTGCCGCGATATCAACGAGGCCGAATTTCGACGCCGCTACTTGAATCTGGCCGAGAAGTTCGAAGGGCTTCTCGAGCAGTCGCTTCCCGAGAATCTCGCCGAAGAGACCTATCAGATGTCGTCGGGCTACTACAATGCGGTGGCCGACTGCCTCGACGCCTACCTGGAAGGGATCGACGAGACGCTCCACTGGTCCGAAAGCGGGGACGAGGCCTCTCTCGAATTGAGTCGCCGCTGCTTCGAACGAGCCGACCGCCGATGGAACAAAGCGCTCGACGAAGCCCTCGAAAGCGAAAAGCAGTTTCAAGAGATCGACGAGGCGCTGATGCGCTCTCTAGGGATCGGCCCAGCAGGGTATTAGACCTCGAGGCCCTAAGGAGAGGAGAGAATCCTGATCTTTAGCGGAGTATTGTCATGGCAGGCCATCCCCCCCACCCTCGATTTTTACAGCCCGAGCCCGATCAGCCCGAACCGATCGACCAGCACCTCAGCGAGGTGACCGAAGCGTGCCAGCACGTCGCCGCTGGCGAATGGGACCTCGATCAGTTCGCGGACTACATCGAGCAGTTGGCGGAACGACTGGCCGAGCGGGAAGAGTTCATCAAGAGCATGCCGATCCCGCCAGAGATCATCGACGAGATCCGAGAAGAGCTCGAGCTGGGCTTCTCTGGCATCACCTACTGGAACGACGGCGTCGCGCGTCTGGCTCAGTTCCCTGACGACCCCGACGTCGAGCATCTGGAAGAAGGGCTCGAACTCTGCCGTCAGGGCAACGACCTGCTCAACGAAGCCGCCCAGCTGAACCGAGCCAACTACAAGCGTGTCGAGCAGCTGTATCGCGAATCCTCGGCGATGAGCTAAGCTCACCGGTCCCCAGAAAGAAAAAAGCCTCCCGTCGGGAGGCTTTTTTCCTTCTCTGGGCCCTCGAGCCTATTTGTAGTTCTCGAGAATGACCGACATCACGGCCCTGCGGTGGCTGTCCGAGGTCTTCATCCGGTTCACGTGGCTCTCCATCATCATCTGGTTCACCGTGTTGGCCGTCTCCATCATCAGCTGGTGGCGCTGTGCGCGGGCCTTGGACATCTCGGCCCACATCTGCTGATAGATGTTGAGGATCGCTTGCTGGGTCTTCACGTTATCGGCGAACATCTGAGCCTGCTGCTCCGGGTTCAGCCGGAACGGGTTATCCATCATCGGATTTCCAGCGCCCTGCGCTCCTTGAGGTGCTGCGCCAGCAGCGCCGGCGGCCCCGGCGGCTGCTGCTCCGGGATCGGCAACCGCCTGCCCGGGAGCCTGAGCTGCACCGCCTTCGGCTTTGATCTCGGTCAAGAAGTTGTTCGCCGAGTCGGCGACAGCAGCCCACTTGGCGATTTCGGGGTCCGTCTTTGCGGCCTCACGGATCTGCTCGGCGGTCGCTCCCGGCATCTTGGCCTGGAGCTTGGCGACAGCGGCGCGCAGAGCGGTCGCAGCCATAGCCACTTCCTGGCCCTGACCGCCCTCTCCGCCCGGCAGCTTGCTGGTGTCGACAGAGGCGGCCTGGGTGAGAATGTTCTGGACTTCTTGCTTGTCATCCAAGCCCAGCAGCGTCTCGGTGAAGGTCATGAGCGCCTCGGCCGACTTGCTATCGGCGGGCTTGCTCTCGGGACCGGAAGCGGCTCCGGCGCCGTTCGCCTCGTTGCCCCGTGCGGTCTCCTGCACGCCGGCTCCGACCTGGCCTTTGGCTTCGGTCTGAGGTTTGCTTTCGGCCTGAGGGGTGCTCAGGGTGACTTTCTCCCGAGGCGCCTCGAGAGTGGTCTGCTTGAGATCCTGCGTGGTCTGGTTGACAGCGCGTCCTACCGTGGTCGCGGTCGAGACCTGGCCCTTCGAAGTGTCCTTGGCCAAAAGGCGAGCGTCGTCAGCCGCCTTTTTCGCCAGACTGGTGCTCAGGGTGTTGTTGGTACCGCCAAGAGGATTCATGCTTCGCCTCACATTTGAATAGGTCTGGTCATCTTAGAGCATGACGGGAGAAGTTGTCTCAGGTCATGTGTTAAATTTCCGCAAGAAAGAAAAGAAGCCTGTTGCCAGGCTCCTTTCTTGCTCTTCAGAAGCGGATGAACTACTGAGAGATGTACTGCTTCATAGCGTTGAAAGCTTTGTCAGCCATCTTCGCTTTGTTCACCGTCACCTCGGAGGTGATCTGGTGGATCTTGGTCTGCAGCTCGGCCATGATCTGCCAGCGCTGGGTCTGCGCCTTTTTGGCCTCGGCGGCGACCTGGGTGTGGATCGTCTTCGCCTGCTGGATGTCACTCAGCTGCTGCTGAAGAATCGAAGCCTGGTTTGTTGCATTAGGCGTAATGAAGGGGTTCATTCCTCCGCCACCACCACCGAGTCCAAGCAATCCTAAAAGCGCCATATACAGAATCCTCCAGCTATCTATCTCTCGAACTTGATTATCCCATGCTGTTGGTGAGACGGGAAAGCGGTAATTTGTTAACTTTTTGTTAACGTCGTCGACCGGGCAGCTCGACCCCGCACGCTTCCAACTCCTGAGCCAGCCGCTCGTTGTTCTCGTAAATAGTCATGACGGTGCTGTCGCGAGCCGCGTTGACCACCGCCTCCATCAACTCCAAGAGAAACGGTCCGAGGTCGCTCTCGCCCTGCTGCTGCTTGGCGAGATCCCAGCGAAGCTTCTCCGAGACCTCGCCCCAGCTTTGCAGGTACATCTGGTTGAAAGTCGCTACCAACTCCTGGGGAGACATGCCCAAACGCGGCTTCACGACGCGGCGACCTCTTCTGGCTGGACCGCCTCGGCGGGCGGCGCGTTGGCCTGATTGACCGCTGCGATCAGGCCTTCGAGCTCGCTCTGGATCCCTTGCGGTCCCATCTCGCGAAGCTCTTGCAGGCAAGCGTGCATCGAATCGATCAGATAGACCATGTCCTCATCGGTGCAGATGAAGGGCGGCGAGACGCGGACAAGATTCGGCATGTGTCCCATCGAGGCCACCTGGATCCCGTGCCGGGTAGCCAGGCGACTGCTGAAGATGTAGCCCGCCATCGGGGCCAGGAAATCCAGGCAGCGCATCAGCCCCAGGCCGTGGTAGCCGGCCAGCATGTCCGGGAACTCGACCAGCAAGCGGTCGAAACCGTCGGCCAGCTGATCGCCCAGAATTCGAGCACGGTCGAAGTAGCGGTCCTCGAGCAGATTCAAAGTCGTCACCGCCGCCGCGCAGGCGATCGGATTTCCGCCAAAGCTAGAGTTGTTGAACAGCGACCGGTTGGCTTCGGCCGCCTGCACCTTCGCCGTGTAGAGCACGGCCGAGATCGGGATCATCCCGCCCGAGAGCACCTTGCCGACACACAAGATATCCGGCTGGACATTCCAGTGCTCGAGAGCAAACTTATAGCCGGCCCGGCCGAGCCCCGTCTGCACCTCATCAAGAATCAGCAGAGCGCCCTTCTCTTTGCACATCCTGGCCACTTCGGTGAAGTACTCCCGAGCCACCACCTTGCAGCCCGAAGCCCACTGGATCGGCTCGAGAACAACGGCTGCTGTATCCTCATCGAGCACCTCGGCTAACCCGGCCAGGTCGCCGTGATGAACCAGTTCGGTCCCTTCGAGGTAAGGACCGATCCCGTCCCTCCACACTCCGATCCCAGAAAGCGAGATGGTCCCGATCGACATGCCGTGGTAGCCCAGATAGGTGCCGATCAGCTTGCTTCGGCCAGTGGTGATACGGGCCAACTTGATGGCGCACTCCAGCGATTCGGTCCCGCTGTTAGCAAAAAAGGCGTACTCGAGATTGTCCGGAGCGATGGCCAGCAGCTTCTCGGCCAGCTCGGCCTGATTCGGAACCAGCCCGGCCCGGGTGGCCAGCCCGCCACGGCGAGCCTGAGCGCAGACAGCTTCGACGACCTCGGGATGAGCAAAGCCCAGGCCGAAGACCCCTCCCCCACCGACGCAGTCAAAACGCTTCTCGCCGTCCGGCGTGTAAACGTGGATCCCCTCGCCCCGCCATTCGACGAAGTTGGTGTCCAGCGCTCGGCCGACCCGCACCTGCATCGGAATCATGTGACCTTCGAGCGTTCGCCCGACCTGCGCGAGCAGCTCCTCCGCCCGCTGGGCAGAGACGACGTCGCCCTCTTGAAGGGCGCGGGGAAGATGGGATTTCATGGGTTCTCCTTCGCTTTGCGCAGAGTGGGCAAAGAGCCCGGGTCAGGGAAGCTTACATCATCACCATAGCTACGGAGTTGACGTTCACCTTCGGGGCAATTTCGTTCCAGCTCAGCAGCACCAGCGTCGGGAAGGAGCGCTCGGTCAGCTTGCGCAGCGCCGGACGGATAGGCGGAGAGGTCAGCAGAATCGGCTGCAGACCCTTCTCGGAGAGGGCGTCGACCTGGGCCGAGATAGCTTGCAGAATCTCCTGGCCAACCATCGGGTCGATGGTCAGGAACGAGCCCTGCTCGGTTCTCTGGATCGAGGCCTGGATGGTCTGCTCGATACCGGGGTCGAGGGTGATCACGTTGATGGTGCCCTCGTTGTTCTGGTACTCCTTACAGATCGAGCGAGACAGCGCCACACGAGCAAACTCGGTGAGCATCTCCGGGTCTTTGGTCATATGCACGTTGTCGGCCAGAGTTTCCAGGATAGAGACCAGGTCGCGAATAGAGACGCGCTCTTTGACCAGGTTCTGCAACACCTTCTGAACCTCACCAAGCTGCAGAGCGTCGGGAATCAGCTCCTTGACGACGGCGGGGTGAGTTTTCTTGATGGTATCGATCAGCGCCTGGACTTCCTGGCGGCCCAACAGCTCGGAGGCGTGCGAGCGCACTACCTCGGTCAGCTGAGTGGCGACCACCGACACCGGGTCGAAGATCATACAGCCGTAGCGCTCGGCATCGCCGCGCTGCTCGGGCGAAATCCACACGCCGGGCATTCCGTAGGTCGGGTCGACGGTTTTGATACCGCGCAGATTCTTGAGCTTGTCCTCAGGACCGATGGCCAGGAACTGGTTGACCTGAACCTCGCCCTGGGCGACCTCGATCTCCTTGATCTTGATCACATAGGTGTTCGGCTTGAGCTGCAGGTTGTCGCGGAAACGCACGCCGGGAACCACGATACCGAGCTCCATCGCTACGTGACGACGGATCGAGGTCACACGCTCGAGCAGCTTGGCGCCTTCACGAGGGTCCACCAGCGAGAGCAGTCCGCGACCCACCTCCAGCGAGATGGCGTCGACCTGCATGAGCTGCACGACGCTCTCGGGCTTCTTGTCGCCCGCTCCGCCACCGGCGGCTCCGCCAGGCGCTCCGGCGGCACCCGCCGCGCCGGCCGCTCCAGGCGCGCCGCCCGCGTCAGGCGGGGCGTCGCCGACATCCTCGCCGACGTCGTCCTTCTTGCCCAGCACCACGCCGAAGAACCAGAAGAAGATACCCAGACCCATAAACGGGATGGGAGGGAACGCCATCAGGCCGGTGATACCGAGCACACCGATCAGCATCATAAATCCGGCGGCCAGCTTCAGCACGTCGGGACGCGCGGTCAGCTGCTTGGCGAGGTCGTCACCGAGGTTCGAGTCGGAAGCGGCGCGGGATACGATCATACCCATCGCGGTCGAGACCAGGAAGCCCGGAACCGTGGTGACCAGTCCGTTTCCGATGGTCAAGATAGCGAAGGTGTTGATCGCGTCCATGGCGGTCATACCGTGGTAGATGATGCCGATCAGCATCCCTCCCACGATGTTGATCACCATAATGATGATCGACGCCATACTGTCGCCTTTGACGAACTTACCAGCACCGTCCATCGAACCGTAGAAGTCCGACTCGCGCTCGACGATCTTACGCTTGCGGCGCGCTTCGTCGGCGTCGATGACGCCCGAGTGCATGTCGGCGTCGATAGCCATCTGCTTACCGGGCATCGCGTCCAGGGTGAAACGGGCGGCCACCTGAGCGATACGTTCCGCACCGTTCGTGATCACCATCAACTGGATGATGATCAAGATGATGAACATGATAAAACCGACAACCAGGTTGCCGCCTACCACAACCTTGGCGAAGGCTGGGATAAGGTGGCCGGCGCCGATCGGGTCGCCCGAAACAGGGTCCTTCAAGTTCCCGTAGAGCAGGATCATACGGGTCGAAGACACGTCGAGCGATAGCTTAAATAGCGTAAAACATAGCAAAAGCGTTGGGAATACGGAGAACTGCAACGGTTCCTGGATGTAGATCGAGATCAGCAGGATCACCACCGCCATCGCGATGTTGAGCACCAGCAGCAAGTCCAGCAGCACTGCCGGCAGCGGAACGATCAGCATGAAAATCACGCCGATCAGTCCGATGGCGGTAGCGACATCGGAGAACTTGAGGATCTTTAATAAAGGATGGTCATTCATAAGCTAGACCGCGACCTCCGTTCGATTAACCCCGGATCGGAGCAAAATCTCTTCGATGCGCTGATACTTGTCCGCCGTGAAGGGCGGGATCAGGTAGCAGCCCGAGACAGCTCCGCTGATATCGGAAAGAAATTGAGAAGCCAACTCGACGCCCAGTTCGATACCCGCCTCGGGCGTCTCGACCGCTTGATAGCGGGCCAGGATCTCGTCCGGGATGATCACCCCGGGGATCTTGCCTGCGGCGAAAAATTCGGCGTTGCGGCGGCTAGAGAGCGGCAAGATACCGACCAGGACAGGCAGTCCAAACGGCTTGAGCGCCTTCATCATGGCTTCGACATCTTCTAAAGCGTACAGCGGTTGGGTGTAGAGGAACTTGGCGCCCGCCTCGATCTTCTTCTCTAGCCACTTCAGCTGAGGCGTCAGGTTGCGCATCGGGTTGAAGCCGGCGCCGCAGAAGAAACCCGTGCGCTGGCAGGGCGTGTTGTTGAAAAGGTGGCCCTCGTTCAGCCCGCCGATCAGCTTCAGCAGGTTCACCGAACTCTTGATATCGTTGACCCGCGAGGCGTACTTGTCGTGGTCGCCCACGTTCGGATGGTCCCCCGTCACCGCCAGCACCGAGCGAACCCCGGTCTCCCAGGCGCCCAGCAGATAGGACTGGATGGCGATCAGGTTCCGCGAGGCGGCGGAAAGATGCATGATGGTGGGGATACGGGTCTCTTCCTGAAGCCGGAAGGCCGACACCATGGGGTCGACGCTGACTTTGGCCCCCGCGTTGTCCGGAACGTCGAAAAGGTGCACGCCGCGGCGGGCCAGTCGCCGCCCAGCATCGAGAAAGCCTTTGAAGTCGCCCGTGCGGGTGGTGCGCATCTCGACCGAGATGATAAACGGCACCTCCTGGAACACCTGCTCGACCTCGGACTGAGGCGGAGCGGCCGTTTCCACGACTTTCTTCCGCGTCAGTACGCGAACGTCGGACACCGAGCGCGGTCCTGGCAGCGGCTGACCGGCCGCCGCGGCCGCCATCTGCCGGATATGCTCGGGTCCGGTGCCGCAGCAGCCGCCGATGATCTGCACGCCGGCAGCGATCAGCCGCTCGGCATAATCTTTGAAGAAATGAGGTTCGGCACGATAGGCGACGCGGCCGCGATCGATCTCGGGCGAGCCCGCGTTGGGCATGGCGATCAGCGGCAGCGAGACAGTCTGAGAGACCCGCGAGACCGATTCGAGGATGTCGAAGGTTCCCCGGCAGTTCACTCCCACCGCATCGACCCCCATCGAGGCCGCCAGCAAGGCTAACTCTTCAGCCTCAACTCCCAGCGAAGTGCGCCCGTTGGTGACGCCCCCAATGGAAAACACCACCGGCAGCCCTTTATCCTGGGCGGCGGTCAGGGCGGCCCGGGATTCGATCAGGTCCTGGAACGTCTCGAACATCAACAGGTCGACGCCGCCGTTGCCCAGCCCCTCGATCTGCTCGCGGAAGATCTCGACGAAGCGCTCCTCGCAACGCTCGTCGCCTCCGCCCGTCCACTCTAAAGGGCCGATGGAGCCGGCCACCAGCGCCTGCTCTCCCGCAGCTTTGCGAGCCAGACGAGCGCCTTCTTCGTTGATAGCCAACACCTGGCTCTTTCGGGCGTAACGGTCCAGCTTGACGGCGTTCGCCCCGTAGGTGTTGGTAAAAATAATGTCCGAGCCGGCCTCGACGTAGGAGCGGTGAACCAGGCTCACGATCTCGGAGTAGGCCGAGTCGAGGTTGAATCCGTCGATGCAGGCCTGGGTGTTCCCCGTGAGCGCCTGCAGACGCGTGCCGAGCGCCCCGTCGGTGACGAGGATGCGCTGGCGCAGAGCTGTACGAAAATCGGTCATTCTTATCTTTTATCGCTGTCCGCGCCCACCCGCTCGGCGGCGCATCTCTTTCTTCTTCTTGAGCTTCAAGACGTAGGCCAGAATCTCGGCCACCGCCTTATAGAGTTCGGTGGGGATCGCCTGGCCGACCTCGCAAGCGCCAAAGAGCGCCCGAGCCAGTTCGACGTTTTCCACTACCGGCACCTCGTGGTCTTCAGCCTTGAGCTTGATGGCTTGAGCGATCATGCGCTCGCCTTTGGCGACCACGGTAGGAACCGGGCAATCTTCCTTGTTGTACTTGATGGCAACCGCCAGGTGAGTCGGATTGGTGACCACCGCGTTCGAGTTCGGAACCTCTTGCATCATGCCGCCCTGAGCGCCCTGAGCCATCTTCTGCCGAATCTTGGCTTTGATGTGAGGGTTACCCTCGGTCTCCTTGTACTCGTCCTTGAGGTCCTTGTGACTCATCTTCATCTGCTTGGCGAACTGCTTCTTCTGGAAGACGTAGTCCAGGCCCATGATGACGACCATACCGAGCAGCACATTCTTGATGATACGAAGCGTCAGTTCGCCCACCAGGCCGACCGTCTCCATCAGGTCCCAGGACGGCGCGCGGCTGAACTTTTCCAATTCGCCGTTGATGGCCGAATAACAGATCCAGCCCACGATGGCGAGCTTCAGAAGCTGCTTGATTAGCTCGACGATCGACTTCATGGAGAAGATCTGCTTGAAGCCGGAGATCGGGTTGATCTTCTTGAGCGACGGCTTCAGCGGTTCGGTGGTAAAGAGCAGTTTGATCTGGGCGACGTTGGCCACGATGCCCATGATGAAGCAGGCGACCATCATAGGGGCCAGGCTGATGGCGACCACGCCGATGACGTCGATGGTTTCCCAGAAGAACGAGTTCCCCGTCACATCGCTCGGGTGCGCGATGCGCATCCAAGTCTTGAGCCAGAAATTCTTGATGTTGTTGTACACCATGGAACCCGAGGCGTAGAGAGCGCCGCAGGCGGCGATCATACCAAGCGTCGAGATGACGTCCTGGCTCTTCATCACGTTGCCCTTTTTGCGCTCTTCTTGAAGCTTGTGTTCGCTTGCTTCTTCTGTTTTGTCGCTATCGGCGCTCAACTGCTAACCTTTCCCCGGCAAGAACGGATGCCATAGCAAAGCCAACCTTGGGGCCCTGCCCCGCCATCATAGCACGGGTTTGTTAAAGTCCCTCGCATGCCAGCCCCCATTTCATATCGGTGGCGGCGTCGGTGATGGAGTCACCGCCGGCTGCATCAAGATGTTGATCACCTGGTACGTTTCCTGGATGTTGACGTCGAACTGGTTGATCAGAAGCTCTTCGATCACCGGCAGCCCGACCGAGAGCATCATCATACCGACCCCGATGTTCATCGGGAAACTGAGCATGAACACGTTCATCTGCGGCGCCACCTTGGACACCAGCCCCATAGCGATCTGGGTAATGAACAGCGCCGCCAGCGGCGGCGCGGCGATCTGGAGGCCGATGATGAAGATGTCCTCGGTATGCCGGATAAACAGTTCGATCAGGTCGCCGTTGACGTTGAACGTGGTCACCGGAATGATGTCGAACGAATGGTAAAGCGCGCGAAAGAACTCGTGATGTCCGTTGGTGGTCAGATACAGCAGCATCGCGAAGTAGAAGTTCAGGCGCATGATCAGCTTCGAGGTACCGCCGGTCGACGGGTCCATCGTCGCTGCGGCGGACAGTCCCATCTGGATGTCCATCATCTCTCCACCGAACTGGGCTGCTGCCATCACCAGGTAGGAGACGAAGCCGATCGCCAGGCCCACCCCGATCTGACTCAGGATGCACAGAATGTAAGCTCTCGGTTCGGTGGGGAAGTTGTCCGGAATCTTCAGCGAGGGGAAGGCGACCAGCGCCATCAGCGCGGCCAGGCCGATCTTGACCTGGTTCTTCATATGGTTGGAACCGAGAATCGGCGCCTGACGGAAAATCAGCACGATACGAACGAAGGCCAGCAGACAAGTTCCGAAAGCGTTGTAAAAGCTTCCGACTTGCGGCATGGGCGGGAGGTCGTTCGGATTCACCGGTTCACCTGGTGGGCGCCGTGGTGGCGATGGCTTCGAACAGTTCTCGGGCATAGGTGCCGATCATGTCCATACACCAGGGGCCACAGATGATCAGAGTCACGAACGTCACGGCCATCTTGGGCACGGAGGACAGAGTCTGCTCCTGGATCTGGGTGGTGGCCTGGATGATCGAGATACAGAGACCGACCGCCAGCGCCGACATCAGCATAGGCGCCGACAGGAGCATGATCAGGATCAGGGCGCGCGTGCAGATCTCGAGAACGAAATCCTCACTGAGGTCAGCGAACAGCAGCATCAGGTTCATCATTTCAGGATCGCATCCACTTGCATCTGAGCTATGTAGTCGAACGTCTCGATCAAAAACGCCTCGCATTCGACCTTGGCGCCGGGAATGTAAAGGACCAGAGCGATGAACGTCGCCACGATCTTCGGAATAAACGACAAGGTCTGCTCCTGGACCTTGGTCACCGCCTGGAACATCGCCACGGCCACACCCGTGATGATAGCGGCCATCAGCATCGGCGCCGACAGGGTCAGGATCATCTTGAGCGTCTTCTGGATCATACCCATGAAGATGGCGTCAAAAATCTCCTGGGCAAAGGGCAGCGGCATCATGGGCCGGTCCCTGTCCCGATAGGATTAAAGCTCTTGACCACGCCTTTGATGACCAGCTCCCAACCGTCGATGAGCACGAACATCAGCAGCTTGAACGGCAGCGAAATGGTCATCGGGCTGAGCATGAACATACCCATCGACATCAAAACCGAGCTGACGATCATGTCGATAACCAGGAACGGTAGGTAGAGCAAGAATCCGATCTGGAAGGCGGTCTTGATCTCGGAGAGCACGAACGACGGCAGCACCACGTACAGCGGAATGTCTTCCGGCGTCTTCGGCTTGACCTTGACGTGCGACAGCTCCAGGAACAGTTCGATGTCCGGGCCGCGAGTCTGGCGCAGCATAAACTCGCGGGACGGCGCCAGCAGCTTGGTAACAAACTCCGCCTGCTTGATATTGCCCGCCAGATACGGCTGAATCGCCGTCTCGTTGGCTTTGATTCCGACCGGGGCCATCACGAACATGGTCAAGAACAGGGCCAGACCCATCAGCACCTGGGTAGGAGGCACCTGCTGCGTCCCCAGCGCGGTGCGCAGGAACGAAAGCGTGATCACGATGCGGATGAAGGCGGTGCTCATCACCAGAATGTAGGGCGCCAGGCTCAGGATGCTCATGAAGAACATCACCTGCAGGAAGGTCGAGATCTCGGCCTTTTCGGCTTGAGGCGCGCCGTTGATGGTGATCGAAGGCAATTCGATAGGGGGGATCTCCTGCTGGGCTAAAGCCGGCCCCGCGAAACCCAGAAAGAGCAGCAGCAGGAAAGCAAAGCTCCAGAGGGTGGCCTGTCGTCTCATTTCTTTGCTCCTAGTCCGGGAATGATAGAAAGATAGTGCTTCGCCACGCCCGAGGGGCCACTGGGTACGGACGGGGTCGTCTCGGGAGGCGCTTTCTCGGCCCGTTCGTCGAGATGTTTTTTGACCGCTTCGCCATCTAACTCAGCGAGGGTGCTGTAGCCACTCTCGGTGGCTGCCACGGCCAGGACCTTGGGGCCAACCCTCAGCAGCAGGATGCTTCGCCCAGGCGACATTCGCTTCTTCTCGAGGACCTCGATCAGGCTGCCGGACTCTACCGTGGGCAGTCCGAACTTCTCCAGCGTCCCTTTAGGGGCGAACTTGCCGACCAGCCAGACCAGAAAACAGATCAGCGCCAGGGTCCAGGTCATCGTTCGCAGCTTGTCCATGAAGGTGGACTGCCCGACCGCCCCGGCCTGCTTCCAGTCCTGTACCTCTCGAGCCGACCCGGCCGAATAGTCGAGCTTCCCGGGGATGAGGGGAGACACCGCAGGGGTGGGAGTTGTGGGCGCGGGAGAGGCGCTGGCGCTTGCCGAGGAAGGAGTGGCCTTGACGGTCCCGCTCGCGGAACCCGTCTTCGGCGAGGCCATTCCTTTAGGCGGGGCCTTGGCGGTGGGAGTCGAGGTAGCGACGACCGGCGTTCCCGACGGCTGCTGAGCCAGCGCGCCGCCCTGCAGCCACGCCACGCCAAGGCATGTCAGGAGGAAAAGCCTTCCGCGACGCCTCTGTCTTCTCACGCTACACCACCTCAGGAATAGATCAGTTCCGTAATTCGGACTCCGTAATTTCCTTCGATTTCGACGATCTCCCCTCGAGCGATCAGCTTGCCGTTGATGGTCAAGTCGACCGGCTCGTTCGCCTCTTTGTCGAAATCGATGACAGAGCCCTCACCGATTCTCAACACGTCTCTCAAACTTTTGCTTGCCCGTCCCATTTCGGCCTCGAGCACCATAGGCACGTCCTGTAGGATGCTGAGGTCGCCGTAGAACCCTTCGGGCAAGTAGTCCGGGCCGCGCCCCTGGGACATTATCGAACGATCTCCGTGATCCGGACACCGTACTGCCCGTCGATCTCTACAACCTCGCCGCGGGCGATAGGTTTGTTGTTGACCAGGATGTCGACCGGCTCGCCAGCCTCTTTTTCCAACTGGAGCACCGAGCCGACCTGCAGACGAAGGATGTCCTTGACCAACCGCTTGGTTTTCCCCAGTTCGGCCTGGACGACCAGCGAGACGTCCTTGAGCAGTTCGATGCCGTGAGGGTTGGGTACCGCGCCCGCGCCTCCATCAAGCTGCCCGAACTGGACCGATCTCGGACCGTGATCACTCATCGTAGTCTTCATCCCCTTCTTCGAGCACCTTGATGACCTTGGTCGCCATTCGCCCGTCTTTTATTCCGGGCTGCCCCAGGAATTTGGTCTTATCGTTGACTTTGATTTTTAGCGGCTGGGTGATTTCGGCATCCAGTCGGATGGTGTCGCCGACCTCGAGCGAGAGCAGCTCCTGGAACAGGAGTTCGGCTCGCCCCAGACTCACGCCCAGGGGCACCTTAGCGCTCTGAATCGTCTCCGGGAAGATGATCTTGTCATCCTTCGGGAGATTCATCGACGTCTTCTGATGAACGAACTCGTCGAAGGAACGTTTCGGGATCAGCTCTTTGAGGTGCCGGAACGGCAGACAGAGGCTGAGCAGTCCTTCGGCCTGGGCGACGTCGACCTGGAACGAGGTGACCACCATGATCTCCGAGGGAGAGCAGATGTAGACGGCGTTGGGGTTGAACTCCAGGCTCTGGTATTTGGCCTCGAGCTGCTGCACATCTTTCCAAGCTTCTCCGTAAGACTCCAGGATCTTCATGAACGGAATCTTGAGGATGGTCTTTTCCAGGTCCGTGAAGTACGGGCGCTGGTCGTCGCGAGGCGGGCCACCGCGCCCACCCATCAGCTTTTCGAATAGGGCGAACGACAGATCGAAGTCGATGTCCAGGAAGCCCGAGACCTGCTCGCTGACGCCGAACACCAGAATCGGCGTCGGCTCGGGCAGCGAGTTCAAGTACGAATGATAAGTCCGGGTCTTGATGGAGATAAGCTCCATGTTATACCGGCTCTGCAACAGCGGGGCCAGCTTCTGGACCGTGCCTTCGGCGAAATCGACGAAGATTTTTTCCAGAAACTTATTTTGGTCCGTGTTGAACTTATCGGGCTGACCAAAATTGTATGGGTTTGGAGGACCCCCTCCATGCGGTGGTTTCAAGCCGGTTCTCATCCTACACTCGATATCTCAATGTCACCTGGGGATCGCTCCACCAATTCCCCCGGCGCGACGGACCATCGTAAACAAAAGGGCGTTAGCGGAACATTAGAGACAAGCCAGGAGTCACCTCCATGGCGGGCGGGTTTCCTAACCCACTCGGCACAGAACGGTTTCTCTTGCCTGTCGCTTCCGGGTCGCCTTTGCCCCTGGCGCTTTCCCCGTTGCTCCTACAACCTTTGTCGACCGATGGCCTAAAACGCTAAGAAGGTCTGACCCTTTCGAGTCAGACCTTCCATTCTCTTTCGAAGAAGAGAAAGAGCTTTGCCGTTTTAGCGAACCAGGCCCAGCGCGGACTGGGTGAGCTTGTCCATCGCTTTGAAGGCGGCCATGTTGGCTTCGAAGTTCTGCTTGGTCATACCGATAGCAGCGCCTTCCTGCATGAAGTCCACGTTCGAAAGCTCGAGGCTTCCGGTGGCGATGCTGCCCAGGGCGCCCTGACCAGCAACACCCATGGTGGCCTGACCAGAGTCTTCCGACTCCTGGAAGGAGGTGGTACCGCTACGCTCGAGGCCCGAAGCGTTGGCGAAGGAGGCGACCCCAACCTGGAACAGGGGGGTGGTCGTCTTGATCTGCTGGCCGGTGGTGGGGTCGGTCAGCATCGCTTCGCCGTAGACCTTACCGGTCTCGTCGAACTGGAAGCCGGTGTACTTACCGCCGTAGAGCTTGGTCTGGGGATCCATCGAGAGCGACAGGGGGGTCTCTCCGCCGGAGATGTTGCCCTGCGAGTCCAGCGGGTAACCGACGACGGTCTTTCCGAAGGAGTCCTTCAGCTGGCCTTCCTGCCAGGTGAAGCGACCGTCACGGGTGTAGTGCTTCTGGTTTCCGTCCGAGACCACGAAGAATCCGCGACCGTTGATGGCCAGGTTGGTGGCCGTCTGGGTCTTGAAGATTTTGCCCTGGTCGAAGGAGATGGAGGCTTTGCGCGTCTTGGCGCCGCCACCCGTCGTCGAGCTCATGATTTCATTGAACTCTACCACCTCGGCTTTGTAGCCCGGGGTGAACTGGTTCTTCATGTTGTCGAAGCGACTTTGCAGCTGGTCCTGGTTCTGGGAAATGCTGTTGGCAGCGCCGTGAAAATCGAACATCTTTCCTCCTGAGACGGTATCCCGTCGTGTCTCGTCTTACAGTTTTAGGTTAAGGGAGCCTTGTTAACCGGATGTGAACTTCGAGTAAACCGAGAGTTAACATCCCCCGCTTACGGGGCCGTCTCCCACCGGGGTAGAAACGCCCTGAAGCGCGTGGTGGCGGGGTTTAGGCCGACTCGATGTCGTCGACGAGCTGGACCGCCATGGAGCCGATGCGGACACCTTTGCCGCGGGCCTGCTCGATCAGCTCGGTGCCGTTCTCGTCGAGAACTTCGCGAGTCGCCTTGGACGTGGTCTTGAACATCGCCTTGACCCCGCCCTCGTCGTCGTGAACCAGGGTGATCTTGACCTCGCCCAGATACTCGGGGTTCAGTCGCAGATTCATCTCGGTCTGGTTGGCCACGTTGCGCACGTCGATCTGGGCCAGGATCTGGTCCATCACCTGGCGTCGCTGCTCGTCGCGAGCGGCCTCGCCGGCGCCCTTCGAGGTGCCGGCGGTGACCAGCGCTTCGAGATTGAACGCCTGCTGCTCGACAGGGGTGTTCTGAGCGGCCTGAACCAGCTTCTCTTTGAGGTCCTTGAGGTGCTTCTCGTCCTGAGCCAGAGTGCTGTTGGCGCCGGGCTCGACCTTGACCTGAGAGAGCATCTTGCCCAGGTCCTTGGTGTCCATCCGCGACATCAGCCCCTTGAGCTGCTCGGGCGAGAAACCGGAAACGTTAATCCCCTGGCTGGCCAGCATCTGGGCCAGTCCGCTGGCCGGGCTACCGGCCACCTTCTGGCCACCGTTGGCGAACTCGCCGACGCGGAAGGCGCCCTTTTCGACCATCGAAAGCGTAGCGGGGTCCTTGCCCTGCATGGTCTTGACGTAGTCGGAAACCTTGCCCGTGACCTTCTTGCCCTCTTTCCCGTGCTCTTTGGCCTCGGCGTGCTCCTTGAGCTCGCTGTCCTTGACGTCACGCTCGATCAGGTCGGCCTTCTTCCCTTCGGCCTCGCCGACGTTGGCCTCGCCCATGGCGGTCTCGAAAGCGTCGGCGTTGCCGCCCGCGCTTCCGGTCTCTTTCTTGGCCCGCTTTTCGGCGGTTCCGGTCAGGGTGTTGATGCTATTGGCTTCCATGCTTACTCCAGATTCAAAGATGGTCGGTGCGATACGAGGCTGGGAGCTTAGCCCTTGAAGCCCTGGTAGTTATCCAGGACCTTTTGGACGTAGTTCTGCGTCTCCGGGAAGGGAGGCACCCCGCCGTAGTGGTCGACGTTGCCCATGCCTGCGTTATAAGACGCGATCGCTTTGGTCATATTCCCGTCGTAGCGGTCGAGCAGCTGGCGCAGGTACTTGGTGCCGCCCATCACGTTCTGACGGGGGTCCAGAGAGTTGGTGACGCCCAGCTCTTTGGCGGTCTCGGGCATCAGCTGCATCAGACCCTGAGCGCCCACACCGGAAGCGGCGTTAGGGTCGTAGGCCGACTCTTGCTTGATGACGGCCTCGATCAGCGCGGGGTCGACGCCGTGGGCCGCTGCGGCCTCGGCGATATAAGGCTGCACGGAGGCCGAGTCAAGTCGACCGGTGACGGTGCCCACCGGCGCTCCCACGGCTTGTCCGGGTGCGAACTTGTCCTTCTCGGCCAGCGAGTTGATGATCCCGGCAAACTGGGCGGCTCCGGGCTGGTTGGCGATCGGGTTGGCCTGACCGCCGGAAAGCTTCGCATTCCCCATCGGGCTAGGATTCCCGATCCCCCCGTTCAGCCGAGCCTCGATCGTTCCGATCTTGTTCTCGATCTGCGATATACGATTAAAAATCGACAAAGCGTTCCTCCTTGTGGCCCGTCACTCGAACTTGGCCTTATTTCTCGCAAAATTCAGGGTGGCGAGTTCATCGAGCATGATGGCTTCGGCCATGTCGATCTCCGCCTGCCATTCTTCCTGGCATTTCTCTTTGTGCTTCTGGTAGACTTGCCGCTCCTGAGCCGCCTTCAAAAGGGCATTCCTCTGCTCTCTGATTCTAATGGCTAACTCTTGAAGTCGCAACTCCTGATTCTTGATCTGAGCCTCGATATTCTTGATGTGACCAGGATAGAAGCGCAACTCCTCGACGTTGAGCGTGCCGTTGGCCTGCTTGTTGCGCAGAGTGGCCTGGGTGTCGACCAGTTTCTGCTCTAACATGGCTTTTTTCTGCCGCTCGGCCGCCTCTTGCTGGATCAGAGCGTTGAGCTTTTTGCCTTCTTCTTCTTCCTTCTTCTCCTTGAATTCGAGGATCTTTTGGAGTCGGTAGACGAACCTTTTGGCTGGCATATCGTGGCTTTACCTCAACCTGTCCGCGAAGATGGCCTTCAGCTTCTCGTACATCTCGTCAAAGGTGTCTTTCTCGTAGACGTCCTGGCGCAGGAAGTCTTGCACGGCGTCGATCTTGGCGATGGCGTAGTCCACTTTAGGGTTGGCCCCGCGTTGATAGGCGCCGATGTTGATAAGGTCTTCATTGTCGCGATAGGTCGAGAGCACCTCACGAACCATGTTGTTGAGGTTACGGTGCTCCTTGGTGGCCACCTCGGTGAACACACGAGAGACGGACTGCAGCACGTCGACGGCGGGATAGACGTTCTTGTGCGCAATTTTACGACTGAGCACGATGTGGCCGTCGAGAATACCGCGAACGGTGTCGGCGATCGGCTCGGACATATCGTCGCCGTCCACCAGCACGGTGTAAATGGCCGTGATGGTACCCTTCGGAGAGGTCCCCGCCCGCTCCATCAGCTTCGGCAGCAGCGCGAAACAAGAGGGCGTGTAGCCTTTGGTTGCCGGCGGCTCGCCGACGGCCAGACCCACTTCGCGCTGGGCCATCGCGAAACGGGTGACGGAGTCCATCATCAGCATCACGTCGTAGCCTTGTTCGCGGAAGAACTCGGCGATAGCGGTTCCCGTGTAGGAGGCTTTCAGACGCACCAGCGCGGGCGTGTCAGAGGTGGCCACCGTGACCACAGAGCGCTTCATACCCTCGGGCCCAAGGTCGCGCTCCAGGAAGTCGCGCAACTCACGGCCGCGCTCACCGATCAGGGCAAGAATGTTGATGTCGGCCTTGGCGAAACGAGCCACCATGGACAGCGTGGTCGACTTACCCACACCGGAACCGGCGAAGATCCCTACGCGCTGCCCTTTCCCGAAGGTCAGGGTCGAATCGAGCACTCGGATCCCCATGTCCATGCGGGTCTCGATACGAGGGCGGGTGAACGGGTTCGGCGGCTGTTGGTAGATCGGAACTTCGTTGTCGCAGTCCAGCGGACCCAGGCCGTCACACGGCTCGCCCAGACCGTCGAGCACGCGGCCGAGCAGGTTCCAACCCACCTTAACCATCAGCGGCTTGCCGGTGGCTCGCACCTCACAGCCGGGTCCGATACCGCCCATCTCGCCGAGCGGCATCAACTGCACGCGGCTGCCTTTGAAACCCACGACTTCGGAGCGGATCTTCTCGCCGTTGGGCGCTACGATGTAGCACAGCTCTCCCATGGTGGCCGCCGGACCCTCGGACTCGATGACGAGACCGACGATCTGGACGACTTTTCCGTGCTGCTTGATCGTGTTGATCTTTCCTAACTGCTGGTGGTAGCGGGTCAGGTCGGGGGTAAAGCTTCCTACACTCATCAGTGATGCGCCTTTGCCGCGGCTTCGGCGAGCTTCGCCTCGGCCTCGGCTGCCAGAATTTTCCCGTGGAACTCGGGGTCGCCGGGAACCTCCACAGGCTCGGTTTCTAGCTTGTCTTTCATCTCGAAAGCTCGGATCTTGGCCATCTCGTCGAGACCGGCGCGAACCGCCTCCAGCTGAGTCGAAATGCGTGCGTCGACGTTCCCCAGATTGGTCTCGATAGCGCAGCTTCCGGGCTCGATGGCGCCATCTGCCAGAACCTCGAACCGCTTCAGCCCTTCGATCATCGCTTCGTAGGATTTCTGGTTACTGGTGATCGCTTCGACCTCTGACGGATTGACGCGAATGGCGATGGTCTCACGCTCTTTGAGCGTGCTCAACGCCTGACGCACGATGCCGGAGATGATCTCTCGGCCGGTCGCCAGCTCCATGCCGACGATTTTCTCGGCGATATCCACGGCCAGGTGAATGATCTCGGGCTCCAGCGAAGCGAGCACCTTACGGCGCGCCATCACCAACTCGACGAACTCCATCTTCAGCTGTTCGGTGCGCTGCACGGTCTCTTGCATGCCCTGCTCTTGGCCCGCAGCCATGCCTTGCTGGAGACCCTGCTGCATCCCCTGCTCGAAGCCCTTTTGCCCGGCCTCGTCGTAGGCCGCCTGCAGCTGAGCTGTTGCCTCAGCCTGCATCTGCTGAGCCTGCATCTGAGCCTGCTGCATGATCTGCTGCGCTTCGGCCTGAGCTTTGGCCAGGATCTCCTGGTCGATGGCGGGGGCCGGGGGAGCCATGGGAGCCGGGGGTGGAGCTACCGAGGTCTGCTCCAGGTCTCCCCCACCGCCGTCAAAGGCCGGGGCCGAGGGGGGAGGTGGAGGCGAATCGCGTCGGGGGTCGCCACCGATCACGATAGTCTTCTCGTAAGGAGCCAGGTGTCCGGGGACCTGAGCCGCCGTGCGGGTTCGTCCCAGCACTCGTCCTCCGCCATCGGCGTCTGGCGGAGCCGCCGACGGCATGGGGATTTCGTTGAGCAGCTCCTCTTCCTCGGAGAGCGGCGGCATCGGCGGCAGCGGAGGCCCGTCCGCACCCACGGGCGGGCTGGTCCGAGTCAGCGCGGTGCGGCGCCCCAGCGGACGGGCGCCAAGCGGCGACGGAGCCCCTTGCTGAGGCGGCAGAGGCGGCGCGGGCGCCGCCGGCTGCTGTTGATCCCTATTTCCCTTGTAGAGTGCCAGAGCGAGACCCCTTTACTTGAAGCGGATTTTGCCCAGACTGACCAGTCCGCGCAGGATGTTGCGAATCTGCTGCTGAGCGGCGCGAATATCTTCCCAGGAGACCTGAGTGACAGCGCTGACATCGGCCCGAATACTGTTAGCCTTATCGGGACCGTAGACGCGGTAGACGCGCTCGGCCAGCTCCTTGTTGGCGCCCTTCAGAGCCAGTACCAGGTCCCGGTCGTCGACCAGCTTGAGCACCTGGGACAGCGAGGTCTGATCGATGGTGGCCAGGTCCTCGAAGTCGCACAGTTTGGTCTTGATGTCGCTGGCCAGATGAGGCGACGTCTGGGTCAGGCCAAAGATCACCGACTCTTCGGTGCCGCGGTCGGCGTTAGAGAGAATCTTGAACAGGGCGTCTTTGCCGTCCATGCTCGAGTCGAAGCCTTCGTCGATCGCCTTCTGCAGCTTGCTTTCGAGAACGCGCTCGAGTTCGCGCAGCACCTCTTTGGGGATCGGCCCCAGCGAGGCCAGACGGTGCGCCACTTCGGTCTGAACGGAAGGGCTCAGGTTATCCAGGATCGAGGAGCCCTGCTCGGCCTCGAGGTGCGAGAGCACCACGGCGATGGTCTGAGGGTGCTCGCGAGAGATCAGCTGGGACGCGGTGGTCGCTTCGACCCGACCCAGGAAGCCGAAGGGGCGGTTGACGTTGCCCATCGGTCCCATCGGCATGGTGGGCATGTTCATGGTGGTGCGACCGCCCGGGCCGGCACCAAACGACATGCCGCCTCCGCCCATAGCCGTGGCGGCGGCGCCGCCCATCGAGGACGAGTTCAGGAACTCGTTGATCACCGTAGCGCGCACCTCAGGGGCAATGGTGGGCAGTTGGGTGATCTCGAGCGTGATGGCCTGCACCTCTTCCGGACCCAACTCGTTGAAGAGCTGCGCCGACATCTCTGGCGGCAGGGTCATGAAGAGCACGGCGGCCTTCTGCTTGGGGGTTAGCTGAACAGAAATCTTGGGGTCCTCCTGAGCCGCGGCGGTAGCACTTTTGCGGTCTCTCTTACTTTCTGCGGAGCGGCGGGCATGCCCTGCGCTGGGGCGCCCGCCGTGGCCTCACCCGAATCAACCGGGCGGCGGGTTGGGAGTTACCCCCTGACACGAGAAAAGAGGGAGACCAGGCTCCCTCCTTTCTCGGTGTCTATCGCCGGGGCGACTAGGACAGCCAGGTGCTCTTGAGCATCTCGGCCACCTTGGTGGGACGTTCCTTGACGAGCTGCTCCAACTGGTCGGTGGTGTTGACCTGAGTCGCGCCAGCCGAAGAGGTAGGTGCGGTGGTCTTGCCCGACTTGTCGGTGAAGTGGTCGGTGATGGCGGTCGAGGTGATGCCACCAGCGGTCGAGGTGATGATGGTTCCCTGGTCGCCACGCACGCTGTGCTGCTTGAAGAGGAACATTCCCAGAACTCCCAGCATCATCGCGGCGCCGGCTACGGCCACACCGGCGAGCACGCTGGTGGGGATTTCCGACTTGGCGGCGGGGGGAGCAGCAGTGAAGGCGTCGGTGTTCTCGGTGATCATCGGCTTGTCGAAAGCCAGGTTCATCACTTCGACGCTGTCGCCGCGAGCTTCGTCCACACCGATGGCGTTCTTGACGAAACCGGCGATGGCGTTGAGCTCTTTTTCCGAGACGTTGTCGGCCAGAACCGAAGCGGTGACGCGCTTGACGCGGAAACCGGTATCCACGGTCTTCTTCTTGTTCTGAGCGATCAGGTAGTTGGCCGATTCGACCTCGTGGGTGTAGTCGCCGCCGGCGTTCTTACCGCCGCCGCCGCTGAGCTGCTGAGCCTCTTCGGCTCCGCCAGCGCCGCTGCCGCTACGGTCGAGCACTTCGCGCTTAATCTGGTGGCTCTGACGAACCACGCCGTCGTCGCCGGCGCCGCCGGGGGTGAAGTTTTCGGTCTCGACCTTGGAGAAGTCCATGTCGAGGTTGACGGTCACTTTGGTCTTGCCGGGCAGAGCGGCGTCGAGAGCCTGCTGAGCCTTCTGCTGCAGGCGCTTCTCTTCGCCGGCCTGGATTTCCAGGTTGGTGCCGGAGGCGACCAAGCCGCCGTCGTCATCCTTGGGGACCATCGCGGTCAGGTCGGTCATCTTGCTGTCGGTGATGACGACGTCTTCGGGGCGCAGCTCCGGCACGGAGGCGGCCACCATGTTGACCATACCCTTGATCTTCTCGCGGGTCATCACGGCATCGGGCTTCAGGAAGAGGCGGATGCTGGCGGTCGTGTGCTTGTTGTCGTCCTGGAAGTAGGTCTTCTTGGGCACGGCCAGCTTGACCTGAGCGTCGTTGACGCCTTCCATCGAGCGGAACGCCGTGACCAGGTCGCCTTCCAGCAGCTGCTGGCGGGTGGCTTCCTGCTCCAGGGCGGTCTTGCCCATTCCGCCTTCCACCTTGTCAGGGGTCAGCACTTTGTTACGGGGCAGGCCGCGCGAGGCCAGCATTCCCTGAGCTTGAACTCGTTTGGAGGGGTGCAGCACGATACCGTCGCTGGTCTCGTTGACGCGGTGGTCGATGTGCATCGCCATCAGCGCGGCCGAAGCCTCGTTGACGTCGTTCTCCGTCATCTTGGTAGGGTAGAGGTCGACATAGGTGTTCTGGCTGGAGTGCAGGGCGAAGCCCATTCCACCAAGCACGAGAACGCCGACCAGGGAAAGAATCCCGATCCGCATCCCTTTGCCGAGACCTTTCCAGATCTCGCTCAACTTTCCGAGGGGGCCTCCACCACCTCCGGGCGCGCCCTTACCGAGCGCGGAGCCGCCGCGGGAAATCCCGCTCCGACTCCCTCTTTGCATTCCCGTCTGAATCCCGGTTGCCATTGATGCTCCTCTCCTACCTAAAAGCCTTAACGTTTTGTCTCTGTCGCGGTATCTGCTGTTTTATGCCGCTTTGCAGCCGTAGCGCCCGGAGGAGCTAGATCTGCATCTGGAACAACTGGGTGGTCGCCTGCGAGAGCTTACCCGTGATCTGCGTGGTGAGCTTCATCATGATTTCCGACTTGGCGCCGGCGATGGTCATCTCGTGCAGGTTCTCGAGGCGTCCGGTGAGGAGGCCGTCGGTCATCTGCTTGGAGACATCCATGCTCTGGTTGACCTGACCCATCGCACCGGCCAGCATCGAGCTGAAGCTCTTGCCGTCTTCTTCGGTGACGTTGGAGGGGCTGAGCGGGCTCGAGATGGAGCCGATGCCGCCGATTCCACCGACGCTGGGAGCGCGGGCCGAAGCGGGAGCACCGAGAGCGGAGCCGATGGAGCTGATTCCAGAAAAGGGAGATTGCTGCATTGTGATTACCTTCCGATCTCGAGGGCCTTCATGGCCATCTGTTTTGCCGACTCGACGGTGGTGGCGTTAGCCTCGTAAGCGCGGGACGCTTGCATCATCGAGGTCATCTCCTGGATGATGTTGATGTTGGGCTTGGCAACGTAGCCGGCCTTGGGGCCGTCCTTCATCGCGTCGGGGTGGTTCGGGTCGTAGACCCAGTTAAAATCTCCGCCGTCTTCGGCGACGCCGTCGACCTTGACTCCGTGGCCGTTGAAGCCGACGCCGGTCTGGTCGAACACGTTGTTGAACTCTCCGCCGATCTCGGAGTCGAAGCTGGCCTTCTCGAAGGCCGAGTCGAACTCGGTGGCGTCGGCGGCCGAAACCTGAGCGTACTGGCGGCGGTAGGGGGTACCGTCGGCGGTCTTGGTGGTGTGAGCGTTAGCGATGTTGTTGGACGTGACGTCCATCCGCTTCTGCTCGGCCTTCATTCCGCTGGCGGCGATATCAAAAGTTTTGAAGAACTGCATCGTACTGCTTCAGCCTTTCCTTTAGCGTCCCGAGTTCTCGACGATCCACTTCAGCGAACCGTAGATTCCGGAAACCTTTGCCGTGTAGGCGTTGTAGAGGATCTGGTTTTTGGCCAGTGAGGCCATCTCGGTATTCACGTCGATGGCGCCGCCCACGTTCTCGATGGAGGGGCGAAGGTTGGCCTTATTCCAGCCGCCGGCATCGGCGATCTGCATGTCGACGGGGAGGTTGCTCTTGAACTTCCACTCTTTGTCGCCGCCGGACTCGGCATCCATGGCCTCGCGGAGGTGACTGTCGAAAACAACCGACTTGGCTTGATAGTCGGGGTTGTTGACGTTGGAGAGGTTATTCGAGATAACCTGGCCGCGCATGGAAGCGGCGTCTAGGGCCTTCTCCAAAAAGGTAGTGTCGACGATCTGAAACGGCTTACTCAAAGCGTGTCCTCCTGCTCAAGTGGGTGAGATTCACTTGCCTCACCCTGGTCCTGCTCACCCAGGGTATCGAAACCATGTTTCTGATTCTTTGAACTCGTGTTAACAGAATATGAACTCCATTTTCGTGTCCAGGCATGCAATCGGCCCTGGTTCCCATAATTCCGCCAACGGGGCGATTCCCCTCTCCGGTCGAGATTTTGTGCAAATGTAACCAAAAGCTGAACATTGGGTCTTAACCCTGCGGATTATCGGCGGTTCTGCGTCAAGCCTTAAGCGAAGGAGCCCGGATACGAACCCACCGAGGACCCGCCTGGCCGAGTCATCGACCATTGGCCCGCCATATTAGAGGGAAACCTTCTCCTGCCCGAGGAAAGAGGGGCGCGCATGAAGTTTCATGGTTCGAGGATAGTATAGTGGCTTTTGGAACCTCCGGGGTTGGCCCGGGAGCGGGCATTCCGCTCACCACCGAATGGCTGCAGGCGCAGAAGAAGGCGCTCAAAGAACAGGGCAAGACGGAAGCGACCGAAAAGGCCGCCGACCTCTCGACCTTGTCCAGCGATGCCCAGAAACTGTCCTCGACCAAAGACGAGCGGATGCTGAAGACCATGCGGGCCGAACTATCCCAACTGGACACCAACTCCGAGACCTTTATGCAAGAGGCCACCGAGAAGCTGATCGACTCGGTGATCGACCAGGAGTATGGCGAGCACTTCAAGGGGAAACCCGGCTACGCCAACCTGCAAGAAAAACTGACCCAGACCGTGCTCGACAACCCCGTCTCCCGGGAAGCTCTGGCGGAGTTCTTTGAACTGCTGCTGATGACCGAGGAAGGCGCCGTCGACGAACTCGAGGACGAGAGCGACGAAGAGGGGGGCGGCCAGGAGCCCGAGCCCGAGCACGAGGATGAGGACGACGAAGAAGAGGAAGACGACGAACGATGACTTTTGAGGACCGTCGACGCGCTCTCGAGGCCGCGCACTATCCGGGAACCTCCCATACCTGGGGAGAACTCCGCCTGATCGAAGCGCTGAGCGAGGAGGGCGGCCAACTGTCGCTGACCCTCAGCCTTCCCAGCCCGGCCATCGCTCGCCAGGCGGAACTGACCGCCCTGGCCGAAACCGCCCTGGGCGCCCCCGTGACCGTGACCTTTCACTCGGGCCAGGAGCCCACTCCCAAAGGGCTGGGCGCCAACCTGCTCAAGGATACCGGGAACATCATTGCGGTCGCTTCCGGCAAGGGCGGCGTGGGCAAGTCGACCGTGGCTTGCAACCTGGCCGCAGCGCTGGCCGGATTCGGACTCAAGGTCGGCCTGCTCGACGCCGACATCTACGGCCCCAGCCAGCCGCACCTGCTCGGGGTCACGGGAGCCCAACTCAAGATTCGCGAAAAACGGATCATGCCGGTCGAAGTGCACGGCCTGAAGCTTATGTCCATGGGCTTCCTGATGCAGCCGGGGCAGTCCGTCATCTGGCGTGGCCCTATGCTGCACGGCATGATGCAGCAGTTCTGCCGCGACGTGGAATGGGGCGAACTCGACTTCATGGTGATCGACCTGCCGCCGGGTACCGGCGACGTCTCCTTGTCGCTTTCGCAGATGATCGAGGTGACCACCTCGGTGGTCGTCTCGACCCCTCAGGACCTGGCTCTCGACGTGGCCACCAAAGCGGTCGGCATGTTCGAAAAGCTGGAAGTGCCCGTGCTGGGCCTGGTCGAGAACATGAGCTTCTACTGCTGTCCCAACTGTAACCATCGGGACGACATCTTCCATCACGGCGGCGCGAAAGTGGCCGCCGAAGAGCTCGGCCTGCCGGTCCTGGGAGAGATCCCGCTGAACTCCTCGGTCCGCAAGGCCGGCGATGCCGGTGTGCCGCTGGTGCTGCACGAGCCGGAATCGGCCCCCGCTCAGGCCCTGATCGAGCTAGCCCGAACCACCGCAGAAAGGGTCGGCCTCTCGGCTCGCCTGGCCCAGCACGCTGTCCAGGTCTAACGAGACCTCGGCTCCCAAGAAGAACGCCCAGGAAAATCCGGGGCGTTTTTCTTTACCAGGCCTAGGGGCGCTGCCGGAAACCCCGTTGACATATAGCGACGTATATTTTGGGCAGG
>JAEXNA010000014.1 GCA_023447635.1 Vulcanimicrobiota bacterium | reverse complement strand
GAGGCTCCGCTCGCCCAAACCCAATTTGGCGGCGTGACGCCAGCTTTTGCCGGTTTCAAACCGGGAAATACCGGCGTCCACGCCGGGATTTCTCGGTTTGATGCCGCGCGTGGCGGTTTGATGCCGCTTTGCTCGGTTTGGCGGAGAGGCTCCGCTCGCCAAACCCAATTTGGCGGCGTGACGCCGCCAATTTGGGTTTGGCCGAGCGGGCCCCTCTGGGGGATGACTCTCTCTACAGCGCTCCAGCGGTGGCGGCGGCAGCCGCCTGGGCGGCGTGATAGGCCGTCGAGCGGGCGCGGTCTTCCTCGACCTGCTCCCGGACCTTCAGCATCGCTTCCCGAGCCTGATGGAACACCTCGATCCCGGCACCGGGTCGGCAGCTGTCCTCGCTCAAGATGCGGCGCCAGATGCGCCCCCCGGGCTGGAACTGGTAAAGCCCCAATAGGTGGCGCACCATACCGTGCAGACTGCTGCCCTTCTCGAGCTGCTCACGAATGTACGGCTCGATCTCGTCGAGGAAACTTTCCCGGGTGCGCAGGGTGGGCGCCTCGCCGTAGATCACCTCGTCGACCTGACTCAAAAGCCAGGGGTTGTGGTACGCCTCGCGGCCCAGCATCACGCCGTCCACGTGCTTCAGATGCTCAGCGCACTGATCCAAAGTGGTGATCCCGCCGTTGATGGTGATGAAAAGATCCGGGCGCTCCTGCTTCAACCGATACACGTACTCGTAGCGCAGCGGCGGGATGTCGCGATTGTCCTTGCAAGACAGACCGTCCAGCCACGCCTTACGCGCGTGGATGTGGAACATCGTGCAGCCCGCGCGAGCCTGCCGCTCGACAAACGAGATCAGCGGTTCGTAGCTGTCGTCACGGTCGACCCCGATGCGGGTCTTGATAGTGATCGGGATCGACACCGCTTCGCTCATCGCCTGATAGCACTCGGCCACCAGTTCGGGATGCTTCATCAGGTGAGCGCCGAACAGGCGATGCTCTCCCCTATCGCTGGGACAGCCGACGTTGATGTTGACCTCGTCGAAGCCCGCCTCTTCGGCCGCCTTCGCCGCCGTGGCCATGCGTACGGGATCGCTGTCGCCCAACTGCAGCGCCACCGGGTGCTCGGCCGGGTGGTAGCGCAGAAAGCGCTCCTTGTCGCCGTGCACGATGGCGCCCGCGTTGATCATCTCGGTGTAGAGCATAGAGCGACGCGACAGTTGGCGCAGAAAATAGCGCTCGTGCCGATCGGTCCAGCCCATCATAGGCGCGACGGAAAACTTCCAGGCCGCCCTCAGGCGGTCTACCGCTTGCGGGTCAGGCCGAGACATCGCCGTCCAGGTGCACCAGGGTGACGCGGCCGGGCAGCACCACCATTTCCAGCGCCCGGGCGGGAATTTTGGCAGAGAAGCCCTTGATAATCCACAAGTCGTCGACCAGTTGGCCGCCCATGTTGTCCAGCATCTGCCGGTCGGCGTCCTGCAGTCCGTCCTCGGTCTGGATGATCACTCCGACGGGGTCGGGCACACGGTGCTGCTCGATCATCTCGATCAGCTCCGGGGACAGTTTCTTCCGCATCGTTTCGTTCATGAAATCTCTCGCTCGCTTCTAAAGGCAGTCGCCGTTCCGCCCCGCGCATTGGCGCTTCTCCGGGGCAGGAGGCTACCCCAACATACACTAAGATCCCAGGAGTGGTCGAGTGGGGTTATAGGCGAAACTGCCGTCCAAGCATCAACAGATCAGGCTTTTCCCTTATCGAGATTCTGGTAGCGCTGGGTCTGGTGGCGGTCAGCCTGATGCTGATCCTTGGCCTGATCCCCGCCGGCATCCAGTCCAGCCAGCGCGCCTCGGACGTTCAGGCCGCCGCCGGTCTGGCCCGAAAACTGCTCGAAGAGACCAGGCCGCCGGAAGACTCTCCCATCCCGGTTGCGCAGGCCCATCAAGAGGGCGACATCCAGGTGGGGCCCACCGAGTTTCACTGGGTCAGAACCGTTCAGGTGGCGGGAGACTACCTTTACCGCACGGAGGTCGTAATCCGTTGGAGAGATGCCGTCCAGCCCGTCAAGCTATCCTTGACCCGCTACAATCCCGCCGGACCGTCGTTCGAGAGTCCGCCCTGATGGAGCGTCAACTTCGCCCTCATCGGGGGTTCACGCTGGTCGAGGTGATGGTCGCCGGAACCCTGGCGTTTCTGGTCCTGACCCTGGTCTTCCAGCTGTTCCTTCCAGCGCTCCGCGCCTGGAGCGACGGGCAGCGAAGAGCCGAAGTGGGCCAGAGCCTGCTGGTCACCTCGACCTGGATCGGCGACGACGTGGTCCGTTCGAACCCTTCCTCGCTCAACGTCACGGCCGACAATTTCCTGGTTATGCAGTGCGCTCAGGGGCCGACAATCTCGTCCGAGAACCCCTTTAATCAGTTCATCGTCTACTCTCTCGAAAACGGTACCGACCTCTATCGCTCGGTGAAACCGCTCGCCGACGGCGAGACCCCTCCCACTCCAACCCTGTCCGAAGTTCAGAGCTGGAAAGACCGCCGTCGCGTGGGTTCGAACCTGACCTTGTTTGCGGTGACGGTCCCCCAGGAGTGGCGGGTCGACCTGCACCTGACCCTGGACAAAGACGGCCGCAAGGGCGAGATGAAGACGGGGTTTGCCAGCATCTACGGCCCGCTCGACCCCAGCGTCGCGGACCCTTCCCCCAGCCCTACTCCCTGAACTTACCCCTCGCTGGTGGGAGTGGAGGTCGAGGTGGGAGTCGAGGCGGCAGGGGTTGGAGGCGTCGCTGGAGCAGCGGACGGCGCAATCTTGACTTCCATCGACTGAGCCGCAGCCTTGACCGGCCGGGCTGAAGATGCCGCCGTGGTCTTGCCCGCGATCAGATCCACCAGACGCCCTTGCTCCTCGGCCGACATCGGGAAGATGTCCTGCACGCCACCGGTTCCGCAGATCTCCATGCTGCGCTTGATGGAAAGGCCGAAAGCGACCAGGGCCGTCAGAATGGTCAGGTAAGAGAGCAGATTGACCGTGCCGGTCGAGCCTTCAAAGATCAAGATCTGAAAGTCGTCGATGACCGGCATGTCCTTGAGCTGCAGATTCAAGCCCAGCAGGTACAGATAGCCCGCGTACGCGATAGCCACGACGAGAGGGAACACCTGCCACTGATAGCAAGGACGGACCCAGGCGATGCGGTCCGGGTTCAGCAGAATGTCGTGGTTGTCGCTCGACAGGTGCAGCCATTCGGGGCGCTTGGCGCGAAGGGCGTCGATCCAGCCTCGGAAAAGGTCGCCGCGGAAACCCCGTCGCTCTTCATACGACTCCTCGAAGTCGCCGGTGCATCCGATACGCAGACTGCCCGAAGTGCTCCAGGCCAGGGCCAGAGGGAACAGGCCGAGCAGAAACTCGATATTGTAATAGGTGCCCTTGGCCGCCTTCATGGCGAATACCCAGATCACCGCCAGCACCAGCGCGGCGATTTTGACCGCCAGTTCGACGGGCGAGAGCTTGACGGCTTTTATCCAGCAAAGCTCTGACACCCGGAACAGCGTATTATGAAACGAGATCGCATCCGACCCCGAAGGCAGGCTTCTTCCCAGCATAGACGCTCCTTGTGGAGACCTCCGATTAAGAAGACCTCATCAGTTTTCCTGCTCTTCCCCCGGTTCACCCCGGGCGACGACTTCCTTCCTCCGGGAGGCGAGCCCCCCGATCAGCCTCGACCGTCGAAGGTCGCGCCCGCCTGGGAGCAGAAACTCTAGCCTCATGGCACGCCTCCTCCACCTGTCTTCCCCCGGCCGTAAGGCCGGCTTCAGCCTGGCCGAAGTGGCCGTCATGCTGGGAGTCATGGCTGTTCTGATGGCTGTGGCCGTCCCCGCCTACTCCCGCTATCGAGGACACATTGCCGTCAACACCGCCGCCGAGGTGACCGAAGGGCTGTTGGTCCGGGCCAGAGAGGAAGCCAGGGCTTCCGGCTTCCCCCTGCCTGACAGCCTGCGCGGGAATGGAGTTCCTGAAGCGGCCCCCAGCGAGCCCCTCGGAGGCAACCAGGGCGGCCTGGTAGCTCGCTTGCGCAAACGCACCCAGGCCGGCGCCGAACCGACCACGCTGCTGTCTCGAGAGCTATCGCCCAGCGCCCCACTCGAGCTGCAGGCCGCTGACCTTGGGCGATTGGATCTCGATACCGACACCTCTCTGCAGGGCGTCTATTTCGAACTGCTACTGCAGACGGCTGAGGGGCAGCAGATTGTGGCTACGATCCCCGTCGACGTCAACGGCGAAATGGCGCTGCACGGCGCCAAGAGCGAAGCTGCCATCCACTTTGTTCACAAAAGCTATGCCCGCAGCTTGAAAGTCACCCGTCGCGGGGTGGTCACCCCGGACCGGCGCTAAGAGGACTCAGAGGTCCGGAACGACCGCTCCCCCACCCACCTCGAGGTGGTTGGCAATATTCTCGATGCGCGGAGTCTTCTTGGCGATCGCTTCGGCTCTAGCCTTGGCATCTTCGCTGGGCACCGTTCCTCGCAGCACCAGCAAGTCGTTTTCCGCACTGACGTCGATGCTAGAAGCCGCCAGTTCCGGATCCGTCTTCAGGTTCATGCGCACTGTGGCCACGATGCTCTGGTCGATCGGCTTGATAGAGGTCGGCGGCGGCTCGCTGGGACCGGCACAACCCAGAAGGGCGCCCAAAAGGCCCAGGGTGATCAGTTGGCGTTTCATCATCAAGCCGAGTTCGCGGGCGGCTCGGTGAAGCCTGCGGCCACTCCGCTGCCGCGCTCCCAAAGTAAGGCCAGGCCCCCGATAAGGCTCCAGCTGATCAGCAGGACCGTAACCAGAACTGGAACCGCACCCGCTGCGGCCAGCGGCGCTCCCGCTGCTGTGAGGAGAAGCTTGGTGACCACATCTCTCCCACCCAGCCCGCCGGGCGTCAGCGGGATCGAGGCAACCAGGTTGGCCAGCGTGGTCGCCAACATACACTCGGGGAAGGTCAACTCGGCTCCCACCCCCAGGCCCCGAGCGACCAGAAACACGCCGAGCGCGGCGCTGAGGTGGCCTACCGTGGAAAGTAGCAGCAGTCCCACGAGCTTCAGCGGAGCGGCCCTCAGCAGATTCAGCGCCTCGACGATCTTGGCCGCAGCCCCGGACACCGCCGGAGGTAGCTTGCCTGCCAGCGAGGCGGCCGGGCCGCTGGCCCAGCGCGAAAGCAGCGGCCAGATCAGGAAGGCGATTCCAAACAGCAGGCCACCGACCGCCGCCAGGCCGACCACCCCCATGATCCCTTTCATCTCAGGCGAGGACGAAGCGAAGGCGGCCGGATTGCCGGCGATGGCAAGCAGCGCCACCAGCAGCAGGCCGCCCAGCCCCATCAAACGGTCCAGGAAGACGGTCAGCAGAGCCTGGGGGTAGCGGTCTCCCGACTCCTTTTTCATGTAGACCATCTTGATCAGGTCGCCGCCCACGCCGCCGGGTACAAACAGATTGAAAAACAGCCCGATCAACGCAAGACGCAGCACGGTGAAAAACGGCAGTTGAACCCGGATGTGGTGAAGCAGCAGATACCAGCGCCAGGAAGCGGCCACAAAGCCTAGCCCGTAGACCAGGAAGGCGGCCAGGTAAAGGCCGTGATCGACTCGGGCCAGTTCGGCGGCCGGTTCGATCCTGCTGCTGACCACCACCCAGCCCACCATGACCAGGGAGAGCAGTAGACCGACCAGCCCTCGGGCGATTCGGAAGAAGCGTTGTCGAGTCAAAACGGTTAGCGGACTCCGGCGTCGGCGAAGATCTCGCGCAGCCCTTCGACTTGACAGACCAGCAGGCGACGGCCGACCTGCTCGATAAGACCCTGGTCCTTGAGTTCAGAGCACATGCGGCTGACGGTCTCTCGCGAGGTGCCCAGAAAGCCCGAGAGCGCCTTGTGCGACACGCTGGGGCCCAGCAAAACCCCTTTGGCGTGGGGCTCGCCCTCTTTGAAAGCGAGGTCGACCAGTAGGGCGGCCAGACGCTGTCGCACGGTCAGCAGCGCCAGGTCTTGAATCTTGTCGTTGGCCACTCGTAGGCGGCGGCTAAGAAACGCCAATAGTGCCACGGCGGCGTTGGGGCTAGCCTTCAGGAAGCTTTGAAAATCCGAGCGGCGTAGCACCAGCAGTTGGCACGGCTCTTCGGCCATCGCGGTAGCGCTCCGCGCTTCTCCGTCGAGCAGCGCCATTTCACCGAAGAAACCGCCATCCTTGAGCAGATCTAGCGTGATCTCGCGGCCGGTCAGCGACTCGCAGCCGATGCGGATGCGCCCTTCCAGCAGCAGGTACATCTCGTCGCCGGGGTCGCCTTGCAGAAAGACGGCCTGCGACTTCAAGATCCGGCGCGGCATCAGCCGTTCCGCCAGCGCTCTTCGTTCGTCAGGCTCCAGAACGGAGAACAGCGGGATATCGACCAGACGCTCTTCGATCAGCTCGGGCGACATCGTGGGGTTTTGACGACTCACTTAGGGCGGCTCCTAACGGGGATAGATCCCATGGGATAGGGTGACGCTAGCCACTTCGTCACAAAAAAAAAAAGCCCCGCTCGGAACCGAGCGGGGCTTTTTTGTCGACTTCGGACTGCGGGTTTAGGGCAGAGCCGTAGTGTCGACGGTGACCGAAGTCGTCGGCGTACCAGTCACACCGCGCGAGTCCGTGTAGGTGGAAGGCGCGCCAGGCTCGAGAACGGGGTTCACGAAGGCACCGGTTACGTCAACCACGCGAATGATCGCGTTGGTCGCCGAGGTGTTAACCGCGTTCACGGTCAAGCGGCCGGAGGCCAGGTCGCCGATACCTACCAGAGTGGTGTCGGGGTCGTTGGTAATCACGGGACGGTAATCACGTGACCGGTCAACAACGGAGCCAGTGGCACCAAACTGGACCGCGGTACGGAACAGTTGACCCGTTCCGATGGTCAGGTTCAGCGGCCCGATGGGGTCGAGCGTGAACAGTCGAGGATTCACAATATCGAAGCCCGTTCCGTTGTTGTCCACTCGTTCCAAGACCCGAGTGACACGGTTAATAACCTCGGTCCCAGCGACACCATCGCTGAGTTCGAACGTGAAGCTAAACGCAGGCCCGAAGGTATCTTGCGCAACCGCACGGTTCAGCTCGGAGGGGGGGATTTGGGTACGTCCATTCAGTCCGCCCAGAGGCTGAACAAAGATCTCAATCGCACTGACTGCAACAGGGTTCGCTGCAAAAAGGGCGATGAAGCCGGTCTGCGTCGGACGATGAGTCAGAAGGAAAGGATTTCCGGGCTCAACATCCTGCTCGAAGACCAGGTTGGCTTCGGCCAACTTGAAACCGTTCTGTTCGTTCACCGAGGGGGGTCGGGTAGGAGGATCCACTCCGTTGTTGAGACCACCCTCAGCTGCCGTACGCCCGCTGAAGTTAACGCGAACTTCAAACTCACGCGGCACGCCGGCCGGGATGTTCGGGTCTTCAGGGTAGTTCGCGAAGATTGCGGTGTTGGTCGCAATCGTAACAAATCCATCAGGGTCGGTGACGGTGACGTCCACAGTCTTGCTGAACTGACCTGCAGTCGGCTCGAGACTGTCGGCGATATTGATGATGAAGCGGCTGAAGTTACCGACGTTACCTGAAGCAGGCGAACCAGTAATCGTTACGTTTTCTACGTAGCCGTTTTCTCCAACTTCACCACGACGCCAGTCGGCCACGACGGCACGAAAATCGTTACTCGTGGCGAAAGCAAGACCCGTCGAACCGGTGACGCCGCCACCGAGAGTAACCCGGTTCCTGACGGGGAGAGCTAAGTCGTCGAAACCACCGTTGGTGTAGCTGGTGTTGACCGCTGGGAGCGTATAGCTGTTGTTAAACAGAACAACTGCACCCGTACTTCCACCGGGCGACGCAACGGTGACAGGGTCAATGGAGTACTCGGAAGGCTCCAATTTGCGGACACTGCCGTTGGTGAAGGTTCCGATCACTTCGAACACGCCGACGTAGCCGCGCGGCAGGTTGACGGTGTCTTCGTTCACGTCCACGGGGTTACCCGCGAACAGGTACTGAGCCGAAGCAAGTTTGACGTCTTCGATATTGATCGAGATGTTCGTCTGAACGTTGTTTCCGCCCTGACCAGCACCCGGGAAGGAGAAGCTGACCGTCGGGTCGGCGCCGCCAGCGTTGACGGCGACCAGGCGGTTGCCGTTGAGCACAGCCGAATCATCGGAGTCGTTGAGCGTGATGACCAGAGCGTCAAACTCGCTCACGTTCACACTGGTCCCGTTAGAAAGCGACGCGACAACGGTAAAGTCAACGAAACCGCCCGGAGCCAGATTCACAGGGGAACCCGGCGAGACGACCAGTGACTGGATGTAAATCTGGCCAACAGTGATATTGGCCACAGCCTGGAAACTAGGGAGGGGAGCGTTGGTGGTCACCGTCACAGCGGCGGTGCCAGGAACTCCGCCGGACGCCGTAACGACTTTGCCAGTGCTGTCGACCGAGAACAGGGAAGAGTCCTCGGAGAAGGTCAAGGATGCAGGGTTCAGCTGAACGCTGGAACCGTTGCTGAACTGGCCGGTCACGGCCAGGCTTTGCTCGAAACCGCCAAAAGGCAGCGATGCGTTCGCCGGAGCGATGCTGATGGACTGCAGGGTGGCCGCAACCACGCTGACCTGAACCTGAGCCGACTGACCCAGGTAGGTGGCAGTGATGACCGCCGTCGCGCCGCTCGCCACGTTGTTACCGACGGCGATCTGCTGGTTGGCGTTCACGGTGACGTTGGGGTTGTTCGAACTGAAAACGACGCCCTGAGAAGCGGTCACTTCCCGCTCGACGCCGTTGTCGAAGGTGACATTGACCACCAGAGGCACCGATAAGGTACCGGCGGGCAGGGTCACGGCGGTAGGGGTAATCTCCAGATTGGAGGCCAGCGGAGGAATGGTGTTCCCGGTCGAAACGGTAACCGGGACGGCCACCTGGAAGCCGCGGAAGGTTGCGGTCACCACGGCTTCGCCGCCGAGGGCGGCGCTGACGACACCGCTCCCATTCACCGAAGCGACAGTGGTATCGTTGCTGACGTAGGTCACTTCACCGGCCAGAGCAGCGGGGATGACCACACTGTCGCCGTTCGAGAAAGTGGCAGAGATCTGCAGAGCTACCGAGTCCTCTAGGCCCAAGGCCAAGCGCAGCGGAGAGGAGGTGATCCCGGTCAGGGTCACCGCTTCGATCGACGCGGACGTCCCGCTGACGGTAATATTCTGGTTCGCCACAGGGGTAACGTTGATGGTGGCTTCGCTAATCGGGAAGCCGTTGGCGTCCGTGGCAGTAATCACGACCGAACGTGCCGTGGTAGGCACACCGTCGATGGTGATCTGCTGAGCGAAAGCTTCGTTTTCGCGGAACACCAGGGCTCCGGCGCCGCCTAGTTCCGAGTGGAAGTCGAACCGCAAGTTGGTGGTATCGACGGGAACGATAATGCTGCTCTGAGCACGAACAAAGTTAAAGGTAACCGAACCCGTGCTGGGGGTATTTGCGCCGCCGCCCTCTCCCGGGTTGGCTACGTAGCCCCCCCCGGATGAGCTTCCACAACCTACAACTAACAACCCTAGAAGTAAGGCTGCCAGAAGACTCGGTCTTCTGAAGCTCAAGGACGGTAGGCTGAAAATCTGTGTGAAAATCAAGACCTACTCCTCCAAAAAGTTGACACTGTCAAAGTGTCTCTCAATGCAGCCGATGACTTAGTCGGAATGTTCATTCTTCCTGCAATCAGGCGGGATTCTAGCGGTTCGTGCAACTCGCCACAGGAGTGTCCCAACGACTCTCTACCCAGGCCACAAAAAAAGCGCCCCCTGCGGGACGCTTTTTTGCCTCTATGAGAAGCGTTGGTTTAGATGGACGATACCGTGGTGGCAGCGCTGACCACAGGCAGCGGGCCGGCACCATCGGGGTCGAAGCTACCGGTGACGGTCGCCTGGGTTCCAACGACGGCGTTGCCGTTAGCGCTGACGATGTTGTTGAGCACCGAGAACGAACCTGCACCGGGGCCGCTCAGCGCGAAGGCGGAAAGGCTGGTCACGGTGATCTGGGACGCGGCGCCGTTATTCAGGGTCGCGGTCAATGTGAAGGCCTGGCTTCCACCAGCAGGGATAGCGGGCGTGGGGGGCTCGATGGCCACCGAAGCCACGCTGGCGCTCTCTACGGTAATGGTCGCGCTACCGCTGACAGCGCTGTTGGTAGCCAGGGTCGCGGTGACAGTCACCACGCCGGCGCCGGTCGCAGTGGCCACGCCATCGGCGGAAACGGTCACGACGCCAGCAGTATCGGTCGAGAAGTTATAGTCAGCCGGGCTACCGGCCCGGGTGGTGCCATCGGTCAGGGTTTCCTGGATGGCTACCTGGCTGGTGTAGACGGGCACACCGCTGAACAGGTTGGTGCGGTTGACGGAGACAGCAACGTTAGCGACTCCGGCCACGCCGGACACCACGATGGTCGAGGTGTCGCTGACGGTGGTGCCGTTCGAGTTGAGGTATGTGGCGGTCAAGGTGGCTTCCGAACCGCCGGGGGTGTTGGCAGCGACCTGAATCGCTCCGTTGACGACCGAAATGCCGGCGTCTCCAGCAACGCTCAGAGTCAGGTTGGCGCTGGTCGGGCTGATGCCGAACACGGCGCCGTCGTTCGAGCGCTGACCGAAGATGGCGATCGCCTGGTTTGCACCAGCGGACACCGTAATAGGATCGTTGCCGATAAGAATGGCCGAGAAGGTGACGGACAGAACGTCGACCACCGTCACAGGAACCGTGATGGTCTGACCCTGGAACTGAACAATCAGATTGGTTTGACCGGGGCTCAGTCCGCGCAGCTGGCCCAGCGAACCGACTTCGACGATAGCGGCGCCGTCGGCGTCGTTAGGATCGTTGCTGTAGGTGGCGGCGTCGGCCAGCACCACGATGGTGCCGTCGCTGTACAGACCGGCCAAATAGGCCTGGTAGGTGCCGTTAACTTCAAGGTCAACCGAGGTCAGCTCCTCAAAGGTGATGACGCTGGAAACCAGGCGCAGGTCGACCAGGGTCACGGGAACGCCGTCAGCGATAGCGCGCACGGTGGTAATTTCCCCACCGACCACCGTGACCGACTGAGTGAAGGTGACGAGCGGGATGTTGGCGTCGTCGAGGGCGGTGACGCGCACCGACTGCAGCGAGGTCGACAGACCCGTGATGGTCACGGTCTCGTTGAAGGCGGCGGTGGTGGTCAGCGCCGGTTCGCCGATGGCGCCGGCATTTTCGTAGAAAGCGAAGCGCAGTTCGTCGGTCTCGGCGGGAACATCGAAAGCTCCGCTGTTGTCGACCGTCTGGGTCAGCAGCTGGGGAGCGAAGTTGAACGTCAGTCCGCCGACGTTGATAGGGGCGGCGGGGTTCGTGTTGACATACTCTCCGCCGTACGCGTTGTTATTGCTGCTGCCGCAACCGGCCAGCCCGAGAGCTGTGAAGCAGAAAAAGAGAAAGGTCAGTAAGGACCGGGATCTCATAGATACCTCCAAGAATGTGTGCGGCGGCCTGGCCCCCGCTGAAAACGGCGAGAAGCAGGCCGGCAAAACCGGCCTCGCTTCTCGCGGGGTAGTGATTTACGGTACGACCGGGTCGTTCGACGCGGGCGGAGTGATCACGCGCTGGAAGAACGTGATTCCGAAAGGATTGACCGCATCGACCGCGTTGTTCACCGCGAGACTGCCGTCGGCAGACTTACGGAACGACTGGATACTTCCAGTCACCGGGTTGCTGCTGGGCAGAACGTAGACGATGCGGCCCAGGGCGTCAAAGTTCGGGACGGGGCTTAGAGGCGCCACCTCGTTGGTCGCGGTGTCGGTGTTGGCGAACAGCGAACCCTCGTTGAAGGGCCAGCCGTTAGCTACGTTGACGTAGGGCTGGAAGGTATCGTAGTCATGCTCGTAGGCAGCGACTACAAACTGTCCCGTGGGGTCGAATTCGACGTTACCGCAGTTCCGATCGCCGTTGAGAGGCGAGCCGGCGCTGCCGGTCGCCGTGAGAGCGCCCGTCGTGGTATTGATAGCGTAAGTCTGTACCGCGCCCAGGTAGGTTGCCAGTACTAACTGGTCGGCGGTGGGGTTGGCAGCCACGTCACCCAGAGGCTGACCGAAGGGGAAGGGCACCGGGCCGCCGCCCAGGTTAGGGAACAGCTCGACAGGTGTAAGAGCACCATCGTCACCTACCGCGTATCCCGCCAGCTGCTCGGACCCGCGGCCAGTGACGTAGAGAAAGCGACCACTGCGATCAAGAGTCGCGCCGCGAGGATCTGAAACCGTCGGGGTCGTGGTAGCCAGAGTCAACGACCCGTCGACCGCCCGGGTGTAAGTCAGCAGCGTGGCGTTAGCGTTGTCGAGCGCGAAGATGAAGCTGCCGTTGCGGCCGACCAGGACCTGGGCCGCGTTATTCGGGTCAGCTCCGCCGCCGGCCGGAAACGGAACGGTCTGAGAGATGGACAGGTCGCCGTTGTTGCCGTTGACCTGGAAAACGTAGATCGACCCGTTGATCGCCGCGTAGAACTGCTGCGCATTCGAGCTCCAGGCTCCGGACACGAACTCTCCTTGCGAACCAGAGAAGGTGCGAATGTCCACAGTAGCCTGTACGGGTCCGAACTCGACGGGCGGGGGGAAGACCTGATCCGCAGGCGTGAAGTTCATTTGGAAGATCTGGAGGTCGGCGCCCTCCACGGTGTCGCCCTGGAAGGCGCGGTTGTGCGAACGAGCCATACCAATCACATAGCTTCCAGTGGGGGAAGCGTAGACTTGATGGAAGCCGCCCGAGATACCGCTGAGCAGGTCGGTGTTGGGAACACCAGGAGCTTCCCCTTCCAGGCCAGGCTCAAGCGGGTTGAAGTTCGGTGAAGGCACGTCGGTGATGCCCCCGATCTCGAAGAGAAGGGCCGGGGGAGTGTCCGAATTGGCGCTATCTCCGGGAGCGGCTACGACACCAGCCGCTCCAGGAACGGTGGGAGAACTCTGTCCCGCGTTCGCGAACTCTGGCGCGAAAGTGTCGTCCAAGCCGCGCTGGCCGACGACCATGTACTCGCGCAGGTTGCGGCGCTCGTTGTTGTTATTGTTATTACCCGGCACCGACAGGTCGGTCGTATCCTGGATACTACCCTGATCGCTGGAACTGCCGCATCCAACCGCCGACAGGCCGATGGCCGTGACCGCGATCAGATTCATTAGAAATCTGCTTTTCCTCATCATACCTCCGTGAATCGGACCGCGCCAAATAAGTTGACCAGGCACGCCCCGCCTCCCTTACAGGGAACCCCCGTATGGGCAAATATGGGCGCAAGCTTCGCAGAACCGATCGAGAATCCTCTCCTCGAAAGAAACCGCGAACCCCTGATTTTTCAGGTCTTTTCCGCGCTCGAAGGAGGTTTTAGCGTGCTAGAGGCACGGAGAGGGGCAGGGTCCCCTCGAGTTCGAGCGCTTTCGGCTCGCTGTTCGGGCTTAGCCGGAACAGCAGTTCGCCCTCACGGACCCCGCCTGGCGCCAGGGTTCCGTCCGGCATCACGGTGCGGCTCTTCACCGGCTCCAGACGGCTGCCGTCCTGGCAGCGCAGGGCGAAGGTGCCCAGGTTGGCTTGAGCCACCGGGCTAAGATTTTTCTGATTGATCTTCAGCGAAAGAAGGCGGTCCGAAGACGAGTTTTGCAGACCGCCGCTCAGAACGGAGACCTCGAACGCCTGATTTTTGGCCCGACTGGCGGCAAGAGCGCCACCGCTCGAGACCGAAGGCGCGGTGACCGCCGCAGCGACGGTCTTGGGGATCGGCTGCAGGCCCGTGGGAGACGACAAGGTCGTCAGGACCGGGGCGGGCAGATTGGGAGCGGGCAAATTCGTTGAAGGAACCGGAGTGACGGCCGCTCCCGCATTGGCTGCTTGCGGGCCGCCCTGGGTCGAAATCCGAAGGGGGATCCCTTGCTCATAAGTCGGGGCCTGCGGCGTCGGCTCTTCTGGCACGGTCGGCGCGATGCGCGGGATACGATTGGGCAGATTGCCGCTCGGGACGACGTGAGGCGACTGGCTGGCGATATGAGCCGGAACGTGGGCGGTTCCCGTGGCTTCGAGATTGATCACCGGCCCGGTCGGGGTATGCCGGCCTCCTTCAGCCCAGGGATGCTCGGGCATGTCGACCGAGTTTTCCATGAAGAGCATCTCCGTGTTGCCGACCTTCTCCGGCATGCCCGACTCCATCTCCTCGTACTGCTTACGTCGGGCTTCGAGCATCGTCATACCTGGCCGCAGGTCGGTGTTGGTGACCTCGGGCTGCAGCGGGATATAAACGACCCCATCGATCACCAAGGTGTCCAGGTCCAGTACCGAACCGTCGGCGTACAGGGTGTTGGTCGCGTGGTCGAAAGCAAAAGCGATCCCGCGGTTATGGCCGACCAGAGACGCCGGATACCAATACTGCCCCCATTTCTGAACCGTGGGCATCGCGACCGGTTGCCCATCGACCATAGGAGGCGGGCCGACCAGGACCGGGTTAGCCAGAACCGGTGCGGTCCACAGCAGCATAGCGACGAGCAAGGAGCGTTTTAGAGGCAGGCGCATAGCTGCATTTTATCCCAACGCTCGGAGAACGACAATCACCCTGTGGGGAGCGAGGAGAACTCAGGGCATCAGACGCTGAATCTGCCAGCCTTCGGCACCCGGCGTGTACACGAAACGGTCGTGCAGGCGACTGTCCCGCCCCTGCCAGAACTCGTAGCGGGTGGGACGCAGGAGGTATCCGCCCCAGTGAGGAGGACGCGACACCGGCTGGCCTTCGGGAAAGCGGGACTCGGCTTGCTGAAGATTCTGGTCCAGACGGTCTCGCCCCTCGATCGGCTGGCTTTGCAGAGAGGCCCAGGCTCCCAACTGGCTGGCCCGAGGGCGACTGGCGAAGTAGTCGTCGGAATCGGCGGCCGGCAACCGCTCGACCGCTCCGCGGATGCGGACCTGGCGGCGCAGCGGCTGCCACCAAAAAACCAGGGCGGCCCGAGGGTCCGCCTCGAGCTGGCGACCCTTGCTACTCCCGTAGTTGGAAAAAAAGGAGAATCCCTCCGTCTCGAACCCCTTCAACAGCACGATGCGACCGTCCGGCCCCTCCTCAGGGTCGTTGGTGCAGAGGCACACGCCGTTGACCTCAGGCAGCCCGGAGGCCACCGCCTCACCGAACCAGCGAGCGAACAGCTGCAGCGGGTCGTCGAGCAAGTCTTGACGCTCGAGCGCCTGCTGGCCGTATTCGATACGCTCAGGAAAAGAAGAAAGGCTCAAGACAACACCTCGGAGAGATCAGCTAAGGAGCGATGGGGTGGCCAGGCTATCACGCCTCGCTCGGACAGCTCTTGCTCGAGGTCGGCGACCCCTCCCCCTTCCAGGACGAAGGAGAGTTCGGGGTGACGCCTCAGCATCTCCCAAAAGCGCCGCCGGTGGACCACATAGGTCATGGGTCGGCTCAGGCCAAGGCAAACCAGGTCTGGCCGAACCATCTCGATGGCGTACTCCAAGTCCAGAAAGGGAACACCGAGCCCCAGAAAGACCACGTCATGACCAGCCCCGCGAAGCTCGTAGACCAGGGTCAAGAGGCTTAGCTCCTGAGTTTCGTCGGGGAACCCAGCGCACAGAACTTTCTTCCCCTCCGACTCTCCCCCGCCGCCATGAGCCGTCCACCGACGAAGGCGCTCGCAGAATAAGGAATTGAGCAGCCGCTCGCTGGCCGTGCTGGCCTTACCGGTAGCACACATCGAGGTAAACTCGCGAGCCAGTGGAGAAACGACGCTGTGCACGATCTCTCGACGAGTCAGCAAGATCTCGAGCCGGTCGAGCGCTCGTCGAATTCGAGCCTCATCGATCATCACCGCCCCATCGACGACCTCGCGCTTGAGAAACTCGACAGGAGCCAGGCCCAGAGAGGATTCGGCCCCCTTCAGCTCTTCGCCCTCGCCGGTCCCTGCCAGCAACGCCTCGCGCCCGGCCGCCGCGATCTCTCCGATCGACTGCCCTTGAGCCAGCAACTGGCTGACCCGCCGCAGCACTCGCAGGTCATCATCTGTATAGAGACGATGACCTGACGGCTGTCGAACCGGCTGCAACAGATTGTGCCGGCTCTCCCAAGCTCTGAGCAGCGTCGGAGAGAACCCACACAGCTCAGAAATTGTTTTGATTTTGTAACGCCCCGTCAACCGAGCAACCTCCGGAGCCTCCACCCGAGGTGGAGTATATCATGCCTTGTATGCATACCGAAAATCGTCTCCATAGCGACCAACTTATCCCTTAGGAGTTCCGCCCCTGCTTTCGGACAGACAGGAGTTGACCCCGACGTTGGGAACCTACCGCCACAACTTATGCAGCAGTACGATCTCGTAGTTATTGGTGGCGGCCTCGGCGGCGTAGCCGCAGCGTTGGCCGCCCTTCGTCAGGGGCGCCGTGTTTTCTTGAGCGAGGAGTTCGACTGGCTGGGCGGCCAGATGACCTCCCAGGCCGTCCCCCCCGACGAGCACCCCTGGATTGAAAGCTTCGGTAGCACCGAAAGCTATCGACGCCTCCGTCGTGATGTTCGCCAGTACTATCGCGACCACTACCCACTTCGTCTAGAGGCAGCCCGACTTCCTTATCTCAATCCCGGAAACGGATTCGTCTCGGCCCTCTGCCACGAACCGCGGGTCAGCCTGGCCGTGCTTCATTCCTACCTGCTCCCCTACCAGGGTTCGGGACGGCTGACGGTAGCTCATCGCGAGGTTCCCGTGGCGACCAAGGTCAGCAACGGGCGCATCTCTTCCGTCACCCTGCAGAGCCTGGACGGCCAGCGGCAGCGCGTCGTGACGGCCCCCTTCGTGATCGACGCGACCGAACTCGGCGACCTGCTCCCGCTGGCGGGCGTCTCGTTCCGCACCGGTGCCGAAGCGCGCTCCCAGTTCGACGAACCGAGCGCCCCCGAGGTCGCCGACCCCAACGATGTCCAGGGGATCAGCTGGTGCTTCATCGTCGACTACGACCCTCACGGCGAACACGTCATCGAGACACCTGCCCAGTGGGCCAAGTGGCGCGACTACGATCCGGCGCTCACCCCTCCCTGGGGCTCGAAGATGCTCAGCTGGTCGGCCACCCATCCGATTACGCTCGACCCGGTGGTGCGTACCTTCGACCCGATTCACCCCAAGCCGGAACGCGGCCCCATGGACCTGTGGACCTTCCGCCGCATCGCCGACAAGGACCAGTTCCAGGAGGGCTTCTACTCCAGCGACATCGTGTTGGTGAACTGGCCCCAGATCGACTACCTCGAAGGGAACCTGATCGGGGCGACCCCAGAAGAAAAGCAGCACTACCTTTACGAAGCCAGGCAGCAGTCCCTATCCATGCTCTATTGGATGCAGACCGAGGCGCCTCGCCCTGACGGCGGCAAGGGCTGGGCCGGACTGAGACTTCGCGGCGACCTGACCGACGGCGTCGACGGCCTGGCCATGGCTCCCTACATCCGCGAATGTCGGCGCATCGTGGGCGTCAGCGCGGTCACCGAGAACCACGTGGGCGAGACGGCCCGCAAAGCTCTGGGGTTCGACCGGGCGGAAAGCTTCGAAGACTCGGTCGGAGTCGGAGCCTACCGCATCGACCTGCACCCCACGACGGCTCACAAGAACTACCTCGATGTCGGCTCCTTGCCGTTCGAGATTCCGCTGGGCGCGCTGTTCGGCGACCAGGTCGAGAATCTGTTGGCAGGCGCCAAGAACATCTCGACCACCCACATCACCAACGGCTGCTACCGCCTGCACCCGGTGGAGTGGAACGTCGGGGAATCTGCCGGCCTGCTGGCCAGCTACTGCCTGGAGGAAAACCTGACGCCGGCTGCGGTGCGGGAGAACAAAGAGCAGCTTCGCCGGTTCCAGGCGTTCTTACACAGCCAGGGAGTCGAGACCAAATGGCCCGCCCTGACTCCTTTGTAAAAAAATATCCCCCGGGATGTCTCAAACGAGACGGATTTGCCGAAAAAGAAAGTAAATCGTTCCTCTAGCTCGTATATATGTGCTAGCGGGAAAGAGTTTGAGTAAAGCCAGAAACGGAACAATGATCCGATGTCACGGCGAGGTTTAGTTAGCAAGAGCTTCGGCCCTCCAGGCGGTCCGCCCGGGGGTCCTGCTCTCATGCCCAAAGGAGAGAAGCCCTCTCCGTCTTCTTTTCTCGCCGTCGAAGACGTCGCGACGACGTTACGCGTTTCTCCCAACCAGGTGTTGGAATGGGTGCAGAAGGACAAGCTTCGCGGCAACGATTCCGGCATCAAGCCCTACGACCTGAAGAAGTTCCAGCTCGACCACGGGGAAGAGCTGCGCAAGGCTCAGGCCCAGGCGCTCAAGGACGGGCAGAAGTCCGTCGACAAACGCCCCAGCAAGGGCGGCGGTGGCGGAGGCGGCTTCCTTTCCCGTTTGTTTGGTGGCAAGAAGGACGAAGCCCCGGTCTCCGGAGCGACTGGCGATGCCACCCTGGCTCAAGAGAACCGGCGCCTGCGCGAAGAGCTGAAGAAAGTCCAGAGCGACTCTCCCGATCCGAACGCTACCGCCCAACTCGAAGAAAAAGTGCGCTTCCTCGAAGGCAAGCTAGCGAAAACTTCCAGCTTGGAATCGGAACTGAACGACCTGCGTCGTCAGCTCGCCTCGGCGGAACGAGCGGCCCCGAAAGCCGATCCGGCCGTCGAGCGCGAACTCGAGTCGGCCCGTCGCGAGCTCGCTCAGTACCGCGAAGTCGCCCAGCGGAGCGAATCGTTAGAACACGCGCTACGCCAGGCCGAAGACGAGCGTGAGCGACTTCGCCAGGAGCTGGCCCAGGCGCCCTCTGAAGCGAACGTCGATTCCTCTCAGACCGAGCGACTGCGGGAACAGCTCGAAGAGTCTCGGTTGGCCCTTCATCAGGCGGAAGACCGCCTGCAAGGGCTGATATCTCAAGAAGAGAGCCAACGAGAAAGCCACCGCCGAACCGTTTGCGACCATGAGCGTCTGATCGGCGACCTGCGCGACGAGCTCGACAAGCTTCGTCAGGCTCCGGCCGCCGAGCCCGTTCGCCCGGCCGTGGTCCTCTCGCCGGTCGACGAGTCGCCCCTGGTCGAGGAACTGCTGGCCCTACAAGAGCTGAACCTGGCCCGCTTCGCCCGCCTGCGAAGCCTGCACGACCAGGCCCAGACCCGGCTGGCTCAAGCGCCCAAGGCCGACGCCGCGACCGAGGCGAGCTACGCCCGACTGCAGTCCGAATTCGAGAACCTTCGGGTCAAGCACCAGTCCCTCTTGGAAGCCCGCGAGAACAACGCTCCGGGGCACAACGAGTATGTCGAGCAGCTGGCTGCGGCTCGGGTCACCACCACTCGCCTGAAACAGGAGAACTCGGCCCTCAAGACCCGCCTCTCCGAAGCCGACGTGGACAGTTGGAAGCAGAAAGTGGACGAGCTGCAGCAACGCCTGAGCCAGGGCAGCCGCGCGAGCGATGCCAACCTGGAACTGGTCGAGACCGAACTGCGAGCCGTACGCAAGAGCCTGCAAAGCCGGGAGGCCCAGGTTCAGAAGATCGCCGGCCGCCTGCAAGAGAACGAGCGCGCCTTGAAAAAGGCGCTCAAAGAATCGACCCGCCTGACCGAACTGCTGATCGAGCGAGAGAACCGCCTGCGCGACCTCTCGACCGAGTACGAGCAAGAGTATCGCGACAAGATCGACAACCTCGACCGCCAGGTCAGCGGTCTGCAGTGGAAGCTGTCGCTGCGCGAAGAGCGCATCGCCTCGCTGGAAACCGAAGTCAGCGACCTCCGCAAAGCCAAAGGGTAGCTCCTCGACAGGAGTCGGGACCGCCTGGCGCTAACATTCCTCGAAGTTTTTTGGGCCACCTCGTGTTCTTCCGGACGCGAGTGACCGCTCGCTACAGCACAAAGGAGACAGTAAGTTATGACCACCGGGCAAGCTCTGGGAATGATCGAGACCATCGGACTGATCAGCTCCATCGAAGCGGCGGACGCCGCCGTCAAAACCGCCAACGTGCAGTTGACCAAGTACGAGAAGATCGATGGAGGGATAGTATCCGTCCATCTGCGTGGCGACATCGGCGCGGTGCAGGCTGCCGTCGACGCGGGCGCTCAGGCGGCTCGTCGGGTAGGCCAGCTGGTAGGGGTGCATGTCATCCCAGCTCCTGTCTCTGACATCGATGACGTAGTATATAAGTAACTAAATTCAAGAAATTCAGTTCACCTCGGAACTTTTGACAGAACCCCGGGTTGGAAGGGATGTCAAAGGATGGAGGTAGAGTTATATGCTGGCTGCAGCGAACCAAGGGTTAGTCCATGCGCCGGTCAAGGAAGACATCGAGAAGAGAATCGAGCCCCTTCCCCCGGAATTCGCGAACGATATTGACCTACAACTGATGGCACGAGTGAAAGCCGGAGATGATGAGGCTTTCAACATTCTCATGCAGCGCCACGAAAAAACCGTGGTGAACCTGGTCTACCGTTTCACGGGCAACAGGGAGATCGCCCATGATCTAGCCCAGGAAGTTTTTCTAAGAATCTATCGCGCTTCGGGACGCTTCGAAGCTCGCGCGAAGTTTTTCACCTATCTGTACAAAGTCACCCTGAACCTTTGTCGGAATCAGCGAGCCAAGGCGATGCGTCGCCAGACCACCTCGCTGAACGCGACCCGTCGCGGTCGGGGGGACGAAGAGCTTCCGTTGAAGGAACTCGAAGACCCCACGGGCTCGGCCGAGGAGCAGGTGTCTCGCCTCGAACTCGCGGCTATGGTCCGTGAGGCCGTCGAGACCCTGCCCGACCAACAGCGTGAAGCGGTGGTACTCCAGCGCTTCCACGGACTGGCCTACGAAGAGATCGCCGAGGCCCTGAACCTCTCGATCCCGGCGGTAAAGTCCCGAATCCACCGGGCCAAGCTGAACCTCAAAGAGAAGCTGGTGCCCTACCTCGAGCGCGGAGAGAGCGTCGCCTAAGTGTTCACCATTCTGAACACCCAGGGAAAGAATCATCGCGGCAAGGCGGCTTCCGCCCTGTGAGCTGCGAATGCGAGAGCTGGGCCGAGCACCTCTTCGAACCGGAAGAGGCTCTCAGCGAGGCCGAGCGGGAGGGGCTCGCGGCTCATCTGGCCGCTTGCGAAGACTGCGCCATCGAGCGAGAGATGTTTCTCGACTCCTGGTCCTGCCTTGACGATATCGTCGAGGAAGAGCTGGAATGCAGTCCGATGCTCCGCGCCCGAGTATGGGAAAAGATTCGCGAGGAAGAGTGCTGCGTCAAGCCGCTTCTTCCGAAACTGGTAGAAGGCGCCGATCGCAGTTGGCGTGGCCACGCTTTGAAAGCGGCTGCCGCTGCGGCGGCGATCCTTCTTGGATTTGGAATGGGTCGTAGCCTGCGTTCCACGCCCGAGGGTGTTCCCTCGCCCGTGGCCGGCTCTATGGCCCAATCCGACGGCTCTTTAGATCCCGAAATGATCGAGCTCGCGTCACGGGACGGTTTTTCGATGGACCTGTTCCCGGAAAGCACTCAGTTCACACCGATCGATCGTGAGATGATGAACGCGCTCGCCCCGGCTCAGGAGCCCCGAGAATGGCTAGCTCGCGAGCGTGGCGTGGTTATCCCGCTGCAATACATCTCCCAAGGGATGCCCCAACGGCGGGGGCGGAAAGCCAGGTAAGTGCTCGGTCGGCACCGTCAGACCGCCCTGATCGCGGTCCTTGTCGCCATGCTTTCCCTGGCCTGCTGGTCCGACCCGAAAGAGTCGGTCGAGACCATCCGGTCGCGCTATGACCGGCAGCGCCAGGAAATCTCCGAAAAGCTGCGGACCCAGAAGGTCGAACTCATGAAGCTCATGGCGTTGGATAATCCCAACCCCGTGCACATCAAAAAGAAGCTCAACCAGATCCTGGAGACCGAAGAAGAGCGTCAGCACCTGTTCGTCGACGAGATGTTTGCCGTGCGTGGCGCCATGACGGTCCAGGAGTGGCGAGACTATCGCCGTTCCATCATCTTCATGATGATGGATAGGAAAACGCGCTAGCGCAGCGACCTCAGGACAGAGGCAGGATCTCTTTCCCCTGTCCCCTCTGCAGGGCCCTCTGATAGGTTGCCCATCCTGCGATCAGGTCCTGAAAAGGCAGCCCGACCGGTCCGTAGACCGTTATCTCCTCATCCGACCTCCGAGGGTAGACGTCTCCCCCCAGCACCTCTCCCAGTTCCGCCACGATCATCTCGCCACCGCCACGCATCCCGTGAAGCGGACCCTTGGCCGTGGCTAACTCCCGGTCGTCACAGAAAAAACGACAGGAGCGCAAAAGCTCGGCCGAAAGCTCTTTCTTGCCTCTTTCGTCCGAGCCCAGAGTGGTGATATGGGCGCCGGGCAGCACCATCTCGGAAAACAGGAACGGGGTGCGACTCCAGGTCGCGCAAAGGATGATGTCGGCTCCCGAGACCGTCTCCGTGAGGGCGTCTCCCACCCTTACCTCCAGCCCCTCGTACTTCCCCAGCCGCTCGGCCATCCGGCGGCTGCGCTTGCGCACCAGATCAAACAGGGTGACCTGCTCGAGCGGGCGCATCTCCATGAGAAAACGCACCACCAGCCAGGCCTGAGTCCCTGTCCCCACCACCGCGAGGCGACGCGCTCCTGGAGCCGCCATCAGGTCGGTAGCCAGGGCCGCCGTCAAAGCGGACACGACCGCTGAGATATGCGAACTCTCGAGCAGCGCCAAAAGGCCGCCGCTATCGCGATCATAGAGATGGAGAAGTCCACTGATCGAGGGGTTCGAGCCAGGCAGCTTCCCTTCCAGCTTCATAGAGTAGGCCGGGATATCGGGCGTCCAGCCCACCCCCGAACAGGACAGGGAGCCGCCCTCGAAGCGATGGTCCAGACCTGGCGAGGTCCGCTGATCGCGAGCCGAGTGCTCCTGAAAGGCGTCCCCCAAAAGGTCGACCAGGGGGCGCGGATCGAGATTCCTGGTTACATCCGATCGACTCAAAAACAGCACGGGCGAACTCACGGAACGCACGTTCGAGCCGCAGCAACCCGGCTCCCACCCGGAGAAGGACAAATTCGCCTGGGAAACCCATTCCGGGGCGCCCGGTTAGAACGGGCTCGACAAGCTCTCTGCCGTCGTCCGGGCTGCTGCGGCGCCCCATCCCCGAAGAGGGAACCCCGGGCCGAGAACGTAGCTCCCCCGCGACAAAGCTTGTCAGCGAAAGGGAATTTTACCAATGAAAACTGCAAAAATTGAAACCGCTCACGGCACCTTGACCCTCGAGCTGTTCGACGGCGAAGCGCCCGGCACCGTGAAGAACTTCGAAGATCTGGCCCGAAAGGGCTTCTACAACGGGCTTACCTTCCACCGCGTGATCCCCGACTTCATGATCCAGGGCGGCTGCCCCGAAGGCACCGGCGCCGGCGGCCCGGGCTACACCATCCCCTGTGAAGTCAAGAACAACCCTCACAAGCACCTGCGCGGCAGCCTCTCGATGGCTAAAACCGCGGCTCCCAACACCGGCGGCAGCCAGTTCTTCATCTGCCACTCGCCCCAGCCTCACCTCGACGGCGTTCACACCGTGTTCGGCCGTGTGGTCGACGGGCTCGACATCGTCGACAAGGTCCGCAAGGGCGACAAGATGACCACGGTGACCGTTTCCTAAAGCTCGCTTCGCGACGTGAAGGGAAGGCTGAGCCGGTGGGACCACCGGCTCAGTTTCATGTTGGGCGAAAAGCCCAACCGGTATGGGGTCCGACAACCGAAACGAGTCGATAAGCGGGCGAACCCGTCGAGAACCAACGCATGAGCGACCAACCCAAATCTCAAATCTCTTCGAGCGGCCTGCGGCGCCTGCTCTCCCTGCTGATGACCTACCGTTGGCACACCGTGATTGGCCTGCTCGGCGTGATCACGGCCGACTCGGTTCAACTGGCCGTGCCATGGATCACCAAGACCGTGGTCGACCGCCTGGAAGCGGGCACCATCGCCTCGCCAGAGCTACTTCGCTGGGGCGGGCTGGTGCTGCTACTGGGGCTGCTCTCGTTCCTTTCCAAGCGGATGTGGCGCCTGCTGATCCTGGGCGCCAGCAAACGGATCGAGGCGGACCTGCGTCGGCGCCTGCTGGATAAAACGCTGGCCATGACCATGGGCCAGGCCCGAACGACGGAGGCCGGCAAATTCATGTCGCTGGCCTCGAACGATATCCCGGCCGTGGGCCAGGCGCTGGCCTTTGGCCTGATCTCGTTTTTCGACAGCATCTTCATCACCGCCGTGGCCAGCGTCCTGATGTTCCGCCTCTCCCCTACCCTGACCGCCTGGGCGCTCCTGCCGTTCCCTCTCCTGGGGCTGTTCCTGGCTGTCTCCATGAAGCTGATCTACAAGCGCTGGGACGACGTGCAGCAAGCTTCCGAAGTGCTCACGGAAAAGACCCGCGAGAGCCTGCTGGGGATGCGGACTCTGCGCTCCTACGTCCAGTTCGAAGGCGACCTGAGGGCGTTTGAAGAGAAGAACGCCGCCTATTACACCCAGATGATGCGCTACGTTCGGGTCGACTCTAGCTTCCCGCCCCTGATCCTACTGTTCGCCGGCTCGTCGAGCGCGGTGCTGATTTTCGTAGGCGGGCGGCTGGTCCTGGAAGGCGCCGTGAGCGTGGGCAGCCTGGCAGCCTTCATCGGCTACCTGGCCATCCTGACCTGGCCGATGATCGCGGCCGGCTGGATGCTGGTGCTGCTGCAGCGCGGCTGCGCCTCGATGGACCGCCTGGAAGAGATCCTGGGCTCTGAGTCCGAGCCGCCTCACCACGAGTCCACCGGCCCACGCGAGGCGACGCTCGAAGTGCGCGACCTGACCTTCTCTTACCGAGAGGGGGCCGCCCCGGCCTTGCAAAGCTGGTCGCTGACCTGCCGGCCGGGCCAGGTGATCGGCATCGTGGGCCCTGTGGGTAGCGGCAAGAGCACCCTGCTGCGCCTGCTCAAGGCGCTCGAGCCGGTTCCCGCTGGAGCGGTGTTCCTGGACGGTCAGGACATCTCGGGCTGGGACAAAACCCGAATCCGTCGTCTCTTCTCGCCGGTACCGCAAGAGCCGTTCCTGTTCTCTGACACCATTGCGAACAACCTGCGACTGGGCCACGGGTCGGCCAGCGACGACGAGCTCTGGCAGGCCGTTACGGTGGCCGACCTCGCTGCCGACCTGAAGCAGTTTCCCCAGGGGATGGAGACCGAACTGGGCGAGCGCGGCATCTCGCTCTCGGGCGGTCAGCGGCAGCGTGCGGCGCTGGCCCGCGCCTGGCTGAAGCCGTCGCCGTTCTTGCTGCTCGACGACACCTTGAGCGCCGTCGACACCCTGACCGAACAGCGTATCTTACAGCACCTCAAGGCCCAGCGAGAGCAGCATCGTCGCGGGGTGATCGTGGTCAGCCATCGCCTGAGCGCGGTCAAAGACGCCGACGAGATCCTGGTCACCCGCGACGGAGCCGTGATCGACCGCGGAACCCACGGCGAACTGCTGTCGCGCGAGGGGCTCTACGCCGACCTTTGGAAACTTCAAGAAAGCGAGGAGAAAACCGGCCTTGTCTGACGATCGTGACGACGATGAAACCCCTTCCCGGCTGATCCCCAGCGGGTCGGCGATCCGCCGACTGCTGCCGCTGGCCGGTCGCACCCGGGCGCTTTTGCCGCTCGCTTTTCTGCTCATGGTGACCCTGGCCGCCATCGAGGTGGCCCTGCCGCAACTCTTGAAGATGGCCATCGACGGCCCTCTGAGAGCGGTCGGTTCGGCTTCGAAAGTGGAAGCGATAGCTCAGCTGCAAAGCCTGGGAACGCTGTTTCTGGGCTTACTGATGGTCGCCTTCGTGGCCAACTACGTTTCTGCGCTGCTGCTGCACCAGTTTGGACAAACCCTGGTGCGCCAGCTTCGCTACGAGCTTTTCGCCAAGCTCCATCGTTTACCGATCGCGTACTTCGACAAGAACGCGGTTGGCCGCACGGTCAGCCGGGTCATCAACGACACCAACGCGCTGTCCGAACTGTTCACTTCGGTGCTGGCGGCGGGGATCGGCGACCTGCTTCTGATGACGGGCATCCTGAGCGTGCTGCTCTGGACCAACCCGACGCTGACGCTTATCCTGTTCGCTTTCTGCCCGGTGCTGATCGGCGTGGTGCTGTGGTTCCGCGCTCGTAGCGCCCCGTTGTACAAAACCCAGCGGCGCCTCCTGGCCATCATCAACGGCTTCCTTTCCGAGGTGCTGGAGGGCCTGGCCACGGTCAAGAGCTTTGGTGGTGAGGGGTTCCTGCGCGAGCGGTTCGCCCGCCTCAACGAGCAGAGCCTGGACAACGAGGTCAGCCTGGTGCGAAAGGTAGCGGTGTTCCGGCCCTCCTTTGCGGTGGCACAGATCGCGGCAACCGGCCTGCTGATCAGCCTGGGCGGCCTGGCCGTCCTGCACGGAAAGCTAAGCCTGGGGACCCTGGTCTCCTCCCTGCTCTACGTGCGACTGCTGTTCTCGCCCCTGGAAGAGCTAGCCGAGCGCTACAACATCTTGATCCGGGCCACGGTTGCCTCGGGCCGGGTGTTGGAGGTGCTGGACCTGGAAGAGGAGAGGTCGGGGGGAGTGACTCCGGCGCATCGTCAGGAGATTCGGTTCGATGGGGTGAGCTACCACCACGCCGCCGACAAACCGGTGCTTCGCGACGTGAGCTTCCGCATCGGGCCTGGCGAGACGGTGGCCCTGGTCGGGCCGACGGGCTCGGGCAAGTCGACTATCATCTCGCTGCTGCTGGGCTTCTACCGCCTGGACGCTGAGGCCGGTCACCAGGGCAGCCTGACCTACGGTGGAGTGCCTTTGAGCGAACTCGATCCCCACGCATGGCGGCGCCGAATGGCCTTCGTCTCACAGGACCTGTTCCTGTTCAAGGCGCCGATCCGCAGCAACATCGGGCTATTCTCTCAGCTTCCCGAGGGCCGGGTCGAACAGGCCGCAGCCGAGGCGGGCGTGCTGCCGTTCCTCAACGATCTGCCGGAGGGGTTGGAGACGCTAGTGGGAGAGAAAGGGCACGCCCTGTCCACCGGACAGCGCCAACTCCTGTCGTTTGCCCGCGCGCTGGCCTTTGACCCGGAGTTCCTGATCCTCGACGAGGCGACGGCCAGCATCGATTCGGCCACCGAGGCTCAGTTGGAGGGGGTCCTGGATCGCCTGCTGGAGGGCCGACAGGCGATCATCGTGGCCCATCGACTGGCCACCGTCCGCCGCGCCAACACCATTCTGGTCCTGCGCGAAGGCCGCATCGTCGAGGCCGGCTCGCACGAGGCGCTGATGGAGCAGGGCGGGCTGTACGCCGAGATGGTCCGCAAGTCCGAGTCGGTCCATTAACCTGGACCGCTTTGTTCAAGGCCTGGCTGGAAACCCTTTGGTGCTTCGTTTGGACACCATGGTGTCCAAACGGAGCACCGAGAACCAGCCGGGCCACCTAGCCTAGCCTTCTCCGAAGAACCCGCGAAATGGAAAACGCCCGGCTGGAGGCCGGGCGTTTTCAG
>JAEXNA010000221.1 GCA_023447635.1 Vulcanimicrobiota bacterium | reverse complement strand
ACAGGAACTGTTGGTCGAGATTGTACTCACGAAACTTCTTCGTACGCATTGAAGCCCATTCGAGCTATGCGGGCGCAGCCACCTGGCATGCTTTAACCCTAATCTTCAACAGCCTCACATTGCGGGTGATCGCGTTGAAACTTTTCGGATGGCCAGGCTGGGCGGGGTGTTGTGGCGGGAGTGAGTGCAATGTTGCAGGTGATCGCGTTGAAACTTTTCGTGGGGTCAGGCTGTCTCGGGGGCGGCCAGGCTGGCGATGACGCTAGCTATGTGGGCGTTGATTTCTAGTAGGCTGACGGGTTTGGAAAGAATTGGGATGCCGCGGTGGCGGACGGCCTGCAGGCGTTTGTCGAAGATGGAGAGGGCGGTGACCACGGTCAGGGGCGGGGGGGCGGTCATTCCGTCGAGGTAGCGCAGCAGCGCCTCTCCGCCGCCGCCGGGCATACACCAATCGCCGAGCACCATATCGGCACGCTCGAGCGCTTCGAGACCGTCCGTGATGCGGGAGTAGGTCAGCACAGTGTACGGGCCTTCGAGAGCGCGCTGGAAGAACTCTCTGGCGACGGGTTCGTCTTCGAAGACGGCGATCACGGGCCGGCCAGAGGCCTGGGTGGGAGGCGGGGTTTCAGCGGAAATCATGAGGCGAACTCCTATTGGGAGCCGGTTGAAGACAGAGAGGGGAGGCCAACAGTTGCTTTCCCCCACGACAGGCAACCGAACTTCCGTCGCGCTTCGGGGGGGCCATGCGGGCCCCTGGGTCGATGCCTCTCGATATGGAGTATTAGGCAAAATGGAATATTCATCTTACCGAATCGCGGTGAGGCGCGGGCATTATTACTCGGTGAGAGGTCCGATAAGCGTCAGATAGAATCATGGGCCTCGCCTCGTCGCGCGGCTTTTCTGCCGACGAGGTCTGCTGAGCGCCGAGTTCGGCGAAATACTCTCACGGGGGCCACCTTGTTTTCTCGTCTCTCCTTCTGCTCTGTCCTTTTGCTTGCGCTACTCTTCACCGGCTGTGGTGGGGGAGGGGGCGGCGGGACCGTGGGAGACGGGCCGGGTCCTGCTCCGGCTCCAACCGTTCCCACCGCAACTCTGCGTCTGCAGAACGTTCTGGAACGGGCCGTGCCCGCTGCGGTCACCCAACTGAGACTGACGGGCTACTCGAGCAGCGGCGCTGTGCTCTACGGTCCGCAGACCAAGGCCAAGGCTGCCGTGATGGAGTTCACCCAGGTGCCCGTGTCAGTGCGCCAGGTGCAGGTAGAGTACTTGCAGGGAGGGACGCCGGTCGGACTGGGGCGCACGCAGGTCACCCTGGTAGAGGGCGCGGTGTTCACGCTCTCGGACCTGGACTTCGAGGATATCGAGGCCTCGCTCGTGGGGCTGACCCTGGAACCCACGGCGCTGACGTTGGCCAAAGGGACCTCCGGACGGCTGCAAGCGGTGGGGCGATACTCGGACGACAGCGTGCTGGACCTCTCCAACTCCGTGACCTGGTCCGCCTCCAACCCCTCCGTGGAAGTGCGTCCCGACGGGACCGTGCTGGCCCGCACGCCGGGGACGGCCAACGTTACCGCGAGCTATGCGGGGCGCAGCGTGACGGCGTCGGTCGTCGTGACGGACGCGACGGTGGCCTCGCTGCGCTTTGAACCCTCGACCTTCCGTCTTCCTTCCGGAGTCCGGCAGTCGTTCGTGGTGCGCGCTACGATGAGCGACGGGAGCCAGCAAGACGTGACTTCGAGCGTGACCTCGAGCGTCGACGATGATGAGGTCGCGGACCTGATCGGCGGCCAACTGGTGGGTGGTGAGCCTGGCGAAACGGTGTTGCGCGCGAGTCTAGGAGGCCAGTCGGCCCAAGCCAGGGTCGAAGTGATCGACGCGGTGCTGACTCGCATCGACGTCTCCCCCCTTACCCCTGATCTTCCTCTGGGGGCGACTCTGCAGCTGAGCGCCGTGGGCGTGTACAGCGACCTGTCGACCGTGGATCTTTCCGACTCCGTGACCTGGAGAAGCCAGGTCGGAACCCTGCTGCAGGTGAGTTCCGGAGGTCTGGCCGAGGGGCTGGCCGTGGGTTCCGCGCCGGTGACCGCGACCCTGGGTGAGACGGTGGGAGGCACGACCATCGAGGTCGTCGACGCGGTTGTGACGGAGCTCTCGGTGGATGTCACCGAGCTGCGGCTGCTGCCAGGGCTGAGGCGTTCCCTGGTCGTGACGGCCACCTATAGCGATGATTCCGAGCTTGAGGTGACCGACCAGGCGCTCTACGAGTCCAGCGCCCCCTCGGTCGCCACTGTCACCACCCTGGGAGAGCGTGGGCAGATTCGGGCCCTCGCGGCGGGTAACACCACGATCACCGTGAGCTTCGGAGGGCAGGAGACCACGGTGGAGGTTGGGGTGGGGGACGCGACGGTGACCGGGCTGACCGTGGGTATGGTGCAGCTGGAACTGCCAAAGGGGACCAGCCAGACTCTGGTTGCCACGGCGGCTTACAGCGATGGAAGTTTCTATAACGTGACATCCGACGTGACCTGGACTTCGCTGGATTCGGAGATCGCCGAGATCGACGCTTTGGGCAAGGTGACGGGTGTGGCCGAGGGGTCGACTTCGGTGCAGGGGACGTTCCAGGGACGGATGGTTGTGCTGCCTGTCGAGGTGGGAATCGAGCCGCAGACCGGGCTGGAGCTGTCCCCTTCGTCGGATGTGACGTTGTCGTTTCCCAAGGGTGTCTCGGGGCAGCTTACCGTCTACGCTCTGCACGGGCCGGACACGATTCTGGAGGTGACCAACGAGGCGTCTTACCTTTCGTCAGACACCAGCGTGCTTACGGTTTCGACTACGGGAAGTGTTCGTGGCGTGTTGACGGGAGTGGCCGAGGGGAACGCCACGGTGACGGTTTCCTACGGCGGGTTCTCGCAAGAAGTCGCTGTAGTGGTCGAGCCGGCGAGGCTGGTGAGCCTGAAGATTCTGCCCCAGGATGCGATGTCCGCGCCTGGCTCGTTCCGACAGTACACGGCGATGGGGATCCAGACCGACGGTTCGGAGGTAGACCTTACTGACAGGGTGAGCTGGAGTTCGTCGAGCGCCAAGGTCGGGTTTGCAGAGGATCCCGGCGTAGCGAGGCTGGCGACGGATACTCCAACGGGCTACAACAGCAGGATTACCGTCTCGGCAGCGCTGGGCGCCATGAACACTTCGACCACTCTCTACGCTGGCGCCTACTTGTTCGCTGGCGACACGCGGACTCCGGCACAGTCAGGACAAAGTGGCGACCTGACGGTTTACAGCTATGATGGGACCGGGCGACTCACTCTGTTGACGTCGCACGCGTCGGCAGATTCGCCCCACGATCTCGCGGTTCATCCCTCAGGGCGTTACATCTACGTTCCTGACCCCATACTTCATCGGATCGTGACTTTTCGGATCGAACCGGGAGGAACACTCAACCTGCAACAAGGCATAAGATCTGACACCTTACCCGACCATCTGACGATCGACCCGACGGGCCGCTATCTGTTCGTCGCCAACAGCCAGACCGCGACAATAGGATCGTTTATTATCGGAGCCAACGGTCGTCTGACCGCGAACAACCCAAGCAGGGGGCCTATCAATGTGGGAGGACGGCCGAGAGACCTGGATGTTTCTAGAGATGGCCGGTTCTTGTTTGTCACCGACCGAACGAACAGTAAGCTTCATACTCTAGCTATCGATTCTGAGGGGCGATTGAGCCGAGTCAGTGACGAGAGTGGCATAACCCTGAACGGCGCTATGGCGCCACGCGCTCATCCCAAACTGGATCAGCTTTTCGCCATTGCTTCGGACGACAGGATGATTCGATGGTGGGCGATCGGCCCGGGTGGGCAACTGACGCCCTACGGCAGCGCGGCGATATCCTCATTCTACCAGCAGAGGTTAGACTTCAGTCCGGACTTCCGATATCTCTACACCGTCGGTCTCGCTCGTGTCTTCGCCGTCGAGTTGAGCTCGGACGGCACCAGCGGGACCCAGATCGATAACGAACTCACGGGCACTACGGGCGAAGAGGGGGTTCTCGAGTCGTCGGGTCGGTTCTACTACGCGACGAGACAGGATGGGGCAGGAAGGGGCATCAAAATCTACCGGCGCGAGACTTCAGGAAGGCTGACCTTCGTCGAGGAACTCGCTACGCAGGAGGCTGCTTCCGCTTACGCGGTGATTCCTTAGACTTCCCCGGCGGGGTCGCGAGGAGTCGGGGGCGAACGGTCGGGGATGGATGCTGGACCTGCGCGTTGGATGTTGGAGGTGGCTCTGCAGCCTTTGTTGGGCGATCGCTTCGCGCCGGCGAGGTTTGCTGACGTTGGGCCGGCGGAGTATTTCTCCCCCGAGGGGCGGACGAATCTGATCGTCGACAGCGTGCCTTCGATGGCCAATCGGTTGGAGGCGGTGGTGTGGGACGAGGCGGCCGATCGCTATCTGCCTCCGCTGGAGGAGTTGCCGTTCCTGGCTCTGGAGCATCCCGAGCACGGGCTGGTCGACTCGGTGACCCAGCCGGCCCGGGCGGGGAGTCCCTATCTGTACCCTCTGCTGGTGAAGACGTTCGAGAAGGCGGTCGGGAAGCTCAAGGGGCAGAAGGCGCGGAACGCTCTGGCCGGCGCGCTGTTGAGGCTTGATCCGAACAGCGTGCTGCACGGGGTGTTTATGCCGTCGTTTCGGGCGGCTCCGGGGCTGCCCCGACTGCTGACGGCGTCGATCGACGCTCGCGACGTGAGCGCGGTGGATAGCAAGGGCGTTCGTTTCGACCCGCTCGACGAGAGCGGCTCTGCCGAGGAGGGGAAAGGGGCGATCCTGTATGGGCGGCGCGAGTATGTCTCCAACCAGATCACAGCCTACTTTCATCTGGACCTGTATCGGCTGCGCCGCTACGGTTTCTCCAACCCCGCCCAGCAGATGCTGACCGACCTGGCCGTGCTGAAGGTCCTGCGGTTTCTACGCGATGGGCTGCACCTGCGCGCGGGTTGCGACCTGAAGGTGGTGGGGACCAGTGAACCTTTGCCTGACCTTCCGGCCCTCGAAGAGCGCCTGCGTGGGAGCATTCGCCACCTTCGAGAGACGGGCGAACTGGGCGAGCGCACCGTGCTGAAGATGTAGCTATGCTGGCCATCGAGGTTAGGCTCCCCCTGGGGCGCTACCACGCGACGCCCTGGGGTCGGCACGTCAACGAGGGTCAGGTCGAGTGGCCGCCTTCGCCCTGGCGTCTGCTGCGGGCGCTGTGCGCGAGTTGGATGCTGCAAGGGGAGCCGGCCGGGTTCGAGGAGCTGGTCCTGCGCTTGGCCGAGAGTCTGCCCTGTTTTCATCTGCCGCCTTCGACGGTGGGGCATCTGCGTCGCTATCTGCCCGTGGAGGATGAGCTGAAGCTGGGGCTGGACAGCTTCGTGGCGGTGGACGAGCCGCTAGTGTTCCTGTGGCCGGAGCTCGAGCTGGGCTCGGAGGAGGTGCGCTTGCTGGACGGCCTGCTAGAGGGGCTGGCGTACTTTGGCCGGTCAGAGTCGCTGGCCCGGGTGCGGCGGGTGCCGGGAGAGTTTTCAGTGCAGGCGCGTCCGCTGGCGGCAGGGGAGGAGTGCGATGAGGTCGCGGCCGTGTTCTGCCCGCTGCCTTCGGTGACGGTCGAGCAGTTGATGCTGGGGACGGGGCAGATGCGCAAGGAGCGCCGCAATCGCCCTCCGGGTTCGCGCTGGGTGATCTATCGCTGGTTGGCGGAGCCGGTGACGATGGTGAAGCCCGTGCGTACGAGGCTTTTGGTCTATCGGCTGGGCGGGAAGGTTCCGCGCTGGGAAGAGGCTTTGACGCTGGCGCACGAGGTGCGGCGGGCGGTGCTGGGGTTGGGCGATGTCTCGGCGACACTGCTGGGGAAGGTGGAGGGGGAGGCGCGGGCGGACGGGCATCGACATCTGCACGTGCTGCCCGACGGCTGTGCCTCTCGGTCCAGGCCTTCGCGGCTGTTGCTGTGGGCGGAGGAGGGGTTCTGCCCTTCGGACCTGGCGCTGCTGTCGACCTTGCGTTGGGTGGGCGGGACGGAGCTGAAGCCCGCGGATAGCTCGCCCGGCGGGCTGGGGCGGGGAAGGGTGTGGCGCTCGCTGACGCCGTTTCTGTGCTCGCGCCATCCCCGGCGGGGGAAGGACGGGGTGGAGGACCAGGTGCGCCGGGAGTGCTTGCTGCGGGGGCTGCCGGAGCCTGAGGTGGAGTTGGTCGAGGGGCGGAAGTTCCAGGTGCGGAGAGGGCAGGGGGAGGCGCCGCCAGGGCTGGCGAGCTGGCTTCGGCTGAGTTTCCCTTATGAGATTTCGGGTCCGCTGTGTTTGGGGGCGAGCTGTCACTTTGGGATGGGCCGGTTCGTGCCGGAGCCGGGCTAGTTGTGGGGGGAGTGGGTGCAATGTTGCAGATGATCGCGTTGAAACTTTGGGCTGAGTCGGTTCGTGGTGCAGTCGGGGTGGGAGTGACCAGTATGTTAGAAAAAATCTTACATACTGGTCCAGGTTTTCGTTTTCCCTTAGAATAAGAGTGTGATAACGGATGCATTGACTTTACGCCAAGCTATACCGAGCGAGGAGTTCGACTACTTGACTCTGCGGCACGCTTTATCGAGGCACAAGGCGCCTCGACAGAAGATTCACGAGCTTATCAAGGCTGGTACGATCACCCGGGTCAAGAAAGGCCTGTACGTCTTCCCGCCTATGCTAAACCGAGAGCCGGTTTGCCTGGAGGTGCTAGCCAACCTGATCTATGGTCCATCCTGCTTGTCTCTGGAATACGCCTTGAGCTATTACGGCCTCATTCCGGAGCGCGTGGTAGAGTTGACGAGCGTTACGCCGAAGAGGAACAAGCTTTTTTCGACCCCGGTGGGCCGTTTTCGCTACCGTTACCTGTCCCCCACCCGATATCCCCACGGAGTCGACAGGGTGATGCTCGACCCACGTCATCCTGTGCTAATGGCCACGCCCGAGAAAGCTTTGTGCGACTACATTGTCCTTCGTCCCGCGATCACGCTGACGGACCGACGCTCGGTGCACCAGTTCCTATCTGACGACCTGAGGATGGAGCCAGAGCAATGGAAAGGTCTCAGCAAGAAGATGTTATCAAAGCTTGTGGCGGCTTATAAGGACGCTCGATTGGATGTCTTGAGGTTGGCGCTATGAACCCCGCGATACTGCAGATGCTGTCGACCTATAACTGCCGCACGGCTCAGGACCACGAAAATGCGCTTAAGGAGATTATCCAGGAGATGGCCTTGCTGGCTCTCTGGCGAGCGAAGTTCTTCGAGCACGCCGCTTTCTACGGCGGAAGCGCTCTTCGCATCCTTTACGGTCTTCAGCGCTTCTCTGAGGATCTCGACTTCTCATTGCTTCAAGCCGATCAGGATTTCAAATTAGCGGCCTATCTCAAGGCTATTGCCGAGGAGCTTAGCTCCTTCGGCTTCGAGGTTTCTGTCGAGATGAAGTCCAAGAAGGTTGCGACACCGATCGAGTCCGCCTTTATCAAAGCGGGCACTTTGACACATCTCGTCAAAATCGCCATTCCTCCCGAGATCGCCAGGCGAGTTCCACGGACCCGCGTAATGACCGTCAAGGTCGAGGTCGACTCGGACCCACCGCCAGGCTTTGAGACAGAGGTCAAAACTCTGCTGCAGCCACTTCCCTTCGGCGTGCTGACCTATCGACTGCCCGACCTTTTTGCCGGGAAACTGCACGCCATTCTTCATCGAGGCTGGAAGACACGAGTGAAAGGGAGAGATTACTTCGATTTCGTCTGGTACGTGGGTCGAGGTGTCCCGTGTCATCTGTCTCACCTCGAGATGCGATTAAGGCAATCGGGTTGGTGGACCAGTAAAGAGACGATGTCCGAGAACGACCTGAAGGCAGCTCTGGCAGAGCGGTTCGAAAGTCTCAATGTCGACGCGGCTCGGGAGGACGTGGTGCCGTTCTTAAAAGACCTGGATGCGACGGCGATGTGGTCGCCAGGTTTTTTCACCTCTCTATTGCCACGGCTAGGCACCGTATAATGTCCGGCCGGGAAGGTCTTGCGCTCGCTGCGGGAGCTACCGGAAGTGGGTGTTGCAGCCGGAATGGGTGTAACGTTGCAGGTGATCCCGTTGAAACTTTGGGTTGGGTGGGTGTTGCAGCTGGAGTGGGTGCAACGTTGCAGGTGATCGCGTTGAAACTTTGGTGTGGGCGCGGCTGGCGAGGGGGGATTGGTGCTCTCTGAGCCGGCTAAAATAGCGCTGGTCGGGCTGCGGGTCGAGCCTTATGCCTGTGCTCTGGGCGGGCTGGGGCTGTTGCGGCTGGTGGCGGAGCAGCGAGACCCGGAGGCGCGGGGCTGGTGGCGGAACAGGCATTTCTGGTTGAGCTCGACGCTGGACCAACAGGCGTTGGTGCGCTTTCTGGTCGAGGAGTATGTGCCGACGCCGATCGTCAGTCCGTGGAACAAGACCAGCGGGTTTCAGCGGCGGCTGGTGGAGCATCCTCGTTACGCTATCGAGGCGAGTGAAGAGCTGCGTTTCGAGCCCTACCGGCAGCGGTTCGCCCTGGCCCAGGCGGTGGTGGACGAGAAGCCGGAGGGGTGGGAGAAGAGAGACCTGGTCCGGCGCCTGCTGGAGCAATGGCCCCACGACCCGTGGCTGGCCACCGTGGCCGACGAGATGGATGGCGAGGTCCTGTTCTCTCCTCTGGCGCTGGCCGGCGGGATGGACGGGAAAATGGAGTTTTCCTCCATCTTCATGGAGTCGCTGCGATGGCTGCTGCTGGCCGAGCGACGTCCAGAAAGACGGGCCGCCGAGCTGCTGAGAGCCGCCCTTTTCGAGGAAGAGACGGACCAGATGAGAGACGCTGTGCAAGGCTTTTTCGATCCTCGAGCGGCGAGCTCTTATGCCGGGGCTGACGACGGGAAGGTGATGGCGCGTTCTAACCCCTGGGGTCTAGTGCTGGCCATGGAGGGTTTGGTGTCGGGCCTGCCTCGGGTTCGTTCTAGCCTGGAAGGGCATCGGAACGCTCTGCTGCCCGGAGAGGCGAAGTACGACGTGGTGGTTCCGCTGTGGAGTGAGCCCAAGACGTTCGCGGAAGCTGGACAGGGGGCGGGTCATCAACGTTTTGCCCTGGCCGTGAGGCACGGCGACCTGACGCTGGCGCTCGCTTCGGTGACCGCCGAGTCGCAGTTCGACCTGGGGCGGCTGGGAGGCTGGCTAGAGGATGAGCGGGTGGAGTTTTTTCGCTGGCTACGGACAGCAGAGTCCTGGGGGTCTGGGCCTTCGGGCAGCCGAGTGCTGGAAGAGATCGGGAAGCTCAGGCTTCATGCGACGGAGGCTCCGGGGTTGAGTTCTCGCTGGGGGGTCGAGCCGCGGGACGGGAACGCCGAATTCGACCTGGCGCTCTCGCTGGCCTCGCTAGGAACGCGGCTGCACAGAGCGCTGTGGCTGAGGCCGCAGATGGAGAGTTTTCAGGGGCGCGACCTGTGCGAAAAGATGGTGCGGCTGTTGCGCTATCGGATGTGGAGCAGCGGGAAGGTGCCCCGCCGACCGAACCGGGCGGGGATCGTGCTTTTCAACGACCCGTTCTGGGGCTGTCACACAGCTAAGCCCGAGCATCTGCTGGCCTTTCTGCGGGGCGAGGTGGACGAAGGGCGGATGGAGGATCTGCTGCACGCCCTGTGTCTGGTTGTCGACCAGGCGGCGTCGCCAGCGCCGCCTCCGCCCCAGTTTGCCTTCTTGCCGGCGAGCTATCGTAAGCTGAAGGCGGCCTTTGGAAACAGGCGCCGAGACCGGCGACCGGCCCCGTTGCCGGTGGTCGAGGCGCTCTGTCGCGGCGAGGGGGAGCTCGCTTTGAAGCTGGTCGAGGCCGATTTGGCTGGGCGCGGAGACAAGCTCGAGGCCGACGGGCTGGACGGGTTAGAGCCGCGTCGGCTGGCGGCGGCGATGCTGTTTCCGCTGCCGAGGGCGGCGACGGGGGCGCAGGCGTGAAGAGGGATAGGAGAGAAAATCGGGTTGTGGCCTGGTGTCCACCCGGGTGTTCGTCGCCCACGTTCCCGTGCTCTGCGAGCATGTGGCCCCGTTGAAGAGGTGCGCCTCTGGCTACCACTCCTGGAAGCCTCGAGCAAGCTTTGTGCCGCTCGAGGCTTCCCTTTTAGAGGGCGGTCGTCGGGAGTTACCCTTTGGCGAGTTCGGCCAGCTGGGCTTCGGTTAGCCCGGTGGTTTGGAGGATGGTTGCGCGGTCAAGGCCCAGCGCCAGCATCTTGCGGGCCACATCGACGTGGCCTTCTTGGCGTCCCTCTTGACGTCCCTCTTGACGGCCCTCTTGGCGGCCCTGTCTGGTCGCTTCAGCGATGGCACTGCCGTAATCCATTCGAGCTTTTTCGCGGGCTTCGATCAGCTCGCGGACATCGTCGCGGGCGTAAGCTTTCCGTAGAGATTCTATGGCCATGGAGATACCTTCTTCCTGTTGGAGTGTAGCGGGCAGGGGGTCGGAGTCGGGGGCGAGATAGAGAACGGAGAATCGGAGGATGTGAAGCCACCGCTCGAATGGGGTGTGAAGCTCCTGGGGCTTCGTCAGAGAGAATTTTGGCAGCTCGATGTAGTGCAGCTCGAGCACGTCCGAAAGAAGAAACCCGAGTTCGGCCTCGCGAAGTGCGAAGACGCTGTGTAGCTTTTCGGAATCTTTGAACAGGAGAAAGTCGAGCAGCGAGATGTGCACAGTCTTGGCCAGATTCGCATAGCTGACACCTTGTTCCATCTGTGCGGAGAGCAGTTTAGCGGTGTAGAAGATCGTTCGCTTGGGGTGATAGTCGAGGGGACCGCCGGGCTCGAGCTGGACCTCGATGTTGAACACCGTCCCGCGGCGTCGACCGCCTTAAGGTCAAGCACGGCTCCTTTATCCGTTAGGTGCTCGCGTTCGAGATTGGGGTTGGCGATAGTCAGCGAGACGATGCTTTCGTCGCCCGTGTAGCCGAGCAGAGCGTTGAGGAGCGCCGTGAGCACGGGCTCGCTCTGGCGACCACCGAAGACGATCTTGAATAGAACGTCGTTGAGAAGACCGTGCGAGGACATGCCGTCATTATAGACCATCTGTTATCGGAGGGCGAGGCGAGCCCGGCCTAGTTGCCGGTTGAGGGACGGCCGGCGGGGCTGCGGTTGGAGTGGGTGCAATGTTGCAGGTGATCGCGTTGAAACATTGGCTCGGCGAGGCGTTGCGGCGGGAGTGGGTGCAATGTTGCAGGTGATCGCGTTGAAACATTGGCCCGGCGAGGCGTTGCGGCGGGAATGGGTGTAATGTTGCAGGTGATCGCGTTGAAACTTTGGTGTTGGCGCGGGTGACGAGGGTCTCCTGATTCGGTGCCAGGTGTCACTGATTGTGGTCGCGGAGGCGAGTAGAATGGGGGAAATCGCACGAGGAGAGTTCACAGATATGAAGACCACCACCGCCCCCACCGTTCAGGATTTCCGTCTGCAGATGGCCATTCAGCGCCAGACCATGGAGCGGCTGACGGCGCAGCAAGAGCAGATGCGCACGGGTCAGATGTGCACCATGTTGGCGGTGCAGCAGCAGCAGTTCGAGCAGCTGACGGCGCAGATGCGACTGATGCAGGCTGGAGCCGACGCCTTCGGGCCGGCGTTTCCGATGGATTCGGACATCTCAAGGCTTTCCCAGCTGGGACGCTCGATGGGGCCGGCCACGTTCGCGCCGAGCTTCGACCCCTTCGTGAATGTGTCGCAGGGGCGGAACGCCAACTGGGGAGCGAGCCAGGTGTTCTTTGGCGGAGACGGCTTCGGCGGCTATCAGAATAGCAACTTCGAGCTCGACGGCTATCAGGAAGGCTACGGAAGCTGGTAGGCTGTGCACCTCGGAGCCGAGGCCAGGGCCGACTCTCTGGTGCTCGAGAAGGTCTCGGGTGGAAGCGCTTGATAGGTTCCTAAAAGAAATCGACGTGCCTTGGGGCACGTCGATTTGCGTTCTGTCTCAAAAAATTGGTAGCGGTTCGGGGCTCTAGGCCAGACGAGTCGCCCTGTGCTTGCGGTCGGAAACGACAAGCATCATCAAGCAGATGAGCGCGAGAGGCAGCGTCGCGCTGCTCGCGTCGATCTCGGGCACGGATTGCGGGTTTTGGACGTTGAGCGCGATGTTGTCCACCACGAGGGCCGAGCCGACGGAGTTGTCCTCTACGTTCGAGACTCCAAACCCGATCGTGTACGTCCCGCTGTTGGCGAAGGTGTAGGAGGCGTTGGCAGAGTTGGTACTGCGATCAAATCCGTGGAATGCTGGCCCGTTGATCGAAGATGCCGCCTGGGCGTCACCGAGGAACTGCACATGAGCAGGGGCCCCGCCTCCGGAAACGCTGAAGAAGGAGAAGTCATTATATGGCGTTGTAGGGCCATCCGGCTCGTCCGACACAAATCTAGAATCGAACGTGATGGCCTCGCCGGCCAAGACGGTCACCGACCGGTAGATCGCTGACCCGAACGTCGCATTGTAGCCGCCCAGGCTTAGGACGGTTCCTGGCGTCAGGCCCAGGGCCGTCTCGATGTCGTCGAAGTCTACGCCCTGTACGTTACCCATCGTTTCGTCCGTCGAGAGCACGGCCGAGTATAGACCCGGATTAGAGACCGCCGTTGAAAATGCGACAACAGTCCTTCCCACTGATTGCCAGCCAGACAGGTTGCCTTGCTCAAAATTCCCGTTGGAAAGAGGCGCCGCCAGCGCGGACACACCCAGGAGAAAAGTCAAAAGAAAAGATCGTAATGCCATGCATACCCCCACAAAAGATTACTGGGAGTGTCGCTAAAAGAGGTACCCATCCTGCTGGCTGTGGAGTATTTAGTTGTCTCTGTAGAGTATTTCGTGTCGCTCCGTCTGGGAGCCTGAGGCGGTTGTCGTGGAGTCAAATGACATTGCGGATGCGGTTGTGCCTGAAAAGCTGGCAGCGTTACAGGTGATCGCGCTGAAACTTTTCTCTGCAAGAACGGGGTCGGATGGCTAGAAGGTGAAGCTGGCCTCGCCGTTCACGGTAAAGCTGCCGCTTGCGGTGTTGGGTCCGCTGGCCCGGGGAGTCATCACCACGTTGTCGAAGCGCAGCCGGATCGACCCGGACTGGCCCGCGCCGGGTGTGAGTCCTGTGACTGTGATCTGGCCTGACTGGGAGACGAACAGCTTGAGTCTGGGCGGCTGGAACGTTTCGCCGTAGACCAGCTGGGCTCGCGGTCCGCTGCTGTTAGAGTTCGCCGACAGCCGCGTTCCCACGGCGAGGGGCTGGGAGTTGCCTTGTCCGAACTGCAGGTCCAGGAACGGGAAGTCGGCGGCGCCGGCCCGACTCTTGTTGAGGATGTTCAGGCGAAACGACGTGCGGGTGGCAGCGTTCGGCTGCAGAATGGCGATAATTTCGCTGGAGGGCTTACGGGTGAAGCGAGTCGTGGCCGCGTTGCTCGTTTCGCTGAAGGTTAGGAGATATTCTGCCGCGACCGCGGGAGCAGCACCTTCGAGCGACTCATCGACCCCGTCGCGAAGGATGTCGACGATGGGGTCGGAGATGGCCTGAACGGCACCGGCGGGCTGGCCGGAGACCTGATCCGGGAAGGAATCGCCGCAGCCCTCCAGCGACAGGGTCAGAGCGAGGGCTGTAGAGATGGAGAGAAGAGGGCTTACCTTGTTCCGATTCATGGTCGCGAGGTGGTTAGCGTCTTCGTGGCGCTCTCCTGGTTGGTCGCATCTGACGGTGGGCTGAGGATGGTTATTTTCGCAGCCCCTGGACCGCACCGCGATTTGCAGGACATTGGCATTATCGCGGGGGATTTTAGCTGGATATGTCTACCGCACGGCTTCTCTTTCACGCGTTCTTGATTCTGCTTCTTGGGGCGCAAGCCATGGCTCAGAATCAGGCCCCAGCCTCGCCCCCGGTGGCGCCGCCAGCGTCTCCCGGTAGTGGTGGCGCTCTGGTTCCGCTGCTTAGCGAAGAGCATATTCTCAGAGCTGGTGACGAGATAGTATTTCATATTTCGTCCTTGCCAGAGATGGAGAGTCTTTACACGGTGCGTGTAGATGGCTTTTTCTTCCATCCGTTGGTCGGCGAGGTCAAGGCCTCGAACCGGACCCTGGGCGACTTGCGAGCCGATCTTAAGAAGCGGTTAGCCAAAGAACTGAAGAAGCCAGAGTTCAAGTTAGGTCTGCGCCAGGTCGCGAGACACCAGGTCGCAGTTCTCGGAGAGGCTAACCAGCAAGGCACCTTCGAGGTGGGACTGGGAGCGACGGTGCTAGATGTAATTGCTCGTGCAGGTGGACTTACCGAGAAAGCCGATAAGGATACCGCGATGCTGCTGCGTGGCAGTGAGCGCACGGAAGTGTCCCTTCAGGCTTCAGCTGGTGGCGGTCTGACTGAAGTGAAGTCTGGCGATGTGCTGTACGTCCTTCCAGGCTCCCCTGTCAGTGTCACTGGCGAAGTTACCAAGCCTGGAGTTTATGCTGTGAGCAGAGTTCATGGCGACCCACGCCAGGCGCTGCTGGCGGCCGGTGGTGCGAAGGAGGAGGCCTCGTTGACCCGGGTCCGGCTGATCCGAGCAACCCTACCAGAGCCGTTGATTCTGGACCTCAGTGCTACCCCGTCAAAGCCGCTGCCGGAGGAGGCTCAGAACCTGAAAGAAGGAGATATCTTGGTCGTACCTGCTCGGCAGGCCGTCGTTCTTGGTGCTGTAAGTCAGCCGGGCCCGGTGCCGCTTAGAGGAAACGAGACTCTTATTGATATCTTGCCCCCAAGGATTGCTGCCGGGTCGAAGATCGAGAAGGTCATCGTTGTTCGCGCTGCTGATGTTACCGCAAACCGTGACAAGGTAGAGGAGTACAATCTGAAAGAGTACTTCGAGAAGGGTAAAGCTGATGCGGCCGTTCCTGTTTACGATGGCGATCTGGTGTATGTTCCGACCAAAGAGCAACAAAACGGATTCTTGGGTGGCATGGGCATATTTAATCTCCTGAGCTTGGCCCGCTGGTTCTTTTAGTCTAACGCTGTGCTGCTAGAGCCCAGGCCGCTGGCATCTAGGGCTTCGAGAGAGCCGACCCCGTTGGATCGGTGAGCAAAGGTTAGTTTCCGTAGACGCCAAGCCACGAGCTCGGTCTCGCTGGCGGGGGGCGTCGAAACGCGCTGAAGCACGTCGACCAAGTACGCGACAGGGTCGATGCCTAGAAGGCTCTAGTTTTGCTACAATCACTTCGATTTTTTTTCCCTAAGTAGAGCGTCAAATAGACCTTGGAAGGCAGGGAGGCAGTGCTGGGCGCCTTCGACTGTCAGATGGTCAGCATCTCGGTAGAGAATCTCGCCCCTGGCCTTCACGACGGCTGAGCCCGGCCCGTGTTCGAGTATGCTACGGGTGTCGATGAGTTCAGCGTTGAGCCCCTGGAAATCGATTTTTCTGATATCGATGGTTGTTTCCATAGGAGTCATAAGAACATCATCTCCCGCGAGGTGGTCTTCGCCCTTCAACTTCGCGAGGAGTAAAGCGCGGTGAACGTGCCGCTCGAAATGAGGGATGTCGGTCACAACGTAGACCGTCATCCCGTGTTCATTGAGTTCCTTGACGGCGGAACGAAGGTTCGTCCCAAGGTCAGAGTATCCGTAGTTATTCCAAAAGGCGGATAGAATAATGAGCTTAATACCCCGGGACTTAGCTTCTGCTATTCCCTGCTCAAACCACGTTGCTTGCCACTCTTTGTCAGGTACTGTTCCTTCAACCCTATTCCAGCGCCGAAGCGGGGCTGTACTCGCATTCGTCATGACATAACCTTTTATGCCCTGAAGTTTTGCCGCGTCGTCGAGTGCCCGAACGAAATGCGCGGCGTGGCTATCACCCCAAAGCATAAACGAATACTCATTGACGTCGAGGGCCCCGATTGGTTCGGACCGTGCAGTCCTGGTGTCATTTTTGAAGTTGCTTTGCTTCAGGGTCTCAGGGTCCCAGCGACCCGGAAAGCCCTCCTGGCTTGTAAATACCAACCCGATTGCGATCAACGTAACGGCGTTGACCAGCATGAAAGAGAGAGCCCGTGCATTTGAACGCAAGAGACGTCCAGACCTCAGCGGGGTCTCCAAGTAGAGCCAAGAGAGATGTCCGGCGATTATACTCGCAGTGACCAGCAATAGCCGACCTCCTGGATTCTGAAAGAAGAACAAGTAGTCTGCATAGGCGAGAATGGGCCAGTGCCACAGGTATAGTGAATACGAGATTAGTCCAATATGTACGGGCAGTTTGCTGGAGAGGATGGTCCCGACACTGGTGGCTCCGCCTTCGCATCCTTTCATAATCAAGAGAGACCCTATCACGGGCACGAGGGCCCAAGCTCCGGGAAACGGTGTGAAGTGATCAAAGTAAAACATACAGTATATCAAAAGACCGAGGCCGCCTAAAACGGAAAGCTCTCGCAAGAGCCTGGGTCCTTGGGGGCTGGGGAGCAGTGCAACAAGTCCACCAAGGGTGAACTCCCAAGCACGGGTCGGCAATGTAAAAAACGTGGCGACAGGTTTATAATAGGTCAGCGGGACCGATAGGAGGAGCGAAATAACGGTAATGAATCCTGCCGCCTTGAATACGGTCCTTTCACCACCTCGTCTCCAGGCCAAGACTAGGAACAGTGGAAAAAGGATGTAAAACTGCTCCTCCACTCCCAGTGACCAAGTATGTAAAAGCGGTCTTATCTCGGGAGGGTCACCGAAGTACCCTGCCTTTACCACTCGCCAATAATAGCAGTTGACTAACATCAAAGGCAGCGTTATCAGAGCACCACCTAGGTCCACCAGGTGCTGTGGCAGGTGAAAAAAAAGAGCTGGAACTATCGTGGCAAGAGTAACAAAGGAGAGCGCAGGGAGGAGACGGCGAATTCTTTGTGCCCAAAAATCCATCACCGAGAACCCGCCATCGCGAAGTCTAGGTATAGTTCGTGAGGTGATGAGGTACCCCGATATCGCAAAGAAGATGTCTACACCAACGTACCCACCTGGAAACGACAGGTGGGCGTGGTAGAACAGGACAGAAAGAACAGCGATAGCTCTTAAGCCGTCGATGTCAGGGCGATACGTCATTCGAAAACCTACGTGGAGTGATGGGCTTAGCTAAAGCCAAGTTTGAAGCTCATTTCTTCGTGTAGATGTGGGCGCAGTTCTCGACATTTCCTGCAGACCCGCCAAGCTAGCAACCGAGCTCAGACGCATTGTTCGGGTCGCTCCTAGCAAGGATGGTAATCATCTCTTCAAGGAAGGTAATTCCTGGGCCTATTTCACAACCCCCGGAATGGACATTTGTATCGTCGGCACAGGGTATGTTGGTTTAGTTACGGGGGCGTGCCTGGCAGAAATGGGTAATGTTGTAAGATGTTGCGATAGGGATACAGGGCGGATAGCTGCCTTGAAGGACGGGGTGATGCCTTTCTATGAGCCTGGCTTAGAGGAGATCGTCGAGAGCAACGTGCGAGAAGGCAGGCTCTCTTTTACAGGGGACCTCAAGGCTGCTGTAAAGAATTCAAAGATCTGCTTCATCGCTGTCGGTACCCCGGCAGACGCAGACGGTGCCGCAGACCTCTCCGGTGTATTTGCGGTGGCGAAAGAGATCGCGGAGTCCATGGACGGGTATCGGATAATAGCGACTAAAAGTACGGTTCCGGTCGGGACAGGAGCGAAATTGACTGAAGTCATTGCGGGTGCGACTTCCCACGCCTTTTCGGTCGTTTCGAATCCGGAGTTTCTAAAACAGGGAGACGCCGTCAATGATTTCTTGAAGCCGGATCGCGTGGTCATCGGAACTTCAGATTCAAGGGCTCGTGATGAAATGAGGGATCTCTACGCCCCGTTTATGAGAACGGGCAATCGTGTGATTGAGATGGATGTCCCCTCGGCTGAAATGACAAAGTACGCCGCGAATGCATTCCTAGCAGTGAAGATCAGCTTCATAAACGAGATCGGGAGATTGTGTGAAGCTGTTGGTGCTGATGTGGACCAGGTGAGGACTGGGATTTCACGAGACCCAAGAATTGGGGGCAGTTTCCTTTTTCCTGGTGTGGGGTTTGGTGGGTCCTGCTTGCCGAAGGATGTAAGGGCTCTCCTTCGGACGGCCAAACAAGCACGCTGCGACATGCCGGTGGTGGAAAGTGCTTGGGACGGGAACAGGAAACAGTTCGAATTCTACTGGAACAAGATCGTCTCATGCTTCGGAGAGGACCTCACTGGGCGGATCTTTTCGGTGTGGGGACTCGCCTTTAAGCCGCGAACGGATGACTTAAGAGAAGCCCCCGCCCTTCGCTTGATAGATGGTCTTCTCGAGAGGGGGGGAGAGGTGCGGGCATTTGATCCCAAGGCAATGGACAACTTTCGCCGACTGTATGGGAGCAGCGTCACCCTTTGCTCGGATAGCTATGAAGCGTGTAAGGGTTCGGACGCCCTGCTGATTATGACAGAATGGAATGAATTTAGGCGTCCTAGCTTTGAGAGGGTTCGTACGGAGTTGAGGGCACCATTGATTATCGATGGAAGGAACTTGTTTGAGCCGAAAGTCATGGCTGAGCGGGGCTTTCAATACCACAGTGTAGGTCGTGCTGTGAGTCAGGTTCCCACCTAAGTCATTCTGCAATCAATTCGTGGTAATGACGCCTGTCGGGAGAACATTATGGTTTCTTAAACCCTTGGAGGGCGCTTCGTCGGTGCCGAGAACTGCCCGGTATGCTTGAGACTGACGGATATTTTAACGCGCTCCAGGAGAAGATCACCACGAAGACGGCCGTGATCGCCGTCATTGGACTTGGCTACGTCGGACTTCCGTTAGCCAAGGGGTTTGCTAGCCGTGGTTATGCTGTATACGGCATCGAAGAGCAGCAGGACAAGGTCGACGCACTACTTGCAGGTAGGGACTACGTCGAACCAGCCCTTCAGGACCTTGCAGGATTGCTTAACAAGCTGAGTCCGACCACCGATTTTGCCGTTATCGGGTCGAGCGACGTAATTGTGATTTGCGTCCCGACGCCCTTGTCACGCAATTTAGAGCCCGACGTCTCATATGTGGAAAAAGTAAGCTATATTATTGGTCAGCACATCCGCCCGGGAAGCCTAGTGATTCTTGAGAGTACGACCTACCCCGGGACGACGAATGAAATCGTGCTACCCGCTCTCGAAGCGGGCGGTCGCGTCTCCGAAGTGGGCGGAGACTATTTTCTAGCATTCTCTCCCGAGCGAGTTGATCCGGGGAACCCGCACTACAACACGTCGAATACAACTAAAGTCCTTGGTGGTGCGGACGGGCGCAGCGCGGCGGTGACCCGCCTAGTCTACGAGAACCTTTTGGGAGATGCCAATCTGGTGAAGGTCGCGTCTTCGACACGGGCGGCAGAGATGGAGAAACTCTTCGAGAATATCTTTCGATCAGTAAATATTGCCTTGGTGAATGAACTCTCTTTGCTGTGTCGGGCGATGGACTTGGATGTCTGGGAGATCATCGAGTTGGCAAGCACAAAGCCGTACGGTTTTATGCCCTTTTATCCAGGTCCGGGAATCGGTGGGCACTGCATTCCGTTGGATCCGTTTTATCTAACCTGGAAGGCTAGAGAGTTTGATTTCCGCACCCGGTTTATCGAGTTGGCCGGCGAGTTGAATGACCGGATGCCACGCCACGTAGTAGACCTAGTGGGAGAGATTCTGGGAGAAAAGGGACTGCGCGGCGCGCAAGTCTTGCTCGTAGGGGCAGCTTACAAACCGAATATTGGGGACTATCGCGAATCACCAAGCTTAAGGGTTTTTGACTATCTAGACGCCCGAGGAGCAGTGGTCTCCTACTTCGATCCCCTGGCTCCTGAAATAAAGCTCCGTGATGGCAGAAAGGTCCAGAGCGTGACCTCGAGTGCACTTGGGCACGAGCACTACGACGTAGTAGTGTTATTGACCGTCCACGATGTCATGGACTTGACCGTCTTGTGCCATCTCGCAACGCGAGTAGTCGACACGCGTGGAGTTACCCGAGGCCGGGATTTCGACGCCGAGATTTTAGTCCTTGGCCGAGGCTCCGGCCACGTTAGCGTCTAGGGCTAAGCGTGCTTAGCACGTCTGGCCGAGCGCACTTTGTCGTACAGGGCTTCAAGTCTTTCGTGAAAGCCAAGCCCATTTGGAGAGCAAGAGATGAATATCGCGCCTCGAAGTGTCCTACTGAAGGGTTATTATGGATTTGGGAACCTTGGTGATGACATCCTCTGCCTGGTTGCTTTTCGTTTAATATCATCTTGTCTTCCAGGTGCAGTCGTTGACGTTTACTCGGGGAACACATCTAGCAACGCAGATTGCAGAGCACCGGCAGACTATCACCGTTACATTAGTCGCCTGTTGGGGAGTGAGGTTCGAATAGTCGACTGGACTCACAGGCACTACTATGATCTCGTATTTAATGGGGGTGGGGGACTGTACAAGGATTCAGATCAAGGCTCCCCGGTTTCGTTCGCTCTGAACTTACTGTCTCGAATGCTAACTCCGGATCAGGCGTACTGTCTCGAAAGCTGGATTCGGAGGAGAAGTCGTAAGGAGCTCAATCTGAGATTTCATCGACGTCTGGGCGTAGGAATTGGGCTGGGTCCATATACCCAAAGTTCAAGCAAGTATCTACGTGCTGTTTCCGAATTAGGCAGCTACGATGCGATATATCCCCGCGACATCCGGAGCGAATCGTTTCTCCGCAGAATTCGATTTCGAGGCGAACAACGGCTGGGTACAGACCTAGCATTCCTTACCGACCTCTGGGCAGGACCTACAGAGCATAGATTCCCGGGGAAAGAGACAAGCATTGGCGTCGTGCTGATGGACCTGCCAATTTCTCAGGGTGACTTGCTAGATCGTCTACTCGAGCTGTGTGTCCTGTTGGAGCACGGGGGCTACGATGTTGCCGTCTATAGCTTCGAGGAGCACTATGACCAAGAGGTTTCACGCCGATGGGGGAACCGGCTTCGGGTCTGGAGCCCGATTACGGATGATCTGAGACGCTTTACGGACCAGTTTAGAGAACATTCTTTGCTACTAACCACTCGCGCTCACGGCGCTATCGTGGGGGGGGTCCTCGGCATTTCATCGATCTGTGTTGCCTGGAATAGAAAGTTACGTGAGATCGCGGAGATGATGCCGAAGGGATGCAGTTTGATGGAGCCGACGTTGTCCGTCGCCGAGATGTACGCGTTCGTGGAACAGGAATTACGCAGGGCTGCCTCACGAAGGCCCGACTTGATTGCTGAGGTCGGTTTGCAGATGTCTAGTGCCGAAGAGATGAAAAGGGACGTTGAGCTTTCTCTTCGGTCTTTTGCGCAGGACGACGAGCTGCCCAAGTCGAGTTCTTCCTCAAGATGAGATTTTGGTGCGAGTACTTCTCATAACGTCGGAGCTGGGCGGTGGCGGCGCGGAGCGCTCCGTGGCATTGCTAAGCCGCTTTCTTGAGGAGCGTTACCCTACGTGTCTATGCGTTTTGTCCGGACCTGAGGGAGCTGATAGTCCCTATCCTACCTGTCAAGATGTACGCGCCCTAGCCCCAAAGCGACGGGCGGGGATGTTCGGAAAGCTGCTTGCTTGGTTAGAGCGCATCTATAAGCTGCAGAAACTTAAGTTAAGCTTTCGCCCTACAGTTTCAATCAGCTTCCTAGAAGGACCTGACTACGCCAATATACTTACGTTCTTGCACGGTGAGCGTCGCATCGCAAGTGTTAGGGGAAGTAAACTCCACGACACGGAGATCTCCGGAATCAAAGGTTGGATCCGACTAAACGTGCTAATGCCCTTGTTCTACCGGTTCGCGAACCTGATTGTCTCTGTGTCGACAGATTTGGCGACGGAGCTAATAGAAGAGCTCGGGCTTCCAAGGAGCCGTGTGGTCACGATTCCTAATTTTTATGAGGGCGCCAAGATACGGAATTTGGCTAGGGCCTCAGTTCCTGACTGGTACGAGAATTTTCGCGAAAGGCCGACCCTGACCCTATCCGGTCGACTTCACCCACAGAAGGGTTTCATCCCATTTCTTCGGGTGATTCAGGAACTAAAGCGAACTCGGCCAGTGCGCGCTTGTATTCTTGGTGACGGGGAGCTGAGAAGTAGGTTGATCGAGGAATGTAGAGCACTATCCCTCACGGTCTTTGAAGCTGGGGATGCGGAGAATCGGCCTGATTCTGTCGACGTAATTCTCTTAGGCAGACAGAATAATCCCTTTCGGTTTGTAGCTCGGAGCGACATATTCGTTCTCCCGTCGCAGTACGAGGGGTTCCCAAACGTTCTTGCAGAAGCCATCATCCTAGGCGTTAGATGTGTCAGCGCTGATTGTCCTACAGGTCCGCGCGAGATTCTTCACCCTGAACTATCTCACCCGTTACTGCCCTTGGATGGTAAGTTTGGGACTTTGCTTCCACTCCTGGGTGACGAGCCTACTCCGGATCTTGTGGGACTATGGGCCACAGCTATTTTGAAGACCCTAGATAGTGGTCCGTTGTCTCAAGCCACGTCAGACTCGTTTGCAGATAAGCACGGGAATGGGGTCATGGAACGCTGGCTATCGATCGTCGAGAACTCGACAGTCTGATCAGAAGGTGAGGTTTCTTCTCGACCTGTGTTTTTCTCCATAATCATAGCAACTCGCAACAGGGCGCACTTGCTATCAAGAGCGCTAGAGTCAGTACGTGGTCAGACCTGCCGGGATTTCGAGCTTATCGTCGTCGATGATGGGGGCGATGATGATTCACGAGCTGTTTTGGAGTCATTTGACGAACCCAGGTTCGCCTACTTCTGGAAGCCTCACGGCGAGCGGAATCTTGCAAGAAACTTCGGTATCGAACGCTCCAGGGGGGACTACATTTGTTTCTTGGACTCGGACGATTACTATTATTCCAATCATCTACAGATTGCGGAGGAGCTGATTTCATCCGCAAGTAGTCCCCCGATAGTCCACCTTGGTTACGAAATCGTAGACACAACCGGATACGCATTGGAGCGATTTGTATTTCCCCAAAGGACTTGCGTGAAAAGTCTCCTCGCCGAAAAGAACTGTCTTTCGATGAATGCAATCTTCGTGCGGCGCGATGTTATTGAGAAGCACATGTTTATTCCCTCGGCGACTTTGGTCCATGGCGAAGACTATTGTTTATGGCTAATCCTGAGCTCGCGTTACCGATTTGTCTTTTCCCCCCATATCTCGTCAGCTGTCGTCTCTCATTCGTCCAGGAGCGTGAATCGTCAAGACGCCGCAAACTTCTTCAAGAGTGCTCAGGAGTTCGTCAGTGTCCTTAGGGCTGATAAAGTCTTTACGACTTCGTATGGACCCACGGCAAAACGTATTCTCTGCAATCGTTATTTGCAGGCAGCGTTGAAACTTGCGGAACAGAAGGCACCAGCAACGCAGGTTATGACTGCTTTGCGCCACGCTGTTAGTTTGAGGGCTACATCTATCCTAAGTCGGCGCTTTTTGGCCGTGTTGACGTGCTCTTTCAGGACAAGACTAGATGAACTCTGGTCTGAGTTGAAGCGACGATGAAGCCTGGCGTAGCCGTGATCGATAACTCCTTGGTATTGACGGGCGCATTGAGGTCAGCGGTGGCGACTGCCGACGTATTAGCGGTGAACTACCGAATTGTGTTCTGTCTGCCAAATCGCTCAGGAGCGATAGATTTTGTCATGAAAGCCGGATACGAGGTCGAGGAGGTTCCTTTTCGAGAGCTTAAGAGGAGCTGGAGGTCGATTTTACTTTATCTACCTTTACTGCTGCGAAGCACTTGGTATCTTCTCTCTATACTTAGCAAAAAGAACGTGAGCGTGTTGCATTGCAACGACATGTATAACATGACGGGTGCGTTGGTGAAGCTTGTCCGTCCGAGCATAACACTCATTTATCACGTGCGGCTTATGCGGAACTCTTACATCCGTCCTGCATATGGACTGTTTAGTGCCATAGTGAAGCGTAGCGCAGACGCCGTAATCTTTGTCTCCAGGGCAGCAAGTAGAGATTTTGGGCCTGTGGCCTCCGGACGAGTTATTTATGACTGCGTCACGTTGGAAGGGTCTCGGACATCCACTCCAAGGATGGCGCCGTCATCAGCTTCACCCGAGTTGCTTTACCTCGCTAATTACTCACGCGGAAAGGGCCACGAAGAGGCTCTTGCTATATTCCATCAGGTCATAGGGTCCGGGTGTGAAGCATCAATGCGGTTCATTGGTGAAAAGATAGACCCTAGATTCTGTGAGGAGCTTTTGGGACTTGCTCAAGGTTACGGAATTTTGAGCCGCATCAGCTTTGAGGGTCCAAGTGAGGATGTTTGGAAATCCCTAGTTTCCTCTGACATCTTTCTGAACTTTTCTAAGTCAGAGTCGTTTTCGAGAACGACACTTGAAGCATTGCAAGCTGGCCTGCCGGTCGTGGTATACGACTCAGGAGGCATTCGTGAACTCTTTGAACACGGCGTCGGCGGAGTGCTAGTCGCTCCTGGAGATCAAGTCGAGGCCGCTAAAGCTATTGTAGACCTGTGCAAATCGCCGTCGAGAAGAATCGAACTGGGTACCAAGGGGCGAAATAGAGTTGAACAGTTGTTCAATAGGCAAGAGTTCTCGAGCAGCTTAAACTCATTGTACGAAAGTTTGCTGGAGAACTAGCACATGCGTCAGCGGCTATGGTCTCCAGGTCCTGGTATTGCCCGACGTTGGAGACTGAAGAGGTGAAGAGTGGTGAGGGGGGTGGCTATGGCCAGCTTCTACGGGCTGTAAGTTCATTGCTTGACCCGAAGAGCAAGAGACAGTACTGCGCACTCGCCGTTCTCTCTGTTTGCTCGAGCCTGCTACAGACGCTAGGTGTAGCATCGATTTCATTGTTTTTTACCGTGGTGCTGGGGGGCCAGCTGCCGGAGAGTATTGCAGCGAAGCTGCCGGTAACGACTCCTGGAACGCTTGGTATCTTGGTCCTGGTATGCAGTCTAAGTGGTACAGCGTCGTCTGCGTTAGCGACATATTTTGGAATCAGACTGTCGTGGAAGCAGTATCATCATATCGCCTCACGGTTGCTTAACCAGTTTCTCGAGAATTCTTATGAATGGCACCTTGGCCAAAGCACTGCGAATCTGGCGAAGACCGTCATTTTAGAAGCAAATGCCGTTGTAATGAATGTGCTGCAGCAGCTTGTTCTGATATGCGTCCGGGGGTCGGAGATAATATGCATACTGCTTCTCCTCCTGGTATCTCACCCTTTGATCGCTGCGGCGTCCTCTATCTCATTCTCCTTGGCGTATGGGTTGCTATTTTTTCTGAAGCACGAATCAATGGTGCATCATGGCAGCGTCGTTGTGTTACAGAATACCGAACGCCAGAAGGCGGTTTACGAGGCGCTAACCGGAATTAAGGCGATTAAAGTCGCGAGGAATGGCGAATTCTTTCTGGATAGGTTTGGGCGCGCAGCCGGACTGCTTGGTGATGCCCAGTCTCGTATCCAATATATCAGTTTGATGCCAAAATATCTCGTCGAAGGTTTCCTTTTCAGCGGCCTCGTCATTTTTATGGTGGTGGCTAGCACAGGTGGCTGGGATAGCGAGCAAAGCGTATCTGTCCTTGCTTTATTTGGGGCTGCCGCCGTGAGAATGCTGCCTGCAGCGCAGCAGATTTTCGCGTCCGCGGCGGTTCTGGCCGGCTCCAAGGCTGCTCTGGAGAACATCGTAAGCGCCATGGAGCCCAAGGAGAGTCTCAACTCACGGCCTGCTGTCATCGCAAACAGTCAGGTGTCCGAGCCGATTTTAGAACTGAGGGCGGTCAGATATCGGTATCCAAATTCAGACACCGAATCGCTAAAAGGTGTGAGCCTTCAGGTTTTTCGGGGAGAGAAGGTCGGAGTCGTGGGAACCACAGGAGCCGGGAAGACGACGCTAATTGACATCGTACTAGGTCTGCTAACTCCCACGAGTGGAACTGTGACCAGGCGGGCGGTCCACGCCTCAGAGGGTTTGGCGTATGTCCCTCAGACTTTGCACTTCTCCGATGATACGGTTGCAGCGAATATTGCGCTCGGAGTGAAGCCGGAGCTTCGGAATACTGAAAAGATAGTGGCGGCCGCAATGAGAGCTAGGATTCACGACCACGTAATAGCTATGGCTAAATCCTATGATTCGGACTTAGGTGAGCAGGGAGTGAAACTGTCTGGAGGTCAGAGGCAGAGAATTGGTATCGCAAGGGCGCTCTATCTTAACCCAGAGCTGCTGGTCCTCGACGAGGCCAGCAACGCGTTGGACGCTGAGACGGAGCGTAGGGTCGTTAGTGGCCTGATGGAGGATAAGGATTTGACTGTCCTCGTCATTGCTCACCGAATCTCTCTGCTAAGAGATTGCGACAGCATAGTGGTTATGGCGAACGGGGCTATCGAAAACCAGGGGACTTTTGACGATCTGGTGCTGAGTAGCCCCTTTTTTAAGGCGCTTGTTGAGGCGGACAAAGGGTAGGCCGCTGTTTTCGCTTTCAGCTATAGGGCTCGGCTTCGTCGCCATCGCACTGCCTTTTCTGTCGAACAGGATTAGGAATGACGTAGCATTAGCTAAGGTCGTCTGGGTTCTTTTAGTCTTGAGGCAGACGGTAAGTCTACTGCAGGTTGTGGTAGGGCCGCTGCCAACAGTGAATGGAGATCCCATTGCCTTCAACCACGCTGCAATGGGTACAGGGTACGAGTTATTTCTGCGAAACTCGTATGCGTCGTTCCTGCGAGGAATCTATGATGCTCTTGGCGGTTCCCACTTACTGGGCTGTGAAATCTCACAGCTAGGTTTCTCGATCGGTATAGTTGCGTTTGTAGAAATTCACTATCTGCTCGAAGTTAACGCATCCGCGGCTCGGCTGGTTCTTCTCTTCGGCCTGCCCCCATCAGTCTTATTGAACACCTCTGTAGTCTTACGTGAGGGGTTACAGGTTGGTTTCTTCCTGTGTCTGGTTTGTAGTCTATTGTGGATAAGGACCGGTCAGCTGCTTCAGGGTTTAATACTCTGTTTGTTGTCCGGATTGAGCCTGACCTATCTGCACAACGGATTCGGCGGCTATTTGGCTCTGGTACTGCCCGTAAGCCTGTTATGGGCGATGAGGAGTCGTCCCTGGGTCATGGGTCTGGCCGTGCTCATTGGCTCCGTTTCGATAATTTTCACCGGTCCCAAAGTCCTTGATTTTTTCGCGCAGCACTCGGAGGTCGTGGACAAAGCCCTCGATGGCCGGGGACTAGAATATATCGGCTCATACCAGGGCAAAGTTAGCGAAGGTCGTTCTGCCTTCTCGACGGCGCTTGATACGTCGTCGACACGCGGCTTCCTAAAAACTGGGCCCATAGTTGCGGTAAATTACCTGTTCGCTCCGTTCCCTTGGAACGTAAGAGGAGTATTCGATGTATATGGCCTGCTAGAGTCCTTTTTGCGCCTCTTTCTGTTTGGGTGTTTCATCAGGACTCTCGTGAAGCGTCGGGGTCACGTGGGTGACGCACTTTTTCTATTTGGAATGTTTCTGTCGATGGAGCTTGTGTGGGCGGCGGGAACGGCAAATTGGGGTACTGCCTTCCGGCATCGAGTCGTAGCCTGGGGGTTGCTCGTTATCCTCGGAAATCTGGGGCAGGAGGGGGAGAGGGGAGCGATCCCCGTGGCGCATCAGCGCATGTCGGTCAGAGAGCGCCGTCGTGCCTTGAGGGAGAGGCGGTCGGGTCGGGGTTAGCTGCTGATGGTAGCGAGGGCGGACTGCCATTTGCCCAGCAGCACCTCGGTGGAGTGCTCGCGGGTCGCGTAGGCTAGGCCGGCCTGGCTCGCTCTTTCTCTGGCGGTAGCGCTGTCGCAAGCGTCACGCAGCGACGATAACCAGTCCCCTTCACCGCGGCAGAGCCAGCGCGGGCCGCCGTAGTCGGTCATCAGGCGGGTATGGGCTGGGGTGTCGGAGACGATGGCTGGTAGGCCGAGGTGCCAGGCGATGAGGAGCCGGTTTTCGGGCTTGCTACGAGCCATGCGGTCCGAGCGGTTGATAGGAAGCACAGCAAAGTCGCAAGTTGCGGCCAGCGCCTCTATCGCAGTTGGATTCCACTCCGCCAGGAAGAAGTTGACCCCGGCGAGGAGTTTGCGCATTCGCTTTTTGGTGTCCCAGGCCAGCCCCGGGACGTTCAGAGCTTTGTAGCTAAGGTCGGTCACCAGGTGAAGCCGGATGGGCCGTTCTGAGGCCAGGGCTTGAAGGGGTCGAGCGATTTCCGCAAAGTGGGCGGTAGTCTGACCCAGGCCTTCCCAGAAGATGTTGATGGTTCCGGTGTCTGGACGTCCGTTGGTCCTTGCCGCGCCGAGTTCTTCGTGGAGGTCGAGGATGCAGTGGATATTCCCATTCCATCCCGACATACGGTCTCGCTGTTCGGGGGTGCTGCAGACGACCAGGTCGGCCCGACGGCACATCGCCTCAATAGTTTTGGAGTAGGACAGCTCAAGGTGCCGGTGGTGTCCAAGTGCCCACTTGCCGACCCCCCTGATCATCGTCTTCGGGTGCCAGGTTGGGGCCTCGAGGTAGGAATCCACCATCTCGAAGACGATCTTCGTTCCGTCTTGCGGCCATCGGCTAAATCGAGTGAGGTCGGCGTTGCTGGTGACGTAGATGGTGCGATATTGAGTTCCCTCTTGGAAGACCTGCCATTCCAGTCCCAGCTTTCGGGCCACCGTCGGGAAGCGCCGTCGGTCGCCCGGGGATTGAACCGAGGCCTGATAAGGACAGTATCCGATGGGCCCGACAAGCGTGCTCGCCAGGGGGAGGGTCAGGTCCACACGTTCCACGGAGGGTTCCCGCTGCTCCAGAGTTGCTCCATGTGCTGCTTATCGCGCAGGGTGTCGATCGGCTGCCAGAAGCCGTCGTGCTGATAAAAAGAGAGTTGGCCCTGGGCGGCCAGGGTCTCCATCGGTCGATGTTCCCAGTGGGTTTCATCGCCCTCGATCAGGTCGAGGACGGCAGGTTGGAGTACGAAGAACCCCCCGCTCATCCGGGACGCACCGGCCGGCTTTTCGCGGAAGGCCGTCACCAGGGAACCGTTTGTTTCGAGCGCACCAAAGCGTCCTGCCGGTTGAACCGCAGTGACCGTCGCCAGGGTGGCTTGGTCTTTGGCGAAGCGCACCAGGTCGCTGATGTTGACGTCAGATAGCCCGTCGCCGTAGGTCATACAGAAGGGTTGATCCCCATCGAGATACGACCTGACCCTTTTTAGTCTGCCGCCGGTCATGGTGTTCTGCCCGGTGTCAACGAGCGTCACTGACCACGGCTCCGAGACGGTGTTGTGGACCTCGATGCGGTCTTCGGCCAAGTGGAACGTTACGTCAGAGTTGTGAAGGAAGTAGTTCGCAAAGTACTCTTTGATGACATAGCCTTTGTAGCCCAGGCAAACCACGAAGTCGGTGAGGCCGTGATGAGCGTATAGCTTCATGATATGCCAGAGCAGAGGTCGTCCGCCGACTTCGACCATAGGCTTGGGCCGTGAGACAGTCTCTTCGCTGATACGCGTGCCAAGCCCGCCGGCTAAGATGACAGTTTTCATAGTGTCTTTCTACTGGTGGTGGACAAGCAATGGCCCGTCCGGTTCGGGAGATGCGCCGGCCAGTCTACTCTTTGCGAGAGTACGATTCGGCGCTCGAGGGCCCGTTGGTACGGAGAGGCTCCTTGAGCAACGGCGTAAGGGGGGCGCGTTTGAAGGTTTCCCACTCCAGGACCAACGAGTCTCGGCAAGAGGGGATGACGGCGATGACCGGCACTTCGAGCATCTCTTCGATGCGGGGGCGGAGCTTCATGGAGCTGGACAGTTGCTCGCGCAGGAGGGCGGCGCCGACGCCCAGGGCCAGACAGAAAGGCAGGGCTATCACGAGTTTGGCTGCTGCGCTCCAGCGAATACTTTTCTCGTCAATTTCACCCGGTCGGGGCTTTTCGAGTACTGTTACCGCGCCCTGCCGGCGGCTGCTTTGCTCGACGACGCGGGCCTGGTACAGCTGCTGCAGCAGGTTCAGGTGGTTTTCTTCCCAGAGCGTGATCTCTCGCTCGAGCTTGGCGACGGCGCGGCGGTCTTGCGGCGTCATCCGGCTGCGCATGATGTCGTTGAGCTGCGTGGTGGCGACTCGGTTCTGATTGAGCTTCTGCTGCAGTTGGCTGCTTTTGTCGTTGAATAGCGAGGTGACGTAGGCGTCGACGTTGTTCTTATACAACTCTTCGGCTTTGGCCAGTTGCTGTTTGGCGGTGACGACCTTTTCGTTTTCGTCCGTGTAGGTGGTGCGAAGCTTTTCGATTTCGAGTCGCAGGTTCGCGACGTTGGCCTCGAGGGCGCCCAGGGAGCCGTCGCGGTTTTCCAAGATCGACCAGGGGGGGTTGGCGGTTTGCCCGTCCAGGTAGGACTTGATGGACGAGAGCTGGCCCTGGATTTCGGTGGCTTCGCGCTGAGCCTGCTGGCGAACCTGTTCCAGGGAAGCCTGCTCGGTCTGGATAGCGTCGTCCGGCAGCGAGTCGGCATACTTCTCGCGCACATCTTGGAGCGATACATCGGCCTCGGTTCGGCGTTGTTCGGCTTCGACGACCAGCTCTTCGATGAAGCGGCGGGTGTTGGCGAACTCGCGGGCCGAGATCTCTTGCACGTAGGCGACAAATTCGTCCGTGATCAGACGGGCGAGTTTTTGCGACTCTTTGGGGTCGGTCGAGTCGACCGCCAGTTCGAAGAGCCTGGTTACCTTTTTGTCGGCGCTCATGTGCCGGACCTTGATGTGTTCGGTCAGTTCCCACCACGGCATGGGCGACTGCATCTTGGTCAGAACGCGACTAAGTAGCTCTTCGCTGGAGATGAGTTCGTTCAGGACCACCTGGTCGGCGAACCAGCTATCGGAAAGGCTGACGCCGCCCTGGGCCTCGCTGCCGCCGTAGGCGTTCACGGTTCCGGTCGGAGGAGTCAGTAGAATTTTGGCTTGGGAGAGGTAGACCGGCGGCGGGGTCTCCCTGGTTTGGGGGGCGGCCAGCAGGGCGCCCAGGGCGGCCAACGAGACGAGGATCACCGTCCAGCGGCGGCGCTTGAGTACTTTGATGCTCTTCCAAAAATCCATATCCGGTTCCCCTGTCGTGCGAGTTGTTGTACCCGCCTACCCCTATTTCTGCTTATCCCGTTTGAAGAAGTCTCTCCAGGACGACCCCTTGGCTTCGACCGTCGCTTCGGCCGCGGTGGGCGATCCGGGACGCGAAGGGGACCCGTATCCGTACCCATATCCGTATCCGTAGCCGTAGCCGTAGCCGCTTCCGTAGGTGGAAGTCTGCTCCTTGGCGTCGGCGTTGTTCAGGACTGCCCCAAATATGGCGACTCCATGGTCTTCCAGGTCCTGAGCAAAGTGCGCTTCGGCTTCGCCCTGCCACTTTTCCGGGTTGACCACCATAATGGCCCCATCGGAATGCGGCGCCATCAGCAAGGCGTCGCTGCAGGCGGACAGCGGAGAGGTGTCGATCACCACACAGCGGTCAGCCGAGCCGCGGAGATCGGCCAGGAGCTGTTTGAAGCCGCCTTTGCCCAGCAAGTCGCCGGGGTTCTCCATAGAGGAGCCGGCCGGCAGGATGCTGAGGCGGGGGATGCCGGTGGGAAGGACGTGTTCGCCAGCGAGACCACCCTTTTGCAGAAGGTTGAGCAGCCCCGGCTTGTCTTCGCACTCGAAGACACGGCTGATGGTCGGGCGACGAAGGTCGCCGTCGACCAGCACGACGTCCATCAGAAGCTGGGAAAACGCCACGGCCAGGTTGGCTGAGACCATCGACTTGCCTTCGCCGCCCCAGGAGCTGACGACGGTGAAGGTGCGTTTGCCTTCGGTCAGGTTGCGCGACAGGGCGGCACGAAGCGAGCGGTAGCTTTCTGCCACCGGCGAGTTCGGCTCTTTTAGGAGTATCAAGCGGTCTTCAAGGCCCATGGGTCATCTCTCGAGATAAGGATGGCTAACCCATCGTCACTCTACGCGTTGCGTTAAGGGTGTTGCGCAGTAGGGCAAGGTATTCCTGGCTATTCTGCGGGCGGTCGAAATTTACTACGGGAACCGACCGGGCGAGTTCGGCCATGTGGGCAAAATGCTGGGCGGCGCGTTCTGGGGGGAGCAGGTCGCCGATGTAGGTCGAGTGAGCCAACCGCAGCACCGTGGGTAATGAGGGGGGGTCGGCCCCCAGAAAGACGATCAGCTGAAGCGGGAAAAGGCCGCAGGCGAAGCCCGCTTCGTCTAACGGCAGATAGCGCTTCGACCAGTTTGGCGTGAGCAGGGGCAAAGCGTCGGGTGTGCCTTTGAGTTTGAAAACGGAGTCTTCCCAAAGACGCACTCTGGGGTAGCTGGAATGAACCTGGAGCTGGCCGTCGCAGGGCAGGCATGGGAGCGCGTCATCAGAGATGACGGGCAGACCTGCCTGGTTTAGCAGGGCTGCCGTGGTAGATTTGCCCGCGCCGGCGGGCCCGACAAAGGCGACCGCCGCGCCGTCGAGCAGAACGGCGCTGGCGTGCAGGCAGAATATTCCGCGAAGGGCCAGGATAAATCCCATAATGGGGCCGGTAAAATAGGTCAGGGTGTCTTCGATAGACTGATGGGGAGCGATGACGGCGCTGACTTGCGCCCCATCCCCCGATAAGAGAAATCGCGTTCCGTCTTCGTAAGCGAAATGGTACGCGTGGTCGCTTTTCGTTAGGGTCAGGGTCGCGGGGGCCGATGGGTCGGGCCGGCGCTCGCGGTAAAACTGGTCCAGCGAGGCGAGAGAGGGAGCCCAGTGTAATCGGAGGTCCGGGGGCGCTGCGGATTCTGCCTGCGGGAAGTCGGGGAAGGCCCGCGAGCTTTCCACGGAAAGCCCGAGCAGATCGTAGCGCGGCACCGGCGTTCAGACCTGCTGAAGCAACCCGCGCTGCTGCAGGCTTTGCAACAGGTCGTCCAGGTCGTCGGCAAGTTGGGGTCTGGGGACGGAATATTCCTGGGCCAGATGATCCAGAATGGCATCGCGCTGCAGTCCCTGGCCCAGAAGGCCCCAGATGAGCATGCCGACCTTTTCCAGTCCGAAATACTGCTCCGTTCCCAGGTGCAGGAGGACCAGTTCGTCCTGGACCTCCTGAACCACGACGTCAGGATGCGGCTTGAGTGTCATGCAGTGCTGTTCCTTATTGTTCTCGATGCTCGAGATTTAGCTCTCGAAGCGGCGGAAGGTTTTCAATCATGCTTTGCTGGTTCAGCCGTAGCACCGTATTTCCGTTTCGGCAGACTGTGGTTGCCCAGCGCCAGAAATAGCCCTGGCCCAGCGGGTTGGCTTTGATTTCGAGCGCGACTTCGTCATCGGCCTGAAGCGACACGGCTTCGCCCAGCGGAAAGTAGAGTTGCCCGTAGATGCTGTCGTGACGGTCGGGTGAGTTGTCGTATCCGATGCCGGGAAGCAGTTCGGCGGAGAACCAGACGGCGAACCCGTGACATTCCCCCGCCTGGTTGGCCCGGAACAGGCAACGGCCGCTGACGTCGGCGGTGGTGACGGTGCGGTAGTCGATGTCCGACCACGGACAAGGAGAGGCCAGCATCTGAACTGGGTACTCTGGACCGATGCGAACCGGCTTGGAACAGGTATGCCGGGCAAGTCCCTCCAGGCCAAACTGCCTCGGCAGCCTGCTGAGGATTCCGGTGGCGTCCGCCCAGAGGGGAGGGCTGGCGATGGGGGCGGCCCAGAGGCGGTCCCGTCCCGGGATCAGGGCGCCCCCCGGTTTGAGCAGCCGCTCTCGGACATCGATCATGATTCTGAGATGGCTTTCGTAGAGCGGCGTAATACCACGAGTGTCGCCGATAATCAGATCGGCCCGCTCTGGGAGCGAGACGTCCTGGGACAGCTTCTGGTGAAAGACGACGCGATCCGACAGGCCCAGTCCGGCAACGAGTTGCCTGGCCGTATGGATCACGTTGTTGGGTTCGATGCAGTGCACCAAAGCAGCGCCCTGGCGTAGCGCTGCGACGGCCAGGGTGCTGAGGCCCGACCCGAGTTCGACTACCTGCATGCCCGGTTGGAGAGCCTGGGAAAGGGCCTTAAGATGCGCGTCCCAGCGCGGCTGGTCGGCCAGCATCGCGAGGTAGTCGCGGACGGAATAGTGATGCAAGTCGCGGGTTTACCCGGTTTTGTTGTTCGGGTTGCCCTTCGAGCTGTCGCGGATGCCGACACCGTTTCGTACGGCCAGAGTCTGCTCTTTGAGGCTCCCGTAGGCTTTGAGGACGGGTTTTTTGTAGTTAGGGTCGGTCATCGTGCTCCCTCGATATCTTTCATCCATCGCGATAATCCCAGGATTCGATAGCGAACCTCGAGGCTGTCGTCATGCATGAGATTGTTTTTCTCCTTTCTTATCCCTGCTAGGTCGACCCAGCGGTTTAGGCCGGGATGAAGGGCCTCGAGGATTTCGGGCGCCGGAGACCATTGGCTCGAGGCGACGGTGAATCCCGTTTTGCCTCGGTCGACGATCGCTGATGGCAGAATGGGCCGGAGAATTTCGCGAAGGAGCCGTTTGTCCAGGCACCACGGCCAGGGCGGTAGGCGCAGGGCCCACTGGACCAGGTCGAGATCGAACAGAGGGAGCTTGTAGGTTGTCGGGGTCCCGGTCCATTCTGGCGAGAGGCTTTCGAAGAAGTTGCCGAGCGCGGCCGAGTCCGTCAGGTCGGCGTAGCTGCGCGGTCGCCAGGGGTGCACGACTGGGTCTTGCCAGGCGGATTCCCAGCGGGCCAGGGCCGAGTCCAAAGTGGGCGCCTCGGGCCGTATCCATCGGGGGAAAGGCGGGGTCGGCGCGGGCGTTAGGGCCGACCTTCGGAGCTGGCGTCGCAAACCAAGATCGGGGCGTTGCCGCCAGGGGTGACGCGCGTTGCGGATTGCCTCGACCGCTGTCCTGATAGGTCCGGCCGAGAGCAGCAGTTCGAGGACGGTGGGGGGGCGGAACAAGGCGTCGCCGTCTTCGCCCATCAGGACTACCGAAATATTCTGCTCCTGGACGGCTCGGTTGATCTTTTGCTGGGCGGCTCTGTAAGGTTCCGGGTCGGGCTGCGGGGTAGAGCGCCGCGCTTCCCCCCCTGGTCTGGCTTGGAAATCGTCAAGGGTCACGAGGTGGGCCAGCCCCAGCGTGCTAGCGCTGAGGGCGGCTAGTTGGACTTCCCGGTCGCCGTGATAACCCAGAGTAAAGGCGGTCGTCTTCCGGCTGAGCTGGCGCGGACCCAGATGGCCGGTCAGGGAGGCGGCGATCAGCGCCGAGTCGAGACCGCCGCTGAGCATGAGGCCGGTGTGCTGGGGGCAAGCCTGGCGTGTCACCGCGCGGTCCAGCCTTTCGAGGAGCTGCTCCCGGCACTGCTGTGCCGTTAGAGACCAGAGCGGCTCTTCGATCGGGAGCTGCCAGTAGCGAGCAAGCCGAACCTGGTCGCTGTCGACGGTAGCGTAGAATGCGGGCGGAAATCGCCAGATGTCCCGGAATATCGTGGCTTCCGTGCGCCGCTGCATACCGGAGATCAGGAAATCGAGAACCGACGAGTCGTCGAGCTGGCGCGACACCCCGGATACACTGCTGAGGGCCGTCAGGCTCGACGACACGACCACGTTCTGGTCAAGCCGAGCCCAATAGAGCGGGCAGACACCGAACCGGTCGCGAGCGATAGCGGCCCGGCCCGATGTCGGGCAGACTTTGACCCAGGCGAACTCGCCATCGATCCGTTCCAGTTCCTTCTCTGTTTGCCGCGGATCCAGGTCGGCAAGGGTGGCCAGAGCCGCTTCAGAAAGCGCCCCGCTGTAGACAAAGTCCCGCCCTTCGATCGGCCTGGTCGAGACCAGGAAGCCACCAGGCAGCCGACGATGATAGACCTGGCCCTCGCTGGTCCAGGGCGATAGCCCGGGCCGAACAGCGGCGAGAACTCTTTGCAGGTCACCGTCGCCAAGAGGCGCCCCCTGGCAGAGGACAGCGAAGATCGCGGACATAAGCGCCGATTCGGGCTGTCCCTATGCCGACGCCTGCCCGGAGGGAAGGGTGAAGTCTCGGGCAAGGACAAATGGAGAGAAGTGTCTCGGCTGCCCTCTCTTTCGGACCTACTTTTGACCTTCGAGGCGTTCCTCGTCGGACTTGGTGTGTGCCTGTGGTTCCGAGCCACGCCCTGGCAGTCGCAGGTCCGTCGCCTGACGGTCCCCGAGAGAGCCGCCACGGGTCTAAGCCCCGCCTTGCTGCAACTGGCCGATCGGGTTGGACGGGCAACAGAGCGGGCGGGACGATGGGCCCCCTGGTCGCCCCGATGTCTGGAACGGGCCCTGACCGCCGCGCTGCTCTTGCGCGTTCGTGCCATCCCCTGTCGTTTGGTCCTGGGTGTCAAAGCGGGGGAGGCGTTTGGAGCCCACGCCTGGTTGGAGGTTCATGGTCGGGCGGTGGTGGGTCGGGCGGAGCAGGCCGCCTTTCAGGAGCTGACGTTTTGGAACTTTTGAGCGGTCGAACTACGATACGCGCGGTCTGGCGGTTCTTTTTCGCCCTGCATGGAGCCCGCCTGTGGCACATCCTGGCGTTGACCCTGAGCGGCTTCGTCACGACCCTGGGGTTCGTGGCGCTGCTTTTACCGCTGCTGGAAGCTGCGGGCGTTTCTTCGAATCCCCCGGTCGCAGCAGGGCTTGGCTTGGGCCAGGCGCTGGGCTTATTTCTGCTCCTGGGGCTGCTGCAGTCCTGGTGGGTTCGCTATCAGAGCCTGGTTGCGGTGGATTTTCGGGAAACTACGGTTCACCGGCTGGTCCTACGATTGACGGTAGCGCTAAGGGGCGTGCAATGGGAATGGCTGCTGCGGCATCGCTCCAGCGACCTGGTTCAGGCGATGCAGGTCGATATCGAGCGCGTGTCTGGCGGGGCACAAGTTCTGCTGGCGTGCCTGGGCCAAGCCACTCTTGCTGCGGTGTACCTGGTGACAGCCTCGGTTCTGGTGGGACCGGTCTTTCTGGTTCTGGTGCCCCTCGGAGCCGTTCTCCTTCGGCTCACGATGAGAAGGCTGGCCCGAGCGACCCACCAGGGAGAGGAGTTCGACACCGTCTATCAGGAGCAGGCGCACCAGCTGGCGAACTTTCTGGTCGGCTACAAATCGTTTCGGAGCTGCGGCGCTGAAGAGGTTTACCTGGCCGAGTTGTGCCGCCTGACCGACCGGCGCCGGCAGGTTGCTATCGAGGTTGCCAGGGACGAGGCCGGCCAGAGCGCCTGGACCCGGGTGGCTTCGCTGCTGGTCCTGGCCGGATTCGTCTGGTGGGCGGTAACGGTGCGCCATATGCCGGCCGCCGAGCTTCTGGTGCTGCTTTATGCCATGGCCAGGTTGACCCCGGCAGCGCAGTCGTTGGCGTCGCTGCTGACCCAACTTTTCTTCCTGGCGCCCGCTGTGCTGAAAGTCGAGCGGCTTCTCCGGGAGCTCGAGGGCCATCAAGTTCAGGAAGGGCCCCCGCTTCATATCTCCTGGGGGGACGGGGATGGAGTGCTAGTCCAGGACGTCGACTTTCGCTATCCCAGCGGACGCGGCTTGTCCCGAGTCGCCTTCCAGCTACCTAGCGGCAGCTGGAGCTGCCTGAGCGGACCGTCGGGATCGGGGAAGTCGACGCTGACAGATATCTTACTGGGCCTACTCTCGCCGGATTCCGGACGGGTCGTGATGGGAGAGCAGGTCTTTCCGAAAGGTAAGGAGTGGCGTCGATCGCTAGCCTACGTGCCCCAGCAAGCTTTCTTATTCGGCACCTCGCTACGGAATAATCTGTGGCTGGGCTATCAGGGAGATCGGGATGATGAGGAGGCCTGGCGCCAGCTGAGGCTGCTGGGGCTCGAAGAGCGATGCCGAGCGATGCCTGAAGGCCTGGATACGGTTCTGTTGGACGCCGGTCAGGATTTTTCCATCGGCGAGCGTCAGCGACTGGGACTGGTTCGAGCGCTCCTGAGGAAGCCGCGCCTTCTGGTGCTCGATGAGCCTACCGCGAACCTGGACCTGGCTTCGGAGCGCCTGGTCATGCAGGCGTTGGAGGCGTACCGCGGTCAGATGATCGTTCTGGTGGTGAGCCATCAGGCGGGCTGGCTGGAGCGGGTCGACCAGGTTCTGACCCTTCGGGACGGCGTTTTAGCCGCGACATCAGATATCGCCAGGGGCGAGTGGCATAGTAGAGAGCGTGGGGCCGCAGAGGTCGCTGAGGATAGCTGATGTCAGCGATACTGGGATGCAGCGCCAGGCTAAGGAGCGAGCGCAGGCTTCCCCCTATTCCGTCTTCGAGCCCGAGCAAGATGAGATAAGCGAGGAGCTGACTCTGGGGCAGAAATCTGAGCCGCAGAAGAAGAGCCGCTAGCCGCCGAGCCTTCCAGCTCACTCGCCATTCTAGGGGAAGGGGCTTTTCGAAGATACGCTGCAGCAGAAGAAGTGCCACGCTGACCCGGGTGTGGTTCCCACTTCTCCGGGCGATTTGGGCTACCAGGGACCAGTCCGGCTTTGCCCCCTGGAGGAGACCGGCCAGGTCGTAGAGCCAGAGCAGGCGGTACCAAAGATGTTTCGCCCCGTGAGCAGCCAGAATGACGAGGGAGTCCTCGAGCGACAGGGTGGGAAGGAGCTGGCCTTCGAGTTGCACGGTGTGGGCGCGGGCCAGAGCCGCGGAGTAGGACGCAGAGCCGCCGTAGCGATGAGGCAGAACTTGCCAGTGAAGCTCGAGCACGACGCCGGTTTCCGCCTGTTCCAAAGCGTACTCATAAGCGAAGCGCAGATGGACCTCGAGGGGCGGATGAGGACGACGAGGCCAAAAGTCCAGCCTTTCGAGCGCCCCGATAGCCCTCGCTATATCGCGACGATCAAGCCACAGGTCGAGGTCGCCCGAGGGGCGCAGGTGGGCCGACCCGTAGGCAGCCTGGGAAAGCGCCGGGCCCTTATAGCACAAGAACGGAATAGCGGAGCTGTTCAAGACATTGGCCACGTCCTCGAGGGTCCGCTGAAGCTTCATTGAGGTGGCCAGTTGGAGCAGGGCTGCTTGGCGGGCCCCTGCCGGCAGTGGCCAGCTCGGGAAGCCTGTGCCTTGTAACCAGAGTAGCAGCAACCCTTGCTGGGAAACGGCTTCGGGAAGGTGAAGAGAGTCTTCTTCCAGGCCGGTGAGTTCCAGGATGGGGCGCTCGAGGGAGGGCAGGTCGGGCTGCATCACAAGTGCCGCTCTAGGGCCGCCAGGGCTGCCCGGTATTGCTGTTGGACCTCGGTAGGCGCGGGGCGAAGGTTTCTTTCGACGTGACCTTGCCACCGTCCGAGCCGATGGAAGATAGGATAGAGGACCAGCCGAGCCACGGTGGCCCCGATCTGGAGCAAGGCCCAGCCCGGGTTGTTCCGCAGGTGGCGCCGATAAAACTGCAGTCGATAACGCAGCCCTTCCTGGACGGAACTGAGGGCAAAGCTGACCCCGGTGTGATAGACATATTCTATCCCGGGTACGACGGCGTAAGAGCGACCGACCAGCAGGCGGTGAAGGAAGTCGCGGTCCTGGCCCCGCCGGAAGGCGGGGTCGAATCCCACCTGTCGAGCTCTTTTTCCGCGGACCAGGCAGGCGGCGAAGGGAAGCCTGATGGACCCGGTCGGAGTGTGGTGATGGATCCCGGGGCGGGGGCCGAGCATTTCGCGAAGGTCCCCGCCGTCTCGGGAGACACAGCCGAGGGTTCCGGCAACGCAGTCGACGTCGGGGTTGGAATCCAGAAAGGCCACCTGCCGAGAAAGTTTGTCCGGCAGATACCAGTCGTCGGCGTCGAGAAAGGCTACGTAGCGCCCCACCGAGGCTTGCAGAGCGACCTGACTGGCTTTGCCCCGCCCTTGATTGGTGGGCAGACGTAGCAGGCGGATTCGGGGGTCGGAGGGGAGCCGTTCCCGATCGATAGGGGGCTCGGACCCGTCGTCGACCACAATGGCTTCCCACTGGGCAAAGTCTTGCAAGACCAACGAGAACAGCGCCCGCGGCAGGGTGGACTGGTGGCCGTAGCAAGGTATGAGGACGGAGACGAGACTCATATTCCGGAAATGAAGCAGCCTGACCCTGGCGGATCAGGCTGCTTCGGTCAGGTTGAAACGACTACGGGAAGATCACGATGCCCGAGGGCTGGATCATCTCCGTCAGAGTCGAGGTGGGGTTGCCGAGGGTTCTCACCGGTTCTGCCGTGGTGGTCGCTGCCGTCCAGGTGGACGACCCTTCGAAGAGCAGCACGCGGTTTTGACCAAAGTCGGTCACGTACAGGCGGTCATGAAGGACATCGTAGGCGACGTCCCAGGTGTTGACCATAGGGACGGTGGTAGAATTGAGCGTCGTCGTGGTTCCCGTGGTGGTCAGCGTCGAGACGCTATCGAGGAACTGCAGTCCACCTTCCCCAGTCAGGTAGAGGCGGTCCTGGCTGGGCACATAGTCGATGTTGCGAACGAACGGCGTCGAAGTCGTCAGGTCGATCTGCACAGGGTTCAGCGTCTGATAGGCCACCGAAGCGCCGCCGGTAGGAAGATCGGCCACGTTGAAGCGGAGAAGGCGGATCGCTTCCGGATCGAAGTCGATATTGAGGTGCGCCTGGGCTACGTACAGGTAGCCACGGGTTTCGTCAAAGTCGATTCCATAGACGTAGGCGTCGTATTCGTCGCCATCATTGTCGTCAAAGTCGCCGAGCCCAAGAAGAGTCCCGGTGGGGTTGACGGTGGCGGTGGCCGTGGCGTCGTCATAGATGACGATGTCGGTGGTTGCCATATTGACATCGTAAACGTCAGCGACCAGCAGGTCGTCGGTGGCGTTGTAGGCGGTGGTATAGAAGAGGCGGTCGGCGCCAGTGGTCAGGGTTTTGATCGCGGCGGTGATACCGCCCGAAGCGACGTTGGCGTACAGTTCGATGGTGTCGCTTTCGTTGGCGGTGACCCAGATCAGGCTGCCGTCAGCGTTGATTTCCAGGTCGTAAGCGCCGGCCGTATTGCCGACTGGGCCGAACTGGGCTGCAGGAACGACGTCGTTGGCGCCCATGGCCAGTTGGCTGAGACGGAAGATTCCCAGGGCAGGGTTCGAGAACAGCGGGTCGGCGCTGAGATGTCCGACCACGATGTTGAAGTTTTCCTGGAAGGTCAGAGAGGTCGAGGTGACGGTCTGGTACGACGTCGCGGCGGCGCTGAAAACGTAGTTGCCCGGCTCACTCACCTGCAGGTTGCTGAAGGTGGCGACGCCACCCGTGCTGACTACGGTGGTCGTGCCGGATAGGGTTCCGCCCTGCGGGCCGCTGTAGAGAGCGAGAGTGACGCTGACCGGGTCGGTTTCCGGAGTTCCGTTGCCCTCGAGAACGTTCACGGTGAGGGTGAAGTTGTCTTCGTTGTACAGGTTGGTCGGAGCCGTGCCAAACTCGAGGCGCGGAATCGGAGTTGCGGTGACCACGAACGAGGGCGAGGTGGCGCCATCGAAGGTCGGGGACGAGGCCGCCAAGGTATAGGTGCCCGCCGCGCTTACCGTCAGGTTGCTGAAGGTAGCCAGGCCGTCCACGGTGTTGACCGTGGTGGTGCCGCCCAGGGTGGCACCGGCGGGGCCGGAGGCGATGGCGACGGTGACCGGCACGACGGCGGTCGAGCGGTCGGCGCCGTTCAAAGCTTCGACCTGGATGGAGAACGGGGTGGCTACCACCACGTTGTTCGGAGGGGCGATGAAGCCCAGCACGTTAGGGTTGACCACCACGTTGACGGGAGCCGTGGTGATGGCCGCGTAGCCGGGGGCGCTGACGGTGAAGGTGTAGGCGCCGGCGGTGTTCACGCTGAGATTGCTGAAGGTGGCCAGGCCGTTCACGGCCGCCACGGTAGCGGTGCCGCTGAGAGTGCCGCCCGCCGGAGCGCTGGCTACGGCGATGGTCACGTTGTCGGTGGCAGTGACGACCCGGTCGCCATCGGCGTCGAGCAGTTCTACCTGGATGGTGAACGGTTGACCGACCACGGGGGCGTTAGGGGTCGAGACCACGGCCACACTGGGCACGGGAATGTTGGTGAAATCGATGGCTGGAGTGTCTGCCGCGTCAAAGCCCGTGGCGCTGGCGCGGAACTGCACGAAGGTCTGGCCGGGCGTGATGGCCAGCGCCAGATTGCTGAAGGTGGCGCTGCCGTTGCTCAGGGCCACGGAGGCCGGCGCCGACTGGAAGGTGCCGGCCAGAGCGCTCAGGGTCACCGTTCCGGTGGCGGCGGTATCGCGACTGCCGTCCGCGTTGAAGGCGAGTACGGTCAGGCTGAAGTTCTGTCCGCTGCCCAGTTCGGCCGGGATGGACGCGAAGGCCAGAAAGTCCGGCGTGGTCGCGGTAGGGAAGGCCGGGGCGGGAGGTGTCGCCGTGCTGTAGCGCAGGGTGTCGAAGACCAGCGTCTGGCTGGTGCCGTCGAAGAACACGACCCGGTCGAAGTAGCCGACCCGGCTATCCGCCGCGTCGAACGCTTCGACCCGGATCAGGTAGCTGCCCGCAGCCAGGTTGGTGAAGTCGTAAGTGCGCTGGGTGCTGTCGTCGACCCCGGCAACTTCGGTCAGGTCGGCCGCGTACAGGGTCACGTCGAAGCTATTCGCTTCGGGGACGATCTGCGCGTTGACGTCGGCTACGTCCAGGCTAACACGGATGGTGCCCGGAGTAGGGGGCGGCTCGATGACCGTCCCGGTGAAAACATAGTTCTGGCTGTCCCCGCATCCCCCAATAAGGAAAAGGAGAGCCAAGAGGCAGAGTAATCTGCGTGCTTGGTTCTGGTAGTTTCGCATCAGGCAACGATGTTTCGGATGGTATACCCGACTCCTGCCTTTCAATCCCAAAGTATGTCCCTGAGAAAGACTATTCCGCTCCAGAATCAGCGAGTCCACGGAATATGGACCGTAGCGAAGGCTATTCCTACAGTGAAAGGAAGGCGAGCCCCTGTGTTCGGGAATCTACGCGCAAAGAGGGGGCGCCATGGTGGGATCTGCTAAGATTCTGTTAGTAGCCAATACTGGCTGGTATCTGTACAATTTTCGTCTGCCGCTAGCCCGGCGGCTGCGGGATGAAGGGTTCGACGTCACCCTGGTTTCGCCTTACGACACCTACGTCGACCGCCTGCGGGCGGAAGGGTTCGAGCATCACGCTCTTCTTCGGCTGGAACGCCGGAGTGTTAACCCCGTTTTTGAACTTTTTGCCCTTTGGGAATTGGTTCGTCTGTACTGGGCGATGGGGCCGAGGGCGGTTCATCATTTCACTATCAAGTGCGTTCTGTACGGGACCATCGCGGCTAAGCTTGCCGGGGTGAAGTCGGTGGTGAACGCGGTCACCGGACTGGGCCACATCTTTCTGGGACAGCGTCTGGTGACGCGGATGCTGCGGCCGCCGGTGCGCTGGCTGTATCGCAATATTCTGAAGGCTCGGCGAGGTCACGTGGTGTTCCAGAACCCCGACGACCTGGATGCCTTTATCCAGGCGGGGCTGGTCAGTCCGGAGAAGACGGTGCTGATCCGCAGTTCGGGAGTTTGCCTGCAGCGCTTTTCTCCCCGTCCGGGCGGTCCGGACGACCCGGCGGGGCGAGTGCCCACGGTCTTGTTCGTGGGGCGGCTTATCGCGGAGAAAGGGATCCATGATTTCGTCGAAGCGGCCCGTATGGTGAAGGCCCAGCACGACGTCTGTTTTCAGGTGGCGGGCGATCCCGACCCGGGCAATCCGTCTTCGGTCGACCTTGCGACGTTGGAAGGCTGGCGGAGGGAAGGCGCGGTGGACCTCCTGGGCCACGTGGACCGGATCGATGACGTGATTGCTCTGTCGGACATCATGGTTTTGCCGTCGTATCGCGAAGGGACCCCGCGTAGCCTGTTAGAGGCGGCGGCGATGGGGAAACCGCTGATCGCGACCGATGTCCCCGGCTGCCGCGAGGTGGTCGAGGACGGTTTTAACGGCCACCTGGTGCCGCTACGGGATGCTCGGGCCCTGGCGCAGGCGATCACCGACCTGGTGGAAAACCGGGAGCGAGCTATGGCTATGGGGATGAACGGACGCACCAAAGTGGCGGCAGAGTTCAGCGTCGAGAAGGTCGTTCAAGACACGATGAGGGTGTATTCTACCCTGGGGATCACCGCTTAATTCCGGTGCCGTCGTCTCGCGCGATCGGGCTCTGGGCTTCGGGCGCCTTCGCGGCGGCCGCCCTAGCCCTTCCCTATGTCTACGGTCCCGCCGACGGGGGGCGTTACCGGGTCAGCGCGGTTTACCAGGGCGCGTTGGCCGAGCAGTCCTTTTCGCCGCTGCGTCTGCAGGCGATCGCCGTCCGCGAAGATTTTGCCCAGACGGTGGGGCGGGACGTCGTCGTCGACCGACCCGCCGGGCTGGCCCGGGGCGTGCGGATCCAGGCTCCCGGACCCAGCGAAGCCGAGGCTCGAGGGGCTCTGGCCAAATCCGTGGACCTGCTGCAGCGAGAGATGGCCGCCGAGGCCAGAGAGCAGTTAGAGACCCGCATCGGCTACCTGCGCCGTTCCCTGGAGGCGATTCAGGCGCCAGACGAGGCGGGCCCGGGGGCGGCCGGGCTGTCGACGGCGGCGATCCCTGAGGACCAGGCTCATCAGGCCGTCCGAGTTCAGCGCCAGATCGCTGACCTGCAGCGATACCTGCAGGGCGGCAAGTTACCGCCGGGACTCAAGGCGCTTTTTCGCGGGCCGGCCTTGCGGAGTTTGGAAGGGAAGCTGGCAGCCGAGCAGCGCCAGTTAGAGAAGCTAACCCAGGTCTACCGCTCGCAGCGCGATATTCTGCGCGAGCAGAAAGCGCTAGTCCGGAATGTGGCGGCCGAGTTGCGCGCTTTGGAGCGCTATGAAGCCGAATCTTATCTGGCCGCGCTAAAGAAGGAGCAGCGCGGTCTGGAAGAGAGCGCTCGGGAGGTCGTCGCCCAGAATAGGGGCGATTTCGATCGGCAGTTGGCCAGGAAGAGGACGGATCCGGGACCCGAAACGTTAGACGGCCGCTGGCTTCCCGACGAGTTGGCCAAACTCGAGCGTCAGCAAGACAGCTTGAGCCACGACGCCAAATTGGTGCGGGTCGGCGCTGTCGAGGTGCTGCCCCCCCCTTCTTCGTCAGAGTATGGACGACTGGCGCTATGGTTAGCGGCCTTGCTGGCGCTTTTCTGGGCTCTGAGAGACGCCCCGGGTCAGCGGCGACGCCGTCCACCGTCCGAGGGGGCCGAGGTCCAGGCTTTGCCGCTGCCAAGCCCGCTGAAGCAGGCGGCTCTGAGTGTCGCTTCCTACCGTCTTTCCGAGCAGATCCAGCAGGGGCTGGTTGGCGCTATGGGCCTTCTGCCGTCCCGATTGTTGGTGCTGGGGAGCGACGAGACCGAGTTGAGGGCGTCGTTGTCGCTGCACCTGGCCAGGGGGCTGCGCGCTTCCGGCCACAGGGTGCGCCTGCTGGACCTGGACCTGCGGAAAAAGTATCTGAGCCGACAGTTGGCCGACCCGACCCTGCCGGGGCTGGCCGACTTGATGCGGCACGGCGGCCCGGTAGAGGAGTTCTTGTGCTCGGTCGACGGACCGGACTTGCAGTTTGCCCCGGCGGGCCAGGGGGCGGTTCCCGAGCAGGGAGTCGGTCATCCGGTGATGGCCCGCCTGACCGAGGTTCGCGCCAGAGAGATTGTGCTGATCGACGCTAGCTTCGATTCTCCGCTGCACCTGGTGCTGCCGAATATCGATGCCGTGCTGTGCTTGAGCCGCTTCCCCGAACCCTGGACGCCCCAGGAGTCCGAGGTTCTGATGGCCCTGCGCGAGGCGCAGGTCGCGCTGTGGGCGGTCTCGACCGAGCGCCCCGGTTTTTTTCCGCTTATCTGACCGGCTGGAGGGTCGGCACCGGGATGACGGCGCCCCGGCTTTCCAGCGACGTCTGAGCGGCTTCGAGTACGGACAGCACCTGCAGGCCGTTCTGTCCGTCGGTCAGCGGTTGCTGCCGGGTTTCCATCGCCTGCAGAAAGGCCTGACATTCCAGGCGAAGCGGTTCGCCGGGGACGAAGTCGACCAGGCGGCCTTCGCCCTTGACGGGGACCGGTTCGCCCTTTTGCCATTCGACGCGCTGGTCGTAGACCTTGAGTTCGTCCTTGACCCCGTTGAAGGTGGCCATCCCTTCGGTGCCTACGACGACCAGGCGCTGCTCCTTGAATGGGTGAAGCCAGGAGACGTGAATGTGCCCCCGGATGCCGCTGGGGTAGTTCAGGTTGGTGACGGTGACGTCAGCCACTTCGGACTGCACGTAGTTGCCGCCAAAGGCGGCCACGGACTGCGGCATTTCGCCCACGATGCGGTTCATCAGGGCGACGTCGTGGGGGGCGAAGCTCCAGAGAATATTCTCTTCGCGACGGACCTTGCCCAGGCTGAGCCGGTTGGAATAGACGTAGCACAGGCGGCCGAGTTCGCCTTCCCGCACCATCTGCACGAGTTTGACGCAGGCGGGGTGATATTCCATGATGTGCCCCACCATCAGGATACGACCGTGCTGCTGGGCCAACTGGACCAGGGCCTGGCCGTCGGCCAGGTTGACCGCGAGCGGCTTTTCGACCATGACGTCTTTGCCCGCTTCGAGGGCGCGACGCACGAGGTCGAAGTGGGTGACCGCCGGGGTCGCGATGACCAGCGCGGCGACATCCGAGTCCAGCGCCTGCTGGAAATCGGAAACGATCGGGATGTCGGGCGCCATGGCGCGGGCCACCGTCTGGTGATCGGGGGAAGGCTCGCAGATCAGCGAGAGCCTTCCCAGTTCGTAGAAGTTCCTGAGGAGGTTTTTCCCCCAATAGCCACAGCCAACCAAGCCGACGTTCATGTCGCCCGGTTCCTCTCGCTGGCTTGAATTCCTTTTAAGGCCTCGCGGCGCTTTTAGGCTGGAGCTTGGCTGGGCTGCAGCACGGCCCCCCGGTACCAGTTCCAGAAGTTCTCGATCCCCTCACGGACGCTGACCTTAGGATCGTAGTCGAGCAGGCGACGCGCTTTGCTGATGTCGGCAAAGCTGCGGTCGATGTCGGCGTCCATCTTGGGGGCGTAGGTCGCCTTGCAGGGGCGCCCGCTGAGCTCTTCGATGATACCGACAAAGTCGGCCAGTTTGACCATTTCGCCCCGGCCCAGGTTGATGATCTCATAGCCCAGGGGGCGTTCGGCGGCGTTGCAGACCCCTTCGGTGATGTCGTCGACGTAGGTCCAGTCGCGCCACATCTCGCCGCCGTTGAACAGTTGCAGCGGTTCGTCGAAGAAGATATTGTCCAGCACTTTGTAGGCCATCATGTCGGGCCGCCCTCGAGGGCCGTACACGGTGAAGAAACGAAGCACGGTCGAGTTGACCCCGAACAGGTGGTAGTAGGTGAAGGCCATCATCTCGGCCGCGCGCTTCGAGGTGGCGTAGGGGGCCAGCGGGCGATCGCAGACGTCGGTTTCGACAAACGGAAACACTTCGGTGGCGCCGTAGGCGGACGAGGTCGAGGCCAGCACGAAGTTGCCCACCGCGTGCTCTTTACAGAGCAAGAGCAGGTTCAGCGTCCCGGTGAGGTTCACATCGACGTAAAGATGGGGATCCTCGATGGAGACGCGGACCCCGGCCATCGCCGCCAGGTTGACGACCGCATCGAACTTTTCCCGGCGGAACAGGTCGGCCAGGCCGCTGCGGTCGCGCAGGTCGACACGCTCGAAGCGGAAGCGGTCGGCCCCCGGCGTCGCGCCGATCTCGACCAGGTTGGCCTGTTTGCGCGCCGGATCGTAATAGTCGTTGAGGTTGTCGATGCCGACCACCTGATGACCCCGACGTAAAAGTTTTTGACAGGTGTGACTGCCGATAAATCCAGCAGCCCCCGTGACCAGAACGCGAAGTGCCACGCCCAATTTCCTCCATCCCAAAAATCCCCGAACCCTCGGTAGTCCATTTGTTCCGATGAGCCGCGCGATATCCTTTGGGAAGGAGATGGTAAGAGCTATCCCGACCCCGTGTAGGAATGGAGCGCTTCGCGTAAGGTGAGAAGGCGGGGAAACGGGTGGGCCCTTTCGATGCTCCTTTTCTACCTTGCTGCCTGGTCCGTGCGGGCCTGGCCTATCGAGGGGCCCTGGCCCGTCCTGGCGGTGGTCTACCTGCCCGGCTTCCTCTTTTTGTCTGGCCCCATTGCAGGGGCCGTCGTCGCCCTGGTCTTTCGGAGCCCCAAAATAGGATGGCTGTCGCTTTTGCTGCTGGCCGTGACCGTAGGGCCGCTGATGGGCTTTCGTTGGGGGGGCGAGAAAGGCGAGATGGCGTCATTAAGGGTCGTGACGGTCAACGTGGGGTCGTGGAAAAGCAACCTGAATAAGGTCGGTCACGGCCTGGCCGACCTGAACGCTGATGTCATCCTCCTTCAGGAAGTGTGGGCCAAGGGGCATCTGGAGCAGATCCAGGGCGCCTTGGATGGCTATCTTTTCGTGTCCGGCGAGCCGCCCGAGACGGAACACGCCAAGCATTATAGCATGTCCCTTTTCGTGGCAACGAAGCTGCCGGTGGTGGACCAGCAAAACTCTCGAGAAGGCTGCGTGCAGATGGTCACCGTGGAAGGGAAAGGGCGTCGGCTTGTGGTCGCGAACCTGCACGGCCTGAAACAGTTCGGATTTCGCCCGGTCGACCTGGAAGCCACCGTGTCCGAACAGCAAAGGCAAGGCGAGACGATCCTGAAGCTGCTAAAATCGTATTCCGTGCCCGCCCTGGTCGGCGGCGATTTCAACGCGCCGCTGGGTACCCCGCTGGCCCAATATCTTCTTTCGGGAAGAGCAGAAGCGTACGACACGGCGGGTGTGGGGTACGGCTACACTTATCCCGCGGCGTTCCCGATTCTGAAAATCGACCATCTGATGTCGCCATCCGAGCTTCGCCCTTTGCGAGCCTGGACGGTGGATGTCGGATCGGACCATCGCGCCCTGGTGGCTGACTACCGGTGGGCCCCGTGACCCGCTCGCGCCGAAGCCGTAGCCCCCGCGGCGGCGAGGGAGGGGAAGGCTTCTGGGACCGGCTTCGAGCGCCGAAGACCTGGTGGGTCTGCCTGGCGCTCTTGGCGCTGCCGATCACGATTCACAGTACCCATCTGGTTCCGGGCCTGCCGCTGATGGCGGGCGGAGTCTTGTCCATGCTGGCAGCGATCGCCACCTTTCGTGGTGCAGGGAACGCTCGGGCCTTTCACCCCGGTCAGCCGTTGTTCTTTCTCTACCTGGTCTGGTGCGCGGTCAGCGGGCTGCAGAGTCTGGACGCCTACCTTAGTGAGCGCGCTGTGGCTTCGCTGTGTGCGGCCGGTGCTTTTGTTCTGGTCGCGCGAAGCTGCATCGTCAGCGGTCGGGAGTGGCGGCGCTGCGCCCATCTGTTCGTGCTCCTGGCGACCATGATCAGTTTGGCGGCCTGGCCGGAGGCGTTTCGCGAGGCGGCGGACTACGGCCGCTTTCGCTACGTTTCCGGCGTTTTCGAGAATCGTGACCTGTTCTCGGTGATTCCGATGTTCGGTTTGACCGTGGCCTGCGCTCTGCTGAAAGAGCGGTCGAAGGCTTTGTGGCGCCTGCTGCTGGTCGAAGGTGTCGTTCTCGCTGCGACCCTGGTGGCCACGGGCTGCCGAGCGGCTTTTTTAGGGGTCGCCGTCGGGTCCGTCGTCTTTGCGGCCTTGCTGGTGGCCAGAAAGAACTCGCGCCGAGACCAGCTTCTTCTAGCCGGGGCGGGAATGTCGGTGCTCTTTGGTCTGGTCTTACTAACCCAGTTCGAACTGATGGGGCTCGAGCGCATCTTGCGCAGCCTGAACACCGACATTATCAGCCAGGAAACCCAGCGCCTGCAGTTGCTGCGCGACGGCCCCAAAGGAGCCTTGCTCTACCCCGTGTTCGGCTGCGGCCCGGCGGCGTTTGGGATGGCCTACCAGAAGGTGCGCCAGCCCGGTTTTAACGACCATTTCGACCTGGCTCATAACGATTTTATCGAAACGGCGGTCGAGACCGGGATAGTAGGAGCGTTGCTGTGGCTGGCCCTCTGGGTGAGCGCCTGCCATCGTCTGACTCAGTGCTACCGCGACCGCTCGCGCTCGTTCGAGGCCTGCGGGATGGCTATGGCGCTGGTGGCGACCGCGGTCTTTAGCTGCTTTAATTTTATCGTGAGCAAGCTGCCGACCTTGTGGTGGGAAGTGGCCTTGTTCAGCCTGATCTGGGCGCTTCCCCCGCGGGAGCCGGCAGCGGTCCGACGATATCAAGCGGTTGGGATGGGCGTGGTCGCGCTGATCCTTGGAGGATGGACGGCCGTCTTCGGGGTGAGGGCGCTGGTCAGCGAGGGGTTTCGAGCCCAGGCGTTAGTGCAGATCGAGGCGCTGGATCTGGACCAAGCGGCGACGATGATGGAGTCTTCGGTGCGCTGGATGCCGGAACGAACGTTGACCCGGCAGCAGGCGGCGGAGAACTATCGGAAGCTGGCCGCTTTCACGGAAGACAAAGACTACATCGATCGGGCGCTACTTCAGCTGGAGGCCGGGCTGGAGCATAGCCCGGAAAATCTGGCGGTGTATCTGCAGCTGGCCGATATTCTGGCCCGGGCCGGCCGCCCGGGGGAGGCGACGCCATGGCTGGAGCGGGCCAAGGCGGTCGCCCCCGGCAGCGCGCTGGTTGCCCAACGTCAGGCGGCGGTGGCGATGCAAGAGGGGGATTTCGCCCGCGCGGTTGCGCTTCTGGAGTCGCCTGGGAACGACCGCCGCCGCAAGATGACTCTGGCCCAGCTGTTGGTGGCGGCCGAAATCAAAGAGCCGGGAAGCACAGCGCGCTACGCTCTGGGGCTCTCGGGCCGGTCAGCCGAAGACTTCTCGGTCGTCCTGGACGAAGGCGTCGCGCTGGCCCAGGAACGCAAGCTCTGGGAGCCTGCGGCGTCGCTTCTAGGGCTGAAAGTTCGTCTGGTGCCAGAGGACCTTTGCGCCAAGGTCGACTTGGCGGCGGCCAAAGGCCAGCTTTCTGGGGAGAGCGCGGAATATTCCGCTCTGGACTTGCTGGTTTCGCAGGCGCAGACTTCGACGGCGGACCATTCTTATTGCGAGGACCGGCTGCTGGTGCGTTGGGCGGCGCTGGGGATAAGCGCTGGCAAGGCTGGGCGAGTGCGAGACCGCCTGGCCATGCACGTCGAGGAGCATCCCGGCGACACGCTGGTTCGCGCCGAGCTTGCCAAGCTTTACCTGAAGGAAGAGCGTGGGGCCGACGCCATCTCGGTGCTGCGGGAGGGGCTGGCGAGCAACCCGGACGCGGTCGAGCTAAATCAAGCGCTGGCCGAGGTGTACGAGTCGCTGGGTTCTCGCGAGCTGGCGCTGAACTATTACCGGACGACGCTGCGTCTGGAGCCGCAGAACCGAACGGCGGCGTCGCGGCTTCGACTGCTGAAAGCCGGCAAGAAGGCGACGAAATAAGCTTGAAGCTCTTATTTCTGCAGGAGCGTCTCGCGAGCACAAGAATGCGACCGGAACGACTTTGTACCGCTACCTGGGGAGAACACCATGAATCGTAGAATTATCGCAGGAATCGCCATCGCCACCTTCTGTGCGGGCCAGATCTCGTTTGCGGCCGACGAGGCTCACGGCTGTGTGGCCCAGTCGGTTAGCGGACAGGCGCTGCGGCAGACCGGGGAAGGCTCGTGGAGCCGCTTGCAGGCTGGCCCGATCGCCGAAGGCAGCACCCTGCGCACCGGAGAGGGTGGACTGACCCTGGCCTTCGACAACGGCAACATGGTACGCATGGCCCCGAACAGCGAGTTGGTCGTCGGTCGTTCGCAAAGCGCCGAAGTCTTGTTGCACCGCGGTCGCGTGATGGCGCGAGCCACCGCCCCGGTCGAGATTCATACGACGGGCTCTAGCACGGTTGCCGAGAGCGGAGAGTTCATCGTCTCGACCGACCGCGATGGCGCCTCGCTGAGCGTGATCGAGGGGAAGCCGAAGATGGTGGGACTGGACGGTTCGTCCGCCGAGTACCCGCTGGCCGGCGAACTGCCGGCCGGCGTTGACGGCGCTTCGCTGGCCCTGGCCTATGCCTCGACCGAGCAGCATGTGCCGGCCGCTGACAAGGCCACCTCTGGTGCCAAGGGCAAAGCGCCCAAGAAGAAGTCCGCTTCTTCGTCGAGCGCGGCCTCGAGCGGTTCCGGCTTTTCCTTGTTCCCGGCGCTGGGCGGTTCGTTCGGAGCCGGTCTGCTGGCCCTTCTGGCGGGTGGCGGCGGTGATAGCAGCGGCACCGTGACCGGCGAGACCCTGGCCGGCGCAACGATCCAGGACGTCGACGCCGCTATCTATTCGCCGAATAGCATCCTGCGTCGCGACGCTTGCTGTTCGGCTCACAACTAGCCCTACGAACCTTGCTCGCAGAATAAGGACGGCTGAGTCAGCCGTCCTTATTCTTTTTCTCGTCATCTAGGAGCCGATCGGGTGAGTGGCGGTCTCTTTGATTTCGAGTTTGGTGATTTCGGGGGTGATCCAGGTGCGTTTCATGGTTATTTCCAGCGCCGGGTCCGGCGCGTTTCCTTTCTTTTTTCCACGGAGAGTTTCGAGATTTTGAGGCGGTGAGTGCGGCGCTAGGCGCGGCGCAGAAGACCGGCGGCTTCGAGGCGGCTGAGGAAGGCAACGGTCTGTTCTTCGCAGACGGTGGGGTCGACATCGAACTCTTTGCCCAGGGCTGCGCAGATGGCGGTCAGGGTGGTGGGGGTTTCCAGCAGGTCCCAGATGCGCGAACTGACGGCGTTGAGGCCGAAGTAGGAGCCGTCGAGCGGGCTGAACAGGACGGTTTCGCCGTCCAGGTCGCAGCGGGGGACTTCGGTTCGGGTCAAGGTCAAGGTGTTGGCAGTGGCGTTCATCGGGTTCCTCGCTTTTCTGGGCTGTGTCTGAATTGGGTGATGGTGGCCTGGACGACGGGGTCGATGGACATGGTCTGGTCCGGGCGGTGAAGTCGGTAGACGGCCAGGCCCTGGGCCATGGTGGCCACCTTGGCCATATGGGCGGCGCCTTGCCCCAGGGTGGCGACAAAGGAGGGGCGATAGGTGTTCTGCACCAGGGCCGACAGCGCGGCTAATCCGTGCAGCCTTTCGAGGCGAACCGACCTCTCCGGGCCGGGCGTCAGGACGACGACGGCGCCGAGCAGGACCGCGCTGGTCTGGCGGTCGGCCACGGCCAGCGAGCGACGCTGAGGGTAGTCGGGGTGCACGCCCGTCAGGTCGGCCCCTTCCAGGTCCAGGGCGTCGACCGAGGTCTGCCAGAGCTTGATCCGTTTCACACCCTGGTGGACCAGAGGGCGGCCCGACTCGAGGGTGAGATAGGCCACGTCGTCGGCCACCATTCGGTAGCCGCGCTGGACGAAGGCGGCGGCGGTGGTCGATTTGCCGGCGCCGCAGTCGCCCACAAAAAGGACGGCCCGACCGTCGATTTCGACCGCGCTGGCGTGCAGCGCCAGACCTTCGGAAAGATGCAGCGCTGTGCCCAGCGCCGAGCCGAGCAAAAAGATACGGACGACTTCGGGTGCTGCCCCGGGCAGCGGATCGACCAGAATCTCCCGGCCGCTCTGCCGAATCAGGTAGCTGCCGACATCGGCCACGTCCAGGCGATAGGCGTCGGGGCCGCAGGGGTAAAGCAGCCCCGGTTCGCCCGCCTGGGGCCCGGGGGCGCCGAGCGAGGCCAGGCTGATGGTGAGGTCGGTCGAGGCCCGGGACGCCTCGGAGGGCTGAAGTTCGGGGAGGTCGAGGTCGCTGGAGATATTCCGCCCGAAGGCGCGATAGGTGGAACGCGTGACTAGCACCATTCGCAGAGCTCCTTTTCCAGCGACAGGCGCGTCCGTTCGAGGCGGCCGCCGGTAACTGCCAGGGTCAATGAGCGGCCCAGGCGCCCAAGTTTGCCGAATAACAGTGCCACTTTCTCTCCTCGAGAGCGCCGAGGCTTCCCTGGTTCGCTGTCCAGGAGTGAGGACCAAAGGCGCTGATGCTTGCGATAGGTCGCGATTCGGACCATGCGCTTGCGGTCTTCTAAGTTTCTATCGTCCGGGGCGCTGACACGCCAGCAGGCGTAGTTCGTGAGAGCCGACGGAGGATGCGGGAGCAGCCGGGAAAGCTCGGTCGGAGTATCTCGAGGGAAAAGCTTCGTGAGCACCGAGAGGACCAGCGCGGCGGGTTTCCGTGCGTGCCAATCTTCGAACCGACGCTTGAGAGAGGAGTAGCAGACTCTTTCTCCCTGGACGTGGAGCCGCTCTAAAATATCTAGCATCGGAATGACTTCGTTCCAAAAGCGATGTTTGGACAGGTGCAGGCAAAGGTAGGCGATCTCATCCTCCAGGGAAAGGCGCAGTCCCTGGCCATCCGGAGCCGGCTCGGCTCGTTGCCACAGGTCGGAGACCTTTATGTCGAACAGCCAGGGCCGACGCTGGACGTCCCAATGGAGCTCTAGGCTGAAAGGCACGCCGTCTCGTTTGAAGGTCAGGTTGTAGCCTTCGAAATCCTGACTGCGATAGAACCCTAAGGCCTCGATCTGGCTCTGAGCTTGGTTCAGATGTTTTTTGTGCACCAGAATATCGAAATCGCGCTGGAAGCGGTGGCTGGGGCTTTCGTAGACGCAGCGAGCCAGGTGGGACCCCTTGAGGCGGATGAAGGGGATGTCCGCCGCGGTGAGCGCGGCAGCTATCCCGTCGAATAGCCACCAGTTGCCCGCGGCCCGAGCAGCCAGGGCGCGGCCTTCGTCGCGCAGGGCGGCGTCGATTTCGGCCGGGGCCGATAGGCCGTGCCGGCGAAGCCGCTCGAGGGTGAGCCCGGCTACCCGATAGCGCCGAGCCGCCTGCTCTATCCCCCGCCAATCGGCGGACGAGAACGAGCGGTCAGGGGCGTGGCGTGACAGTACGGCGAGAAGGTTCTCGGTGGCGGTGTCGGCCGGCGTCGCCTGGGGAAGAAGGTGGTTCAATGGGGAGTTCCTTGAAGAGATTTTGGGCTTTGCCCCGACCCGAGCGAGCGATGGCGCTGCGGGCGCTGCTGCTGCTGGCGGTGTGGCGGGCTGTGGTGCTGAGCTTACCGTTCCGGTTTTGGTCCGGTCGGCTGGGAGTTCTGGGCGGTCCGGCGGCGCCGGACGCGAGCGATCCGGTCGCGGTGCAGCGGGTCGCCAGGGTGGTGAACGGGTTGGCGGACCGGGTGCCCTGGAACGCCAACTGCCTGAATCGCGCCCTGGCGGCCGCCTCGTTGCTGAAGCGGGAGGGCGTGCCGCATACCTTGTCGCTGGGCGTCCGTCGCCATCCTAGCGAGGAAGGGTTGGAGGCCCACGCCTGGCTGAGGGTGGGCGAGATGTTCGTGACGGGGGAAGCGGAGCAACATACCTTTCAGATTCTTTCCAGTTATTCTTGGAGCCAGGACACCTAGCGTGCCGGTCCCCCCGTCCTTCCCCACCCTATTCAACGGAACGTCGGTCCGGTATCCCACCGTCCCTGGGGGGCGGTCGGAACATCCTCGGGGAGGTACCCCTCGGCTGGATCCTATCCCAACTACTACCAGGGTAGATGTTGGCGCTGGGTCGACCGGGCTTCTCCATTTGGGAGATTTCCAGGTCGGAATCCGGTTTTGTCCAGGTTGGTGTCCAGGGAAGGGCAGGGTATAGTTCGTAGTTTTAGCCTGAAGGGTCATCTTTTGGTCAAGCCTTTTTACCCCTGAACTCGCCCTAGTTCCGCGTCGAGATCGAGGGCTAAGCCCAGGGTCATCTGCAGCTTGGTCCGGAAGTTCGGGTCGCTCAGAAGGGCCTGGGCGGGGCCTCCCTTCAGCAGTTTGCCCGCTCGAGCTACCGAGTCCGAGCGGCCGTAAAGGTCCGGGAAGTTGGCCAGATAGAGGGTCCCACTGCTGTCCCGTCCCCATTTGGCCGTTTCGTATTCGATGCGGACGGTCGTCCCGACGGCGGTGTTGGTGAACAGGCGGCGGATGTCGTCGGGGTAGCAGCGGATGCAGCCGTGGGTGACCGACCCGCCGACGTTGATCGGGTTGTTCGTGCCGTGAATGCCGACCCGGGGAGCGGACAGGCCCAGCCAGCGGTCGCCCAGAGGGTTGTCGGGGCCGGGCGGCACGGGCCGACGGTCGGCCGCCCAGGACGGCGGGTACCAGGTAGGATCGACCACCTTTTCCACCACGGTGTGCTGACCCAGGGGGGTCAGGGTGTCGGGCGGGGCGCCCACGGCAACCGGGAGGAACTCCTGGAACCCACCCTGAGAGAAGCGGTACAGGCCCCGTTCGGGGACGTTGAGCACCAGTCCGTCCGCCGGCGGATCGAGCGGCAGAATGCGACGTCTGGGTAGGCGCAGAGTGGTGCCGGGGACGACCTGGGCGGCCGACACTGCGAAGCCGTTGGCAAAGGCCAGGTGTTCGATGGCCAACCCGTGGCTCTGGGCGATGGAAAGCAGGCTATCGCCTTCGACGGCTTGATAGTCGAGGTCGCTACCGACGACCCGGGAGAGCCCCGGAAGGCTCTGGGCGGCGGCGAACGCCCTTCCCTGAGCGGTCAGAGCCCATCCGGCCAGGCCGAGGAGGCCGCTGAGAAACTGTCGACGTTGCATGGCGACGCCTCTAAGACCGCGAGGGCGAGGGCACGGGCGGGTTTTCGGCCGGCGGCACCGTGACCTCGTTGTCGTCGTCCCCGCCGGGGGTTACTCCGGTCAGCACTCCCACCAGCGCCAGCCCTCCGATCCCTCCAAAAAGGAACGGAGAGGTGCCTCCCCCCACGGCCGCGGCGGGTGCCACCGCCACGGTGGGCGGAGGAGAGGCCACGGCCGGTGGCGTGGCCTGGACAACGGGCGGAGCGGGGGGAGTGGGCGCCACGATGTCGGCATCGGGTCGCAGTTCGTGAAAGCTGCCTACAGCCTCGCTAGAGGTCGCTTTGCGCGGCCCGGCGTCCTTGCCCTTGCTGGGACCCCCGGCCAGCCTGGTGTCTTCGGAGGGATCGAAGTCGCCCACCATCTGATCGGTGGCGTTCTGTCGCCCCAGCAGTTTTTGTCCGTCGACGCCGGGAGGCAGGCGGCCCAGGTCCGGATAGCGCGGTGCGTCGCCGTCCTTGGACACCAGCCTGGCGTTGCCGCCGAGCACCTGCAGGCGGGCCCCTGCGGTCTGAGTTTGCAGGAAGAATTCGCCTCGCGAGGCCGTGGTGCGCGAGCGGGCGGTATCGACCCGCAGGTTACCGGCGGCCTGGCCGTACAGCTGGCCTCGCTGCAGTTCGAGTTCGGTCCGGCCCGAGCGGGTCGACTGCCAGACCAGTTCCGAACCAGGGGCCAGGCGAATCCGGTCGCCGCTGGAGAAGTGGAGGACAGTCTGGCCGTCGGGTCCGGTGCGAACCCGATCGCCCGGCTGCAGGGTCGGGGCCTGCAGCGCGGCCCAGACCTGGCCGTCACGGCTGGCCAGCACCTGACCGCTGGCCGCCTCCTGGCGAACCGCCCCGGGCGGCCCGGAGTTGGCAAAAGTTGGATAGGCGAAGCAAAGCAAGCCGAGACATGTGACCCCCACGATGCCCCGGGCCCTCACGGACCTACGCTTTCCCCACCAGGTTCGGCGGGCTGTTCCGGCAACGGCGCGGGGGAGTCGACGGCGGATTCTTCCATCGAAGCGGCCTCGGACCCGGCGTCTTGCAGGCTCTCCTCGGACCAGGAGAGGTCGTCGTAGACGCCCTGCAGCGTCGCGCTGTGGTCGGAGAGTACCCCGGCCGGCGCGACGGCTTGCAAGATGTAGAAGTCGTCGCCCTTCTGGATCACCGTGCGCTGGAAGTCGCGAGGGCCGTTGCCGGCCACGGTCGAGGCGCCGCTGTAGTCGAGTTGAACGGCCGGCAGTTCCCCGACGGTGGTGCGTCCGGTAGTGCCCAGGACGCCGTTCATGCGGGTGACCACGTAGGTCTTTTCCGCTTTCAGGACGCCGTCGAGGGTGCGGTTCTGGGCAGGCGCCCGGGTGATCAGGAGCAGGGCCTGGCGGTCGGCCGGGCCGTCGCTGGCCAGAACCAGTTTGTCCCCGTGAGTGGGGTCTTGCACGCGGTACCATCCGTCAGGGACGGGGAGGACCAGTTGGTCGAGTTGTGCGGAAGAGACAACAGGTTGAGCAGCGGCGGCTCCACACAAGGCCAGCCAGAAGAGAAGTTTCTTCATGCTGAGCATTGTGGTCGGCGAAGATGCGGCTTTTTAGACGAGTTGGGCTAGTGTTGGCTTATGCCAGGGTGTGTACGTCTTGTACATCCTTGAATAAGTCTTGTTGAACTATTTAAGCAGCGATTTGGCTTCCTGACTGGTAGGGTCCAGGCGTAGGGCATCCCTGGCGTAGGCTCGGGCCAGGTCGGCCGAGCCGCCGGCGCGGTAAAGGCGGGCGAGCCCCAGGTGCAGATCGACGGAGCTGTTGTCGAAGCTCAGGCCGTCTTTGAGCAGGGCGGTGGCTTCGGCGCGTTGACCCTGGACCGCCAGCAGGTCGGCCAGGCGCAGACGGACCCGGTGGAGCCGGGGCTGGTCCTGCAGAATCCCGCCCAGCCGCTCTTGGGCGGCGGCCACTTGCCCCCGATCGACGGCCCGGCTGGTCCAAAGCAGGAGCGCGGGTTCCAGGCAGGGCGAGCGGTCCGTGGTCAGGGAGGCTTCGGCCAGCGCTTTGCCCAGGATCTGAAACTGCTGCTCGACCCCGCCCGGGCCTTGGGCCGCTGCCTGGGCCAGAGCCAGCTTGGCGCACAGATCGGTAGGGGACAGTTCGACCCTGAGCAGGGCAAAACTCAGCCGGGGGGCGCCAAGTTTTCGGGTCTCGGTCTGCCGGAACAGCTCTTGCCAGAGAAGGCTCGACCGCTCGTTGGGGGTTCGGGTCCACTCTCGAAGCAAGGCACAGCCCGCGCCGGGGTTGGCAAGTTCGGCGGCGATGACCAGTTCGGCCAGAGAGGTGAGGCCCTGGCCCGTGGTCTTGTAGGCCGCCCAGGCCTGGGCGGCGGCTTCGGCCCAGCGGCCCTGGCCGACCGCTAGCTCCTGACGTCGGCGTTTCAGCATGGGGCTGCCGGGCGCCAGGCGCGAGGCCTGGTCGAGGAGCGCTTTGGCCTCTTTGGTTTCCCCCCTCTGGGCTAACCAGAGGGCCAGCTGCACCATCACCCCGGTGTTGGCGGGGCTGGCCAGCAGGGCGGAGCGGAGTTGGCGTTCGACCACCGGCGCCTCGCTATAAACGCCCAGGGTGGCCAGTTTGCGGGCGACTTCGGCGCGCGACTGGCGGAAGGCGGCGCGCTCGGGCTGCAGGGCGATAGCCTGGTCCCAGGCGCCGGCGGAGCTTTCGAAGAGCAGCCCTTCGGCCTGCCCGCGCGCCGTGGCGGCGTAGCTGTCGGCCTGCAGGAGGCGGGCTGCGAAGGTGACCCCCCAGAGCGCCAGGGCGAGCAGCGGCAAGGTCAAGAGCAGGCGGGCGAGCTTGGGTTCGGGGCGGGCCGAGCGCTCGCTGGGGAAGGCGTAGGCCAACCCCAGAAGGTAGCACTGGACCCAGAACGAGGGGCGCTCGCTCACGATGAAGTTGAAGAAGGCGAAGACGATCAGCGCGGCCAGGGCGGCCAGCAGGCCGGCAGCTTCGGCGGGGCGGCGTCCGTGCAGGAGCCCGTCGTAAGCTTTGTGGGCAGCGGCGGCCAGCGCGGCTGCCCATAGCAGCAGACCGGGGAAGCCCAGTTCGACCGCCATTTCGATATGGTCGTTGTGGGCCAGATTGATGTAGTCGTCGGGGTGAGGGTCGGGACGGACGGTTTGATAGGCCAGGCCGAAGCAGCCGGGTCCGGCGCCCAGCACGGCGTGCTGGGCTACCGCGCGCCATCCGTAGTAGGCCACTTCCAGGCGGGTCGCTTCGTTGCGCAAGGCGGCGTCGTTGAAGGTGCGGGAGATTTTGTCCAGGCCGGAGAGGCCAAAGTTCGAGAGCGGCAGCAGCGCCATCACGACCACGATCGGCAGCGCCATCATCAGAGGGCGGGCCTTGGCGAGACGGCGGCTGCGGTGGGTCGCCATAAGCGCGAAGGAGAGGCCCAGTCCCAGCGTTGCGCCCAGCAGGGCAGAGCGGCATCCGGTGGCGGCCAGCGACAGGGCCAGCACCCCGAGCAGGGCCAGCATCAGACCGGTCCCGGCGCCGCGTCGCCGGGCCAGCAGGCCGAAACCGAGGCAGAAGCCGCTCAGGGGCAGGATGGAGAAAGCGTCGGGGTTGTTGTAGGTGCCGGTCAGGGCGGGCAGGTGGCCGGTCTGGCGCGCCACGGCGAAGGCGGCGGGCCAGGCGGCTATCGAGGCCAGGGCGGTGAAGCCGACCAGCCCGTAGGCGGCGAGCTTCCAGTCCCTGGAAGAGCGGATGGCGACCACCAGGCCCAGGGTCAGCCCGCAGCCGCCGACCCCGGTAGCCAGGCTGCGCTGGGCCAGATAAGGGTCGAGCGCGGTGGTGGCCGAGAGGGCGGCCCAGAGGGCCAGGGCCAGCAAAATATCGAGCCCGGGATGGTAGAACGGACGGCGGGACGAGAGCAGCCGCCAGGCGCAGAATAGGGCGGCCAGCGCGTTGGCCAGGAGCAGCGGGAGGCCGGGGTTCAGGGCGGTGGAGTAGACGGCGACCGTCCCGGCCAGGCAGAGCAGCGGGGCCAGCAGGCCGATGTGGTGGAGCCAGAAGCGGGGTCGATTGAGAGAAGACAAGGGCGGAAGGGCGTTAGGTTCAGAAACGGTCTTTATCTGGGAGTGCGTCAGGGCCGGAAGCTGCGGACGAAGTCCTGCTGGAGTCGGTTCATGGTCACGCCGCGCAGGGGCGATTCGTCGTTGGTCATGCGGATGGCGTCGTCGGCGGTCATACCTTTGGCCACTCTGTAACAGGCGACGAAGGTTCCGGTTCTGCCTACGCCCATGGCGCAATGGATCAGGGCGGGTCGATTCTGCGGAATATTCAGGAACTGCAAAAATTCGCGGATCTGGCCTTCCTGCGGAATATTCCAGTCTTCCACCGCCAGGTGCAGATATTCCAGCCCGGCCTGGCGGGCGAAGAATTCGCTTTCGGTGGCTTCGCGGCGAAGGTTGACCAGCGCCCGGACCCCGTGGGATTTCAGGTGCAGCATGTCTTCAAAATCGGGCTGGGGCCCGCGAAACAGCTCGAGCGAGACCTGCAGCGCTGGGAAAAAGCGAGGCATGGCGGGCGGCTTAGCGTTGGCCCGGGGAACACCTGCCAGGACGGACTTGCCCACCGGCACCCGTGGAGAAAGGGCTTCAGGAGGACGGCGGATCGGCCGAGCCTAAAAGGGTTGCCTATGTCCCGCCTCTTTGCCCCTGATCCGGACCAACGCCGCGCCTGGCTGCGCTGGGCGGGCTGCTTTCTGCTGCTCGCTTTAGAGTTGGGCCTGATCAGCGAGCTTTCTATCGAGGGGCGCTGGCTAGTCTACCGTACCATCAAGCTGCCGCTGCTAAAGCTGGCGCTGCTGGCGGTCACCACGGGCGTGGCGGCCTACGCCGTGTGGCGCCGCCTGCCGACGCTGCCGCCCCGGCCCGGCTTTGGGCGGGCGCTGGCGCTGCACGTTCTGTCGGCAGGAGTGCTAGCGCTGAGCTTTCGCGGATTACTTCTCCTCTGCCTGACCGAGTCGGTCGCGCTGGGGCTGGGCGCCCTGACCCTGCTGGGGGGCGCCTTTGGGCTCAGCTGGCTGAGCTGTTTGCTGCCGCCCGGCATCTGGTGGCCGCTGGCCCGGCGTTACGGCGGGTACGGGATGCTGGTGTATCTGCTGATCCTTGCCGCCGAGCGAGGTCGAAGTCCGCTGACCTCGGACGCCCTGATCAACGGGTCGATCAAGATCTGCACGGGAGTTCTTGGGGTCCTGGGTTTTCATCCCCAGGTGGACGCGACCAAAGGCACCATGGGCCTATCGTCCTTCGTCGTGCAGGTGGGCTACCACTGTTCCGGATTCGAGGGGATCGGGCTGATTCTGGTCTTTTTGACTATCTATATGGTCGTGCGTCGTCGGGAGCTACGTTTTCCCGGAGCTCTGGTGATGCTGCCGCTGGCAGCGGGTCTGAGCTATGTGGGGAACGGGGTGCGGCTGGCCTGCTTACTGCTACTTGGCGCCTACGTTTCTCCCGAGGTCGCGCTGGAGGCGTTTCACTCGCGGGGCGGCTGGATCGCCTTCGTCTTCCTGGGCTTCGGCTTTCTGGCGGTGGTCGAAAAGTTCAAGCTGTTCCATCGCTCTCGCGGACAGGCCCACGAGTTTCCCTCGCTGCCGTTCCTGGCGCCGCTGGCGCTGCAGCTATTCTTGACCCTGCTGTTCGCGGCGTTCGTGTCCGAGGTGGACGTGCTGTACCCGGTGCGGAGCCTGCTGGTGGCGGGGCTGCTGCTGGGGTTTGCCAGGCGGTACGCCAGGCTTGGGCTGTGGAGCGCGCCGGACTTTCGTACCTTACCGCTAGGGGTGCTGGTCTACGTTCTGTGGATTGGGCTAGTCCCGGTGGGCGAGGCGGACGATCCCAGGCACCACTTACCGGAGAATATCGCGGCGATATGGCTACTCGCCCGCCTGATCGGTTCGGTGTTTCTGGTGCCGGTGGTCGAGGAGTTGGCCTTCCGCGGCTATCTGCTGCGCCGGTTGCAGGCGGAGGACTTTACGGCGGTGCGGTTCGACTCGCTGCCGCTCAAGGCCGTGGCGGTCAGCTCTCTGGCCTTCGGGTTGCTGCATCAGGCCTGGTTCGCGGGGTTGGTGGCGGGGGTGGCCTTTGCCTACGCAGGAACGTTCCGCAACCGGCTGAGCGACGCGGTGGTGGCGCATGCGGTGGCCAACCTTTGCGTGGCGGTGCACGTGGTGGTGTTCCAGCGCTGGGACCTTTGGGTGTAGAACGGCCACCTGGACAGAATTTCCGCAATCGGTCCTTTCTGTAGAGGATGTTCCCCTTATGTAGTCAACAGCGCCGGTGCGTGAGAGATATCTTGCGTGCTCTATTATTTAGGGAGGAATCGATTTGCAGGTCAAAAGTCGGATAGTTGGCGCGCTTTTTGCAGCCTTGGTCATGATCCAAGGTGCAATTGCTGCTCCGGCTATCCAAAATTCAAATTTCTCGAACGGGTCGGCTTGGTCGACGGCGGGAGTTGCTGGAGGCGCTTCAGTAGCTTTCGGACAGACCAACTCGAACATCCTTGGGGGCGACACCTACGGGCTAGTCGTTGGTCGCGGAGGGACTGCGGGTGCAAGCTCTCAGAGCTTCTTTAACCAAGTTGTATTCAACTCGACTTCGATTGGTGCAGTTGCGTCCAATTTTGGAAACGCAATGAGCGACGCGAAGCTCACCGGGATCTATCAAGCCTTCACGACCTCAGCTAACGGTAGCATTGTTTTCGATGCTGTTGGGTTCGTGAACTCAAACGGACAGACTGGGGACCCTTTCGTGTTCCTGTTCAATACTGACGATTACACGGGTACACTTATTCGTGGTGGTCAAGCGAACAGCGAGCTAAGCCCTACTCTGATGAACGGAGACTCGGGTTTGGCTCTGGGTACTGCACAGCGGCCGGACTCCCGTGTGAACCGGGTGTTGGGTAGTGCGGCCACCGCTGCAGGCCGACTTGCTGGAACAAGCTACACATTGACCGGCGTCACCGCTGGCAATTGGATCATTGGATTCGGCTACGGTGTGGTTGGTACGAATAGCACCTATGGGGGATTCGCAGTCACCAACGTTCAACTCGTCCCCGAAATCGACACCGCTTCCGCGGGGCTGCCGATCGCTATCGCGATGCTGCTGTTCTTCGTGGTTTCCGACCGTCGCGGACGCAAGGAGTCGGCCGTTATCGGCTAACTCCTTTGCTTCGGACTGACGAGAGAGAAGGCCCGGCTTGTCCGCGGCCTTCTCTTTCTATCTTTGCTTTATCGAGACACTTATGACGATATTCCGTCTCTCACTCTCCACTCTCTTACTATTGGCCCTCTGGGCCCCAGCGCTGGCCGTGCCGCGCGCCGAGATCGAGGCGGCTTACGCCAGCACCTACAAGGCGGCTGCGCTGAAGTATCGCGCGGGGATGATGGCCTACCGGTCGGCTGATTTCAAAGCCTACGACCTGGACGGCTATCCGATGAACCCGATCGACGAAAAGACATGGCTGGCCGACTTTTTGGCCAAAGCGGTCTCGCTTCGGGAGAGCGGCGTGATCGGTAACTTTCGCCTGCTGTCCGAGGACGAGGCAGAGTGCGAGGTGGTCGACACCATCGAGGCCGAGATTTTCAGCAACGTGCAAAAGACGCAGCTTCAGAGGGTGAAGCTGACGACTCGCTCCAAGGACCGGTGGCGCTGGACCGAGCGAGGCTGGCGGCAAGTGTCGTGCCGCTTAATAGAACAAGACTATCGAGTGCTGCCTGACGGCCGATAAGGCTAGCAGGCGAAATCGCATTTAGGATTGGGTATGGGGTTTTCACAGTGGTGGCGCCGGCAGCGCCTGCAGTTTACCAGATCGTATCAGGACGCCCGGCTTCGTCGGGCGCTGGCCAGGGAGCAGCGGCGCACGCTGTCGGGCGAGCGTCGGCGCGCCCAGCGGGCCGCTTCGGGCGAGTCGAAGCTGAAACTGGCCTACCAGCGGTTCCAGATCTGGAACCACAAGCGGTCCGAGCAAAGCGCCCGCGAGTGGGCCCGGCGTCGCGAGCGCTACGGATGGCTGGCCTGGCTGCAGAAGAAGCAGGGCTGGATCATCGCGCTGTTTTTCCTGGCGCTGATGGCGGTGTTTGCCGCCTTCCTGTTCCGCGAGACCTACCGTCCCAAACGGGGGCGTGGGCCGGCGCTGGGCGGCAACGAGCCCGCGGTGGTGGTCAACGGGCGCCGGATCCCGATGGGGCTCTATATCCAGTCGCTGGAGATGGCCCACGGTCCGGCCGTGCTGCAGCGTTTGACCGAGCAGGAGGCGATCCGTCAGGAGGCGGAGCGGTTGAAGCTGTCGCTGAGCCCGGAAGAGCGGATCGAGCTGAAAGAGCGGTTCAAGAACGATCCCCAAGGGGCCATTCATCTGCCCGAGGCCGAGGCGGAGATTCTGCTGCGCCAGATCATCGGCAAGGAGACGGACAAGGCGCGCAAGACCGAGGTGTTCGAGACCTTCAAGAAGGACCTGACGATCTACACCCTGCGCGGCATGCGCTTCGAGAGCCGGGCCAAGGCCGACGGCTTCGTGGCCGCCCTGCGCAACGGGGTGAACCCGGCTGAGGCGGGCAAGAAGTTCTCCCAAGACGGCGGGATGGTGTCGGCTCTGGGTTCGCTGACTCTGGGCGATATTCGCGAGCAGTTCGGGCCGGCCACGGCCGAGGCGCTGTCCCAACTAGAGGTGGGGCAGATCACTCCGCCGCTGACCAACGCGGGCGGGTTCGCGATTTATCAGATCGCGGAGCGGAAGGCGTCGTTCGACGATGTCCAGCCGGCCATCGACAACATCCTGGTCGAGGCGGAGCGGGCCAAGGTGATGCACCGGATTCTGAGCAAGGCGAAAATCGACTCGCCCTACCTGGAGGAGAATCTGCTAGCCCCAACCACAACCCCGACCCCGACGAGTCAGAAAAGAGGCTAAAGCTCTCTCGATGCCCTATTGTGGGCGGTGGAGGCTTTGGGTCTATGAGTTCAGGGACATACGTGCAAGAAGGGGAGAGGCGCAAGCTGTATTCCCTGCAAGCCGGGCGTGCCTTGGCGGCACTTTTTGTCTGTTTGCATCACTCTAGTGTGAGCTCTCGGGCGTTCGTGGGCGAGCCCTCTCAAAAGCTAAGCTGGCTAGATTTCGTTCTCAATAACGATCTGAGGGTTGATTTTTTCTTTCCTCTCTCGGGGTTCGTCATCTACTACATTCACCGGAACGACGCGAGAACAACCACCGCCGCCTGGACTTATATAAAGAAGCGGTTTGTAAGGATTTATACGCCCTATTGGCCCATCGCCTTGCTTACGGTGCTCCTGTACACGTTGCTGCCGAATGTGTCGGCAAGCGACAGGTCATGGGATATCGTCAGTTCTTTTCTTCTCTGGCCTTCTTACGAGAAGCCGGTCGTCCCGCACGCCTGGACGCTGGTTTTCGAGATGCTGTTCTATCTTGTTTTTCTTCTTTATTTTCTTCCGTTCCGACGGTCGGTGCTCTTTTGGTCTTACCTGGCGGTGTGCATGAGCTACCTGTTGGTGGGAGAGGCTTGGCCGGGCCAGGAGTTCATGACCCCGCTCTATCGGCATCTTTTTAGTGTCTACAGCCTGGAAATTGCCGCTGGTATCGCTGCTGCGGTGTTGCTGACAAAGCTGCCCCTCAAGGCGGGTAAACCGTTGTTTTTCCTGGCTCTTGTCGCCGTCTTGCCCGCGGCCAGGATTGCGAGTCTTTGGTCCTCCTGGCGCTTCTTGCTAGGCATGGTCTTCGCTGTGATGATTTTGGCTGTCGTTTTGATAGAGCACCAACAAGAACTTGGTATTCCGCGTTGGGTGTCCCACCTCGGCGACGCATCTTTCGCTATATTCCTCGTCCACGGGCTAGTTGTCTCGGTAGTTTCGAGGATTTGCCAGCGGGTTCCGTTCCTGGGTTCCTATCTCACGAATCTCGTGTTGTGCCTCGCCGTAAGTATCGTCTGCGGTCTCATCTATCACCATTTGGTTGAAAGGCCAGCGCTCGCCAAAACACGATCGATCATCCTTCGACCGCAGAGACGTGACTGAGCCACCACTCCAACCCCGGCGGGTCCGGCGGCGCGTTAGCGCCCTCCAACCCCGGCCTCTGACCTCTCCAACCCCTTCCGGGTCCTGGGGCGGCAGCCCCCTCCTCCTGCCGTCCGGGGCCTCGGCCCTCTCCACCCCTTATGGGGGCTTTAGCCCCGCAGGAGTTGCCACAGCATGGCCAGGTGGCAGCGCAGGGCGTAGCACGACTCGTCGAAGGCGTTGTGGGTGGGGATCAGCAGCAGGGGGCCGCGTTCCCAGGGCTGCCAGGTTCGATAGCCGGTGGGGGCGACCAGGACGGGGAGTCCGGCGCGATCGAATTCGCCTTTGGCTCGGGCGGCGTGGGAGGCGTGGGTGACGACCAGGGCCCGGGTCAGGCCTTTGCCTTCGATGATGGCCGCGGCGTGGCGCGCGTTTTCGGCGGTGTTGGCGGAGGTGGCTTCGACCAGGATCTCGCCCCCAACCTTTTCCCCCTGCAGATGGGTCGCCGCGGCCTGGCCTTCGGAGTCGGCGGGGGTGGGGCCGTAGCCTCCGGTGGTAAGGATGGGGAGACCTAGCTCGCGCGAGAGGTAGGCGGCGTAGGTCAGGCGCTTGAGCCCTTCCTGAGAGGGGACGGTGAGGCCGCCGTACTCGGGCGAGTGCAGGTCGACGCCGGCGCCGAGCACGACGATGATCTGAGGCTGGTAGGCGCGGATCTGCGCCAGGCTTTGGGCGGGAAGCTGCTCGGTGCTGCGGCTGAGCCAGTAGGCGACGGGGGGCAGGCCCAGTCCATACAGGAGCAGAGCTGCCGTCGTGGCGAGCGCGGCGGCGACCCGGGGTTGGCGACGATGCAGCAGGGCCGCGGCCAGGAATAGGGCCAGCAGGGACGAGGGCGGGAGCAGCAGTTCCCGCAGGATGTGGGACAGCATCCCTTATCGGCTAAGGTTTGCGGGGATCGTTGGGGTCGGCCCATTCCAGGACGACGCGGGCGACGATGCCTTCGGCGGCGGGGCCGGCCAGTTCTTCCAGTCGCTTCTGGGCGACTTCTTCGAGCAGCTTGCGCAGGACGGCTTCGTAAGGCGTGGGCGCGAGGGGCTTGCCGGCGCCGTTGGTGGAGCCGCCGTTCACGTAGGTGCCGTTGGTTTTGGTGTAGCTGTGAGGCATACTCTGTTCTTCCCCGGTGGAGGCGGCTGAAACTTCGACTGGGAGGCTTTGGTCGAGGGAGGTTACTGCCTGGAGGGGTTCCTGTCCGAGGGGGGCCTGAGGTTCTTGGGACCGGGTTTCTCCGGGCCCGGCCTGAGGCTCCTGGGTCCCGGCCTGAGGCTGCTGGGGCCCGGCCTGGGGCTGCTGGGTTCGAGTTTGCCCGGTCTCGGCCTGAGCTTCCTGGGGCTCCGGGGCCTGCTCTTCTTCCGGGGCGTTCAGGACGATGTCGGCCCAGGCTAAGGCGGCGCTGGAGGTGCTTTCCGCGACCGAGGTGCCGTGCAGCATTTTGCTGACCGAACTTTGCGAGCAGCCGATGCGCAGGCCGGCCTCGCTCTGGTTGACTTTGGCGCGGGCGATGGCGGCCGACAGGCGTTGGGCCAGGTGGGCGGATGTGGGTCGGGACACGGTTTCGTCCTCCAAGACGGGGGTGGGTACGCTGATGGTTTTCAGGCTGGGAACGTAGGGCAGGTCGAAGCGGGTTCGGACCATGCGGGGCCGCCGAGAGTAGCGGGTGGCGACCTCGGTGCGGCAGCTGCCCTGGCATTCGGCCATCTGCACGGTGCGCGAGATGCCGTCGCGGGTCACGGTGAGGGGGCGCTCGAGCAGGGCTTCTCCACCACATCCTCCGGGGCACGCGATGATCTGCGTGCTGGGGTCGTTGGTTTCTCTGTCGACTCGGGCTTTGCGGTCGGCCAGCACTCTCTGAAAAGAGGTGGGCGCGTCCGAGAGGGCGAGCATTTCTACGGCGGCGCCTCTCATCTTTTTATCCTTGGACAAAATCTATACGTGATCACTTAACGCCCCTCCAACCCAATCCGGTGCAGATATACTATACCAGAGTCTCGTATCCATGTGCCATATCGATCGGGTAGATTTCGGGTACCCATGTTGCTGACAGTAGAGTTAGTATCGGCAGCCTATGCAGAGGCTGAATATATACTCCTGGAACGTTTTTGTAGTAGACGTATTCGGGCTCGTGTTTTCAAGGCTGTTTGTTCTGCTGTGGGATTGCATAAAGTGATTTTACTACGGCCTTAGATGCCGATTTGGGCCGGTTTAGGCCGACAGAGTTTGTCGCTTCTTGAAAAAGTGTATACTTTCGTATGCCCCTCATTTGTAACCGGGATCACAGCGAGGCGGTCGGGAATCGCGGAGGGTTCGTCCGGGGCCGGGGCGTAGCGGGCCAGTGTCTGGGAAGGAGCGTGCGGCGCTGTGTGTGGGATCTGTGGGGTAGTGGGCGAGCGGTCGGAAGATTTGGCGCGCGCGATGGTGGCGCGCCTGGGTCATCGGGGGCCGGACGGTTCGGGCGTCTGGGCCGAGGGTCCGGTGGCGCTGGGACACACGCGTTTGGCGATCTTAGAGCTGTCCGAGGCGGGGGCGCAGCCGATGCGATCGGCGTCCCATCGCTGGGTGGTGTCGTTCAACGGCGAGATTTTCAACCATCTGGAGCTGCGCTCGTTGCTGGGCGGGGTCCTGTTCCGCGGGAGTTCGGACACGGAGACTTTGCTGGCGCTGCTGGAGCGGTTTGGCTTCGAGGCGACTTTGGAGCGGCTGGTGGGGATGTTCGCCATTGCGGCCTGGGACCGTTCCTCGGGCCGTCTTTATTTAGCCCGCGATAGGGCGGGCCAGAAGCCGTTATTCTACGGATTTTGCGGCGGGCATTTTGCCTTCGGGTCGGAGTTGGGGGTGGTGCGGGCGCTGCCTGTGCGGCCGTCGTTAGACCACGATAGCTTGGCGCTGATGCTGCGCTACAACTCTATTCCGGCGCCCAGGACGGTGTATCAGGGGTTGTCGAAGCTGCCGGCGGCGTCCTGGGTGGTTTATGAGGGCGGTGCGGTGTCGGCCCCGCGGGTCTATTGGCGTCCGCCGATGGTGGCTTCGTCGTCGCTGGATTCGGGCGAGGTGCGCTCGGAGGTGGCGCGTCTGCTGGAGGACTCGGTGCGGCTGCGCATGCTGAGCGATGTGCCGTTGGGGGCGTTCCTGTCGGGCGGGATCGATTCGTCGCTGATCGTGGGGACGATGGCGCGTTTGTCGTCGTTGCCGGTGCGCACGTTTACGATCGATTTCGACGATGCGCGGTTCAGCGAGGCGGCGACGGCCCGGGCGGTGGCGGCGCACTTCGGGACGGAGCATACGTCGCTACGAGTGACGGGGGCGGAGGCTTTGGCGCTGGTGCCGTCGCTGGGCTCGATCTGCGATGAGCCGTTTGGGGATTCGTCGCTGGTGCCGACGCTGCTGCTGTCCGAGTTGACCCGGCGCCATGTGACGGTGGCGCTGACGGGCGATGGGGGGGATGAGCTGTTCGGCGGCTATCACCGGCAGGTCTGGCTGCCTCGTATTCTGGGCTTGATGCGGTTTTTGCCCTGGGCGCTGCGGTCGCGGGTGGGGTCGTTTTTGCTGTCGTCGGTGGG
>JAEXNA010000207.1 GCA_023447635.1 Vulcanimicrobiota bacterium | reverse complement strand
TAACTGGAGGTTCCACGTGAAGGTGATTCTTTTGGCCGACGTCAAGAGCGTCGGTAAGAAGGGAGAGCTGGTCGACGTCGCTGACGGATACGGCCAGAACTTCCTGCTCCCTAAGAAGCTGGCTTCGGTCGCTACCGACGGCGCCGTCAAGCGTCGTACCAAAGAGGCGGCCGATCAGAATTCGAAGCAGGCACGAGAGCTCGAAGCCGCTCGCGGCGTCGCCGCCTCGCTCGAAGCCAAGCCGCTGGTCATCAAGATGAAGGTCGGCAACAACGGCAAGCTGTTCGGATCGGTAACCGCTGCGGACGTAGCGAAGGCCGTCAAAGAGCAGTTCGACGTGACGCTGGACAAAAAAGCGCTCGACGTTCCGGCTACCCTGCGCGCTGTCGGCGAGCACGTGGTCAAGGCCCGGGTCTTCAAGGGTGTGGAAGCCAAGATGGCGGTTCACATCCTGGCCGAGGAAGGCTAAGGCCCGTGGACCATCTCACCGTCGGGACCGGAGGCCGCTAGGCTTTGGTTTCTGAAGAAGACCTGCTGGCCCTCGAGGAAACCTTCGAGCTTCCGTCTCCAGAGCTGGATCGCCAAACCCGGGTGCTGCTCGGGTTCCTTTCCAACCTCTGGGGCCCCGACCGTCTGGTTCTGCGCGCCGGTAAGCTGGAAGCGCTGGCGCTGCTGCGCAGCGACCGCCTGACCGACCGTCTGATAGCGCTGCAGCGTCTGGTCTATGAAGATCCGACCATCGAAGCGCCAGAGGATGCCGACCCGCATGAACTGATCGCCGAACTCGAGGATCAGATCGCGGATCTGGTGGCGATGCGCACGGTCGAGGAGAGCCTCGACCGGAAAATCGCCACCAAGATGGAAGAGCGGCATCGCGACTACCTTCGCGATCTGCGTCGGGAGGCGCTGAAGGAAGACTTCGGCCCGGAGACCTCTTCCACGCTCAAGAAGCTCGATGAACTCAACGAACTCGAGCAGCGCGGCCTGGACACTTCGGCCCTGAAGCTCATGCGTCCGCAGGACCTGGGCGAGGTCGTTGGGCAGGACGAAGCGGTCGATAGCCTGTTTTCGAAACTGGGCACGCCGTACCCGCAGCATGTGATCCTCTACGGTCCGCCTGGGGTGGGTAAGACCACCGTAGCTCGTTTGATCCTCGACGAGGTCAAAAGCATGGGCTTCACTCCGTTCCGGGATGAAGCTCCCTTCGTCGAGGTCGACGCCACGGTCGTCCGCTGGGACCCTCGAGAGATCACCAATCCGCTGCTCGGCTCGGTCCACGACCCGATCTACCAGGGGTCGAAGAAAGATTTTGGCGACGAGGGGATCCCCGAGCCGAAGGTCGGCCTGGTCACCAGGGCGCACGGCGGCGTCCTATTTATCGACGAGATCGGTGAACTCGATACTATCCTGCAGAACAAGCTCCTGAAGGTGCTAGAAGATAAGCGGATCCTGTTCGAATCGTCCTACTTCGACGAAGACAACCCCAGGGTCCCGGAGTATATCCGCAAGCTCTTCACCGAGGGCGCTCCGGCCGACTTCATCCTGGTGGGGGCAACCACCCGGGACCCGGAAGACATCACCCCGGCTATTCGTTCCCGCTGTGCCGAGGTTTTCTTCAAGCCGCTCTCTCCCAACCAGACGGAAGCGATCGTGAAACAGGCGGCCAAGCGGTTGGGGGTGACCTTGCGTCCCGATGTCGCCGCCCTGATTTCCCGCTACACTTCCGAAGGGCGAAAGGCGGTTCGCATTCTTGCCGACAGCTACGGTCGGGCTCACCTGCGCAAGTCGCGTCACAGCGGTGAAGACCAGGACCACAGCAAGCGGATCGTGATCACTTCGGCGGACGTTCGCTCGGTGCTGCGAGCGGGTCGCGAAAAAGCTCCACACCCGACCCGTGCCGGTGCCGAAGCCGAAGTCGGCGCCGTACTGGGTCTTGGGGTCAAAGGGTTCCAGGGCTCACCGATCGAGGTCGAGGCAGCGGTTTTCCCCAGCGCCGAGCCCGGCAAGGGGACCCACCATTTCAATCGCGCGGCGGGAGAGATGGCCCACGACTCGTTTTTCAACGCCACTTCGGTCGTTCGTCGCGTCTGCGGAGAAAATCTGAGCGACTACGATGTCCACGTCAACGTGGTGGGCGGCGGCAAAGTCGATGGCCCCAGCGCGGGCCTGGCCGTGGTGACCGCTATCGTGAGCTCCTTGAAAGGGAAGCCGATTCCGGGCGACGTGGCCATGACAGGCGAGATTTCGCTGCACGGTAAGGTCAAGCCCGTGGGCGGCGTGGTCGAGAAGATCTACGGCGCTCAACAGGCCGACATTCGCCAGGTTTTTATCCCCGCCGCCAACGCTCCCGAGGTCGAGGACCTGTTCCCCGATATCGATGTGGTGCCCGTAGCCCGCATCGAGGACGCTTTCGAGAAGCTTTGGGGAGGCCTGGCATGACGGGCCGAAGGCTAGAGGACTAAAGGGAGATGCTGGCTCCCTTCTCTTCGTCGGGGGGCGGCGACGATATCAGCAAGCTTCACATTCCGCCTCACAATATCGAGGCGGAGCAGGCTTGCCTTGGCTCGGTTCTGATCGACGCCGAGGCGCTGGACCGCATCTCCGAGGTGTTGACCGGTCCGGACGATTTCTACCGGGAATCTCATCGCGAGATCTACGGCTCGATGCTGCGTCTGGCCGAGCGTAATTACAACATCGACCTGATTACGGTGTGCAACGACCTGCGCGATCTGGGGAAGCTCGACGCGGTGGGTGGGGCAGCCTACCTGGATTCGATGGTCACCATGGTGGGCAGTTCGGCCCACGTTCAGGCCTACGCCAAGATCGTAACCGGCCGCGCTATGGAGCGACGCCTGCAGCTGGCCGGTCAGCAGATCCAACGGATTGCGACCGACGGCGAGATGGAAGTCGTCGAGAAGGTCGACAAGGCTGAAGAGCTGGTCTTCGCGGTCGCCGACACTCGCAAAGCGCAGCAGCTGATCCACCTGAAGCCGATTCTGGAGAAGACCTTCGACGAACTGCACGCCCGTTCGATGCAGAACGAGCAGGTCACCGGTGTGCCCAGCGGATTCACGGAGCTTGATAGTCTTACGGCCGGCTTCCAGAAGCAGAATCTGATCATCCTGGGCGCTCGCCCGGCGATGGGCAAGACGGCGTTCTGTCTTTCCCTGGCCATCAACGCCATCCTCAACAAAGGGCGGCCACGCACGGTAGCTATCTTCAGCCTGGAGATGGGCGCCGCCGAGCTTGCCCAGCGTGTGCTGTGTTCCGTTGCTCGCGTCAATGCCCAGGATGTGCGGACGGGGAAGATGAGGGAGGAGGACTGGCAGGCGATCACCCGGGCCATGAACCACCTGAACGAGGCGCCGCTTTTTATCGACGATAGCGCCGCCATCAACCCGATCGAGATGAAAGCCAAATGCCGACGTCTGCAGAAGCGCAGCGGTTTGGACATGGTGATCATCGACTATTTGCAGCTGATGCGTGGAAGCGGACGCAACGAGAACCGCGCTCAGGAGATCTCGCTGATCTCACGTCAGCTAAAGATGATGGCCAAGGAGCTCAACATCCCGGTCATCGCTCTGTCTCAGGTCAGTCGTGGAGTCGAACAGCGCCAGGACAAGCGGCCGGGTCTGTCCGACCTTCGTGAGTCGGGCGCTATCGAGCAGGACGCCGACGTGGTGGCGTTTCTCTACCGGGATGAGTATTACCATCCTCAGACCGAAGATGTCGGTATCGCCGAGGTGATCATCGCGAAGCAGCGCGCCGGCCCGATCGGGAACGTGCGCATGTCGTTCGTGAAGCGTTTTGCGGCGTTCGAGAACCTGGAAGAGGGTCGCGAAGCGCCGCCGCCCGTCCAGCGGATTCGTCCGCCCGATGACGGTTTCGAGATTCTCGAAGACGACAACTGGGAGATCCCGCTTTAGAAGACTCGCCGATGTTGTCCTGGCTCTGCTATCGGCGGGGTCTTTCGGGGGCTTTATAGCATCTTAACGAAATTCTCACGATTGCCCCCGGGACCAGGAAACTTTGGGATCGGAAAAAAGTTCAAGGGAAGCTAATTGGGCGGGGGCGGCCTGTTTGTGAGGAGGACGAGGTGTTATGAAAAAAAGTAAGTTTTTTGGAATAGTCTTGATGGGAGCGCTGGCTGGGCAACCCGCCTGGGCCCAGGGTCAGGAGCCGGCGACTCCGGCTCCAGCGGTCACTCCAGCCCCGGCTCCCGAGCCGGTCGCAAAACCGGTGGCGCCTCCGAGTGCGGCGCCTACCCCGGCGCCGGTGGCGGCACCCGTCGCGAAGCCCGTAGCGGCTCCTGCGGCTGCGCCTCAAGCCAAACCGGTAGCCGCTCCTGCTGCTGCCCCCGCAGCCGCCCCAGCAGCCGCTCCGGCTACTGTCCCCGCAGCCGCTCCGGCTGCGGCCCCTGCGGCGGCTCCTCAGGGCTCCGCAACTCCCGCGGCTCCGGCCAAGGCGGGTCAGCCCGCTCCAGTGAACGTTTCCATCGTGGTCGGGGGCAAAGCCCTGGACACCACCGACCAGCCGCCTATCATGGTGGACGGTCGCGTTCTGATCCCGCTGCGCAAAGTGTTCAATGCGCTGGGCGCCACGGTCAAGTACGAGAACAAGATCATCGATGCCGCGCGCGGCAAGCAGACGGTGCAACTCTCGCCCGGCAGCAATGCGGCCAAGATCAACGGTCAGGATACGCTTCTCGACGTTCCGCCGCTGCTGGTCGGCACCGTGACCTATGTGCCCCTGCGCTTCGTTGCCACGGCGCTGGGCGATTCGGTCAACTACGACGCGGCTGCAAAAACCATCGCCGTGGGGCCGGCTGGACCGGGCGGAATGCCCGCCGGCGCCGGGATCCCGCCGGAGCGGGTCGCTATCTGGAAAGCCTCGCTGAAGAGACTGGCCGTGGGGAATCAGGGAGCCATCCTGAAAGTGTGGAACCCGGAAGTGACCGAGGTCGCCTACTATCGAGGCCTCGATGACCGCGACACGGCTGCCTACGATGACGAGGACCAGCGCTCGGTGCTCTCCGTTCTTGGCTACGACCGCAGCGTCGGTTCGTCGGCTCAGGAGATCATGGACGGCTTCATGCAGCTTCCGCGTCGAGAGGCCGTGGCCTATCTGGGGTTGATCCACTCGATCCCTGACGAGTCGCCGCTGGACCCGCCCGACGAGGTGGACCTGGCTATCAAACAGTTCTTGATCCAGGTGCTCAAGAACGACAAAGACGTCGTCGTCCGACGTCAGGCTTGCCTGGCTTTAGCCGTGGGAGACACCCTGGACCAGGAGATCCTCAACGCCATTCTCGACTTCTATTCCGGCAGCGAGAACCTGTGGGAGACCTTCCCGGTGCAGCAGTTCTTCCAACTGCAGGCCAGGAAGATCCGGGTGATGCCGAACCTGGCCGAGACGCGTCAACGGGTGGCGGCGGTCAACTCGCTCTACACCCCGGCGGCCCTGCGCTACCTGGACGGCGAAGAGGGGAATTAGCTCCTACCTAAATCACGGGATCCTGACGGCGAAAGCCGTAGGCGTTCCTACCGGACACCATCGGTTCTGACATTGTTGTTTTTCAGTTACGTACAACTCGGTATCCCGACCGGGGCGGTAACGCTCCGCTTGCAAGCGGGACCGAGGTGCGCCTTCAAGACAACTTCCTCAGAACCGCGCCTCCAAGCCGAAGGCGTTACCGCTTCGGTCCATCATTATCCCATCATTTAGGCCTGACAGAGCACTAGCCCGTCGTTCGGGCTTTGGCTTCCCCTCGTCCTCGGGGGGAATGCAAAAAGGGCTCGCCGTGAGGCGGGCCCTTTTCCCTAACTGACCGATACCGCTAGTCTTTGACTTCGAGGGGAGTCTCGACCCCGTTGACCCGGATGGTCGTGGTCGGATTGCCGGAAGAGCGCACGATGACCTCGTCGCCCAGCGGCTTCGGGGTATACTTGGGGAAGTTTGCGGGCAGTTTGCTGCGGCCGCGTTCGAGGTAGACCGCGTTCATAGGGTAGCCCTGATAGACGCTGTCGTTGACGCTGCGCATGCCCCACTGGGCCTCGGTCGAGTCGAGGATGGAGATAGGCGCGGCTTCTTCTTCCGTTTTGTCCTTGTTCTGGCGGCGCGACTGAGCCTCGGCGCTCAGAGAGGTGAAGAGCAGCACGGCTGCTGCGAAGGCGATGACTTTTTGCCTGGTGCTATTCATTCGGCTTTGGGAGTCGATTGGCGACTCGTCTCCTTTCTTACCAGACGGGCGTGGTTGAGAAGGCTCGCCAGCGTCTGGCCCTGCTCGACCGCGTCGGCGAGGGCGTTGTGGGGGTTGGGGTTCTGGCCGAACTCGATGCCGGCTTTTTTCATCAGGTTCCGTAACGCGTTACGGTGACAGCAGAACAACCCCATGCCGTAGGACGGAATGTCGAAGGTGCTCCACCCCGTGGGGTTATCGCCCGTGAAGTACTGGAGGTACCATCCGATGTACGGCGCGTCAAAGGACGCCGGCCACGCTGCTGGGATAACTTTCTTGAATCGTTGCTGAAGATCCTTGAAAAAATTGGCAAACTCTTCCATCACCTCGGACGGCTCACCGCCGTGCTCGAGCAGGTAGTCCCGACTGAGGTTATGGATGTTGGTGGCGGCTTCGAGTTCAGCCGCCCCTTCCAGCGGCTTGAGCTCGCGATAGTAGCTCAGGTTCTCGTCTACCCGCCAGTTGCCGTGCCCGTCGGATCGCACCACCACGGCCCCGATAGAGACCAGACTGAAGATGCCGGGAAAAGGGCCGGACGCTTCCACGTCCACACTGAGGTACACCATAGCCCGGGTAGTTTACCACAGCCGCAGAGGTTTTTCGGGTTCGCGGAAAAAATGCCCCCAAACGCGCCCGCATCCGCCCTCGAGAGGGAGCTGTTGGTGGGCCCGGCGTTTTAGCGAAGGCAAGGAGAGATTATGAAGATCACTGTCGAGAGATTCGATTGGACCCGTCACGAGCCCGACCTGGTCGTGCTGGTGGGCGATCCCTATCAGAACTTTAGCGGGTCGTTCGAAGGCGACCTGGGCGCCAAGCTGTCGGGCCTGGCCGAAGGGTTCACCTCGGGAAAACTGTCGCGTGAGATCTCCTTTGCCCAGATCGATAGCGAGAGCGGCCGCCTGGTCGAGTACCTGTATTTCCATACCTCGACCGAGAAGGGGTTCACCGCGATCGAGAACCTCAAGACGTTCGTCAGCCGGGCGTTGCGCCAAGCCGCCGACACCGGGCGCAAGAAGGTCGGTGTGCTGCTTCAGGGTCCGGACGGCGAGGGGCTGATCGAACAGCTCGTCGAAGGCGCCCTGGTAGGCACCTTCAAGTTCTCCGAGTTCCTCAAGGACCGCACGGACCGTTTCGAAGACGTCGAACTGCTGCTCGTCCCTCCCACCCCGGCTCCCACGACCCCGGCCGCCGTCGAAGAACCGGTCGAAGCCGCCGAGGTCGTAGCCGAAGTTTCTCAGGAGCCCGTCGAGTCCGTTCAGGAGCCGATCGGCGACCTCGAACCTGCAGAAGACGCGTCGGAAGGCGCTGCCGCCGACCCGTTCCCTCCCGCTCCGGAATCCGAGGAAGGCGAATCGAGTGAAGAGACGTCTTCAGAGGACGCCGAGTCCGCCTCGGAGGAAGCGCCGCCGGAAGAGCAGCCTGTCGCCGAGCCGGCTCCCGAACCGGTGTTGGCCTCCGAACAGGTCACCGAAGCTCTCTCGCCGGTCCTGGCCACTCCGTTCTGGAGCGAGGAAGAGAAGTCGGCCTGGCAAGGCAAGGACGACGCCGCCGTTCAGGTCGGTGGCGCTTTCGGACGTGGGGTGAACTTTGCCCGCACGCTGATCGCTCAGCCGGCCTCGGTCTGCACTCCGAGCTACCTGGCTCAGACGGGCGAGTCGCTGGCCAACAAATACGGCTTCGGCTTCAAGCAGCACGGGGTCAAAGAGCTCGAGGCCCAAGGCTTCGTCGGTCACCTGGCGGTGGGCGGCGGGTCGGCAAATCCGCCTACCATGTTCGAGATCAGCTACGAGCCGACCGGCGGTTCGAACGTTCATCTGGTTCTGCTGGGGAAAGGCGTGACCTTCGACACCGGCGGGATCAGCATCAAAGGCGCCGACCAGATGCACCTGATGGTGGGCGACATGTCTGGCGCCGCAGCGGTGCTGGGAACCATGGAGATTCTGGGACAGCTGCGTCCCGGGATCAAGGTTACCGCCCTGGTGGTCTCGGCAGAAAACTCGCCCGACGGAAAGAGCTTCCGCCCCGGCGATATCCTGCGCTACAAGAACGGTCTCTCGGTACACATCGAGAACACCGATGCGGAAGGCCGCCTGCTCCTGGCCGACGGCCTAATCCGAGCGGGCGAACTGGGGGCCACTCACGTGGTCGACATCGCCACCTTGACGGGCGCCGCCGCGAGAGCGCTTGGGCCGTCCTTCACCGGCGTGATGGGCGCCAACCGAAAGCTTATCAACGCTATCACCCGGGCCGGCGGCAACCACGGAGAGTCCTACTGGCGACTGCCGTTGCCCGTCGAATACCGCTCTATGCTCAAGACCATCCACGCCGACCTCAATAACGTGGGCGGTCCCAACGCCGGAGCGACCACGGCCGGCTTGTTCTTGCAAGAGTTCGTGCCCGCGCGCACGGTGTGGGCGCACCTCGACATCGCCGGAACGTTCTGGAAGAGCAAAGCCTGGAAGTACTACCAGGAAGGCCCCAGCGGTACCGGCGTCAAGACGCTGGCCGACCTGGCGCTGCGCTGGAACGAGCACATGGCCTAGCCAGGCGCTCCCAACGAACTTGACGAGCGGCCGAGGGATCCTCGGTCGTTCGTCAAGAACTTTGCTCCCAGGGAAAGTCCCCACGGCGCAGCCACTTCAGGAACTACGGTTTCCCGGAGGGTGGCCGGGGGAGCGACCGCTTCGAATCGAACTCCTCAGGTGGGGAATTGGACAATCTACGAGCTGAGCACAGCCTGGAGCAAGCGCCTCTGGCGGTGTCTCAAAGCCCCGAGGGCGTGCAGAAAGCCCGTCAAGCCAAAGAGCTGCTCCGACAGGGGCAGTGGTCGGCGGCGCTCGCCCTTTATCAGGAGCTGGTAGAGGGGTTTCCTCACGACATGGACCTGAGGCGCCACGTGCTGCTGTCGGCCTTCAAGTTCAAAGACTACCGCGAGGTACTACAGCAGACGTTGGACCTGGCCGAGTTGGCCTTTGCCGATGGGGACAGTCACACCGGTCTGGAGCGCTATTCCGAGATCCTGCGCCTGCCAGAATTGGTGGCCGGTGATCAGGGGCCACAGGCGGCCGATGAAGTCGGGGCTCTGGTCGAGCCGCTGAAGGCCGATATCTATTTTGTTTTTGGGGACCACTATCTGGGGACTGGCCAGTCCGACCTGGCGCTTCAGTACTTCGATGTCAGCGAACGCCTGCAGCCGGGACGCTGGGAAACTCACTGGGGTCGAGGGCAGGCGCAGCTGCTGAAGGGCGACAAACGGGAAGCGGTTCGCTCTCTCTATCAGAGCATTCAGCTGGCGCCCAACGAGGCGGCTTCGGCTTACGAGCTCCTTGGCGAGGTGCTGCGAGGCGAAGGGCGCGCGCTGACCGACCTGCGGAAGTACTTTGTTCGAGCCTCTATCATCTTTGAAGCCTACGAGTGCTTCGACGATGCCCTCAGGGTGTCCCATCGCTGGCTGCAGTTGGACCCGCAGGACCGCGAGATGGCGGATCGCGCCTTCGGTCTGACCCAGCGTATGCACGGCGGCGAGTAGAGCCTTTTCCCGGGCTCGCCGGATAAGTCGCGACCGGGCCTCCAGGCCGAGACCGGTCGTTTGGTGCGAAGTGACCATTCACCCCACTCCTATTGCGACGATGAAGACTCCATCGGGTTCGCCTCAGCTTTTCAGAGGAATTTGAAGGAATTTCATAGGATCCGCTGCCCGAGCCGAGAAAGAGCCGCGCATGACCATTTTTGACGCCGTCGTTTTAGGAATAGTGGAGGGGATCACGGAGTTTCTTCCGGTGAGTTCCACGGGACACCTGATCGTGGCTCAACGCATGCTGGGAATCCCCGCCTCCGAGGCGGCCAACTCTTACAGCATCGTCATCCAGATCGGGGCAATCCTTGCGGTGATGCGGCTTTACGGCAGCCGGATGGCTCAACTGATCGAGGGGGTCAAAGGGAGCAGCGAGGAAGGTCGGCGTCTGCTGCAGTGCCTGCTGGTGGCCTTTCTGCCGGCGGCGGTCGTCGGCCTGACGATCGACGACATCATCGAACAGTACCTGTTTGGGCCCAAGCCCGTCGTGGTGGCATGGATCGTGGGCGGATTCGTCATCCTCTGGTGGTCGAAGACTCACGGTCGGAAACCTGGCGGCCGCACGCTGGACGCTCTGCATTGGCGGGCCGCTCTGGGCATCGGCCTTATCCAGTGTCTGGCCATGTGGCCGGGTACCTCGCGTAGTTTTATGACCATCATGGGCGGCGTCGCTGTCGGTCTATCGCTGCCCGCCGCCGTCGAATTCTCGTTCCTGCTCGGCGTCATCACTCTGAGCGCCGCTTCGGGCTACTCGCTGCTAAAACACTTCTCCAGCCTGGACGACCTGGGCTTCGGGGTACTGATCGTTGGCGTCCTGGCCTCCTTTGCCTCGGCTTACGTCGCGGTACGCTGGATGGTCGATTGGATCAATCGCAAGGGCCTGGCCGTTTTCGGCTACTGGCGGATTCTTGCCGGCTTGTTGGTCGGCTATCTGGTCGCCGTTGGCTACCTCTAACGCGCCTTTAGGACCGTCCACAGAGGACTGGGTCCGGCGCGGGTCCAATGGTAGGAGCGCGGTATGATCAGCAAACGGCAGCGCATCCTCATCGTCGACGACACCCCGTCGAATATTCACGTCCTCATGGAGACTCTCAAAGAGGACTACGCCATTATCGTGGCCACCACGGGTCCCAAGGCGCTGACCCTGGCCGCCAGCCCCAACCCTCCCGACCTGATTCTGCTCGACGTCATGATGGAGGGTATGGACGGCCACGAGGTGTGTCGACGCCTGAAGGCCGACGTGCGGACCGAAGGTATCCCCGTGATCTTCGTGACCACCCTCAGCCAGACCGACGACGAAGCGGCCGGACTAGAGTTGGGCGCCGTTGACTACATCACCAAGCCGATCCATCCCGCTATCGTCAAAGCACGGGTGCGCAACCATCTGGAACTCAAGGCGCATCGCGATAACCTCGAGCATTTGGTGGCCGAACAGGTGCGCAGCATCAGTTCGTCGCGGCTGTCGACCATTTTTGCTCTTTCTAAACTGGCCGAGTCGCGCGACGACGATACCGGGCAGCATCTCGAGCGTACCCAGATCTACTGCGAGATGGTGGCTCGACGCCTGATGGAGAAGGGGACGTTCCCCGATGCCGTGGACGAGCGGTTCATCGAAACGATCTACTGGGCCAGCCCCCTGCACGACGTGGGTAAGGTGGCCGTGCCGGATCAGGTGCTGTGTAAGCAGGGCAAACTGACCGACGAAGAGTTCGAGATTATGAAGCAGCATACGCTGCGCGGTTCCGAGACGCTCCGTCTGGTCACCGAGAGCTATCCCGACAACGACTTCATCAAGATGGGGCTGGCCATCGCCCGTTCCCACCACGAAAAATGGAACGGCACCGGCTATCCCGACCAACTCGCGGGAGAACAGATCCCGCTGGCCGCCCGCATCATGGCGGTGGCCGACGTCTATGACGCTCTGACCAGCAAACGCTGCTACAAGGACGCGATGAGCCACCAGCGGGCCACCGATATCATTCTGGGCGACAGCGGAACCCACTTTGACCCCTCGGTTGTCGACGCGTTCCAGGAGATCGCCGGCGAGGTCGACCGGGTGCGCGACCGACTGCAGTCCGTCTCTCTGGCTGCCAGTTCCCCCCTTTGACCGCCATGCAAGAAGATCAGCGCCTCGAAATTCTGCATAGCCTGAAGGTCCTGGACACTCCGCCCGACCAGCGGTTCGAACGGATCGTCGAAGACGCAAAACGAGTCTTTGATGTCCCGATCGTGCTGGTCTCGCTGGTCGACCGCGACCGCCAGTGGTTCAAGGCCTGCCTGGGCCTGCCTGAACGGCAGACTTCCCGTAGTCTCTCTTTTTGCTCTATCGCCATAGAAGAAGGGGCGCCGCTGATCATCTGCGACGCCACGCTGGACCCCAGGGTCAAGGAGAACGCTCTGGTTCTGGGCGATCCCCACATCCGCTTCTACGCGGGTTTTCCGCTGCAGGTGCGCGGCGCCTATCTGGGCACTCTTTGCATCATCGACACTCGCCCCCGCGAGTTCGACGAGACCCAGCAGCGCATGCTGGCCAGTTTCGGGCACTGGGCTCAGGCCGAGCTCGAGCAGTTAGAACTGGGCCGCCTGGCCCGAGACCTCGAGCTCAGCCAGCGTCGTTACCAGACTCTGTTTCGTACCTCGGCCCAGGCTGTGGCGATCTTCTCGGTGCAGGGCCAGTACATCGAGGGCAACGCTCTGGCCCAGGCGCTCTGGGGTAAGGAGTGGGGAGGGTCAGCGCGCGACGGAGGCTCCAGGGGAGCGCCGAGCCTGCACGATCTGCGCCTGGAGGCGCCCCTGGGCGAAGCGTTCGAACAGGCCAGCGCCGGCTTCACCGCTGTCGTCGAGCCGTTCGCCTACGAGCGAGGTAACGGCCAGAAAACGTTTCTTCAGGCCGTGCTCACGCCGCTCGAGTATCTCGGCCACTGCAGCGGCGTGATCCTGACCATCGACGATGTCACGGTCAGCGTGCTCGAAGCTGAACGTCAGGCCGAACTCGAACTCAAGACGCTGCACGAGAAAGAAGAGTTGGATCGCGCTCGGGCGCGCCGCGACGCTTTCGTGGCGGTGCTGGCGCACGAGATGCGCAACCCGCTCAACGGCATCCTCGGCTTGTCCGAGGTGCTCCGAGCGAGGGCCCATCCCGAGGACCGCGAGGCGGCCGAGAGCATTCACGCCTGCGCGGAAACGCTCTCCTACCTGATCGACGATACTCTCGATATGGAGCGCATCCAGCAAGGGCGACTGGAACTCGATGACGCCGTGTTCGACCTGGGGGCTCTGATCTCGTCGGTGCTGCTGACGGCGCAAAGTTCGGCCCGCTGTCGTTCGATCACCCTCATCAGCACTAGCCGAGCGCCGCTTGGTTTCGTCCGAGGCGACCAGCAGAGAGTTCGTCAGATCTTGAGTAACTACGTCAACAACGCGGTCAAGTATTCGTCCGAAGGCAGCCAGGTCCAAATCAGCTGCAACGCCTCTCAACTAGGGTTTTTGTTCGAAGTGGTCGACCGCGGCGTGGGCATCGCGCCCGAAGCGTTGGAAACGGTGTTCGAGCCGTTCTATCAGGTCAAGAGGACGGCTACCAACTCTCAGCGCGGACTGGGGTTGGGGCTCAATATCGTCAAAAGCCTGGTCGAGGTGATGGGCGGCACCTTAGGGGTCGAAAGTCAGTTGGGTCAGGGCTCCCGCTTCTGGGCCGACCTTCCCCTCAAACCGGCCCAGGCGGAATCGACCGCTACGGAAGGGCTGGCTCGGACGATTTCGGGCCGCATTCTGGTGGTCGACGACAACCCGATCAACCGCCGTATCCTGAGCCTGCAGGTCACCGGTATGGGAGCGACCTCGGAGCAGGCCGAGAACGGTCAGGAGGCGCTGGATATCCTGGCCGAGCGAGAGTTTGACCTGGTTCTTATGGACTGCCACATGCCCGTCCTGGACGGATTTGCGGCGTCTCGCGCTATCAAGTTCAGCCCCGAGCGCTACGGACGCCCGATCGTGGTGGCGCTAACCGCAGCCACCTCGGAGCAGGCGCGGCAGGACTGCCGGAAGGCGGGTATGGACGATTTCCTGGCCAAGCCGATCCGCAACATCGACCTCAACGCCAAACTTTACACCCTTCTCGAAGAGCGTCTGCAGACGGCTCCTTAGGCCTGGGGCGCTGTGGCTCAGGCGGGGTCGGGAAGGCTCGACGGCGAGGGCGGCAAGGCTTCTCCCGCGCTCTGCTGGTCGGCCAGTTTCTCCGCGGCCGGGCGGGTCGCGTCGAGGGCGATGGCGACGACCATGTCGCTCATCACGTTGACGCCCGAGCGGAAACGAGCGATCAGCCAGTCTACCGGTAGGATCAGTGGAATCACTGTGGCGACCAACGCCTCGGGTAGGCCCGCGGAAGTCAGCACGAGGGGCAGCACGATCAAGCCTGCTTCGGGAATTCCGGCTACTCCGACGCTTGCCATGACCGAGGCCAGGAGCACTCCGATCTGGGCCTGTAGACCCAGGTCCCAGCCGACCGCCTGGGCGAGAAACAGCGCGGTCATCGCCTCGTAAAGGGTGATCCCGTCGTTGTTGAGATTGGTCCCTACGCAGGCGGCCAAGCGCGCGGACTTGTCGGTTACTCCCATCTTCTCTTTGAGGCAGCGCAGGGTCACCGGAACGGTGGCCAGCGAACTGTTGCAGGAGAGGCCGGTCACGATAGCATCGGCTCCACCTCCCAGGAACTGGCGGGGAGTCTTGCCACCCAGGAAATAGGCGAGGGCGGGGTAGTAGAGCAGCGAGTGAATAGCCAGGCCGATCAGGATGGTGGCCAGGTAGACGCCCAGGATCTGGAAGATATGAAGTCCGGTGGCGCCGACCACCTGGGCCACTAGGCCAAAGACGGCCAGGGGTACCGCCTTGACCACCCACTCCAACATCAGGATCAGGACCTCTAGCGTGGCCTCGACGAAGTTTTCCAGGGTGGCGATGCTATTTCGCCCTTCCAGCGTCTGCCGACGTCGGGCCGTGCGCATAGCCGCCCCACCCAGCAGACCGCACAGCACGATGGTAGCGACGTTGTTGGTCAAGAACGGAGCAACAAGGCTTTCCGGGACGTAGCCGGCCAGGTTCTGGATAGGGTTGAGACTGACGTCCTCATGCTCTCCGGCTTTGACTTCCGAAGTTACGACCTCGAGTTTCAGAGTGTCCAGGTGATCGCGCCAGTGCAGGCCCGGTTTGAAGCCGTTCATGATGACCAGACCGATGGTGAAGGCCACCGCGAGATTGCCCATGCATATGAGAATAAGTCGGACTCCATCACGACCGGTGATCGAAGTCTTGATGAAGGCGTCCACGATGGCGAAAAGGATCAGCGGGGCGGCCAGGGTCTTGAGCAGGCGTATGACCAGCAGGCCGAGCAGCCCCAGATCTTTGGTCGAGATGCTGCTCCCAAGGATCGGCGCCTCCTTGCAGAGCACGCCGACGATGCAACCCAGGACCACAGCGGCCAGAACTTGCGCGTAGAGGGGAAGGCGGCGACGAGGGGTCGGCTGGGGTGAGGCATTAGGGTTGGAGGGGCTGACGTCGGACACGGACCGGCCATTCCCTATGGCTCGCGTGCATCCCTATGCGAGATTTCTCGTGGTGCGGAGTACCAGGGCATCGGTTGGACCGACGGGAAGGAGACCTGTCTTCCTAGGGCTATAGTCGTCGGGATGCCACCAGGATATGCCCGGTGGCGTACCGCTGAGAGGCGTCGGTGTGGGAGGTTAGAGGCGTGAATGACGCGATCTGGAACCTCTGGTCCACTCCCGACGACGCCTCGACCAAACTGCTGGTCGCTTTTCTCTGCGGATTGGCCCTGGGCATAGAGCGCGAGGCTCGGGAGAAAGCCGCAGGGCTGCGTACCATCGTGCTGATCAGCGTGGGCTCGGCGCTTTACCTGATGGTGGGAGAAGCGGCTTCGCTGTCCGCCGCAGGGGAGGCGGCCGCTTCGAGCGTGACCCCTGACCCGACACGTATCGGGTCAGAGGTGGTCGCTGGTGTCGGCTTCCTGGGGGCGGGCAGTATCATTCAGTCCCGTGGTGCGGTCCACGGCTTGACCACGGCGGCCACCATCTGGGTGGCTGCCGCCGTCGGCTTGAGTGCGGGGGTCGGCATGTACGGCGTCGCCGTCACGACAACGTTGGCCGTGTTGCTTTCGCTGATCTTTCTCGACCCTCTGGCGGACTGGTTTCGCACTCTAGGAAAGAAGGATAGCAGTCGTCTGACTTTCACCTCCCCGGCAGAGAACCTCACGGTCACCCGTATCGAACTTCTGCTGCGCGAGCACGGCGCCGACCGAACGGCTATCGCGCGCTCGCCCTTGCCGGAGAGTCGTATGGGATGGGAAGTTCAGGTCCAGATGCGCTCGGTGGACCAGTTACGGCTGTTAGAGTCACTTTCTGGAGTGTCCGGAGTCCGGGGCCATGACGAACCGGTCATTGACGAGCCGATTCGCTCCTAGCCCCTGACCTGGCTGGGGGACGACGGGTCGAGGGCTTAGGGCACCAGAACGACAGGTCGGCTCGAGGTCACGGCGACCCGGTGAGAGGTTCCGAAGGTGGGAGCCTCATCGCTCATGGGATGGCTTCCCAACACCACCAACTCGGCCTCCATCTCGTTGGCGACCTGCAGGATGGTCAGGTGACGCGCTCCGATCCGGATGGAACTGCTGATTTCCACGGTGCCTCCCAGGTAAGGGAGGATCGCTGAAGCCATTTTCTCCTGAGAGCGCTGTTCGAGAGTCTGATAGAACTGCTGGGTTTCGGGGTCGCGCGAGTCGGGGTCGTCGACCGGTTCGAGGACGTGCAGAAGATGCAGATTCGCCGACATTAGGCGAGCAATGTCGCAAGCCTTCGACAGCGCTTTTTCCGAGCTGGGGCTAAAGTTCATTCCTACCAGAATGGTGGACATTCGGAACCTCCTTAGGGGTGGTGGCGTCTACGGAGCGGGGTCGACCATAGGGTCGTGGCTCTCTTCGAGCGGATCGACGGTCGGAGCC
>JAEXNA010000045.1 GCA_023447635.1 Vulcanimicrobiota bacterium | reverse complement strand
ACAGCTGCGCGACGCATCTTCTGCAGGGGCGAGCCGACATTCGCCAGATTCAGGTTCTGCTCGGCCACGAGAACCTTTCGACGACGCAGATCTACACCCGGGTCGAGGTCTCGGACCTGGCCGAGGTCGTGAAGCGCTGCCATCCTCGGGAGAAGTTCTGAGCGGTTGGAGAAAGAGCGGGTTCGATCTCGCGACGGCGCTAGGCGTGGAACCGGCGGCGCTGGTGGAGTCGTTCTTGCGCCGTGAGAAGGCGCGCCTGGCCGCGGGAACTTACCCTTCGAGGGAACGCGCGGTCATGCGCTTCTGCCGCTTTCTCGGTGAGCACGGTCACGACCTGATGAAGCTCGACGGCAAGGCTCTTGAGGCTTATGTCGCCTGGCTGCTCTCGCGCCTTGGGTGCCGCGACAGTCGAACCGGGCCAGCGGGAAAAACGCTGGAGCGGGACCTGACGGGTGTGCGGCAGCTTCTGGGATGGCTGGTGGACACGGACCGCCTGGTCGCCGCCGAGGTGCCCGAGCCGCTGAAGAGAACGCGAGGAGAGTCGCGGCCAGCGCGAGGTCTGACGCCGGAAGAGGTGGAGGCGTGGTTCACGCTGTGCGACATCGAAGACGTCTGGGGCCTGCGCGACCGTGCCTTATTCGAGCTTACCTACGGAAGCGGGTTGAGGGTTGGCGAGGTGCTGGCGCTGCGGACTGAAGAGCTGGATCTGTGCTGTGGGGCGGCGCAAGTGGCGAAGAGCAAGAACGGCGAAGGTCGGATGGTGCCGCTGACCGAGCGGGCCGCCATCTGGCTGCGGCTGTATCTCGAGCGTGGACGGCCGGAGCTTCCGATGCTGCGCAAGCATCGTGACCGGCTCTGGTGCAACAGCCAGGGTGAGCCTCTGACGGCCTCGACTCTGTACCGGAGGATCTCGGTGCTCTACGTTCCCCGGCTGGGCTTTGGCGAGAGGGTGAGCATGCACGCGCTGCGGCATTCCTACGCGACGCATCTTCTGCGCGGCGGCGCCGAGGTGGAGGCGGTGCGGAAGCTGCTGGGCCACAAGCGCCTGGCGAGCACGGCGCTTTACACGCAGGTGAACCTCGAGGACCTGCGCCTGGCGCTGGGAGTTCATCCGCGCGCGAAGTTGGACGAGGCGTAACGGGAATCGACCCTGTCGGCGCGAAGGTGCGCCAATGCCTGTGCTTGTCGAAGAAAAGGGCACCCAGACGGCAGAGACCTCGGGAGCCCACCGACAAAACAACTCTTCTTTTCCAGCAGCCTTGCTGGGCGTGAGTCTCTTATTTGGCGGGGCTGATGTCGCTGGAGGGAAAGAGTACGGTCAACTGAGTTTGACGATGACGAATCGTTTGGAGCTCGATGAGAAGGCTCAGTTGCAGCTCGAGACGGTGCTCGCGCAGACTAAGGCTCGCATCTTGGCTGACCGGGATTTTGGCAAAAATCGTGAGACTGTGCTGGTTGGGATTAAGGATGAGGACCACCCCGACTACTCGGGTTGCTGGGCTGAGGTTACCTTTGATCCCAAGGCTGAGTACAAGAGTATTAACAACCTGGGTGGGCAGTCGCAGACCTTTGGCTTAGACGATGTGATCCTCGATTCTGGGATGTGCCAGGTGGTGGCGGTTTCGCAGTTTCGGAACAAGCGGATCATTGGTTATGAGATGGTGACGGGGCCTCCCCTGCCCTTTTCGCTGGGCTCTTCTGGCGCGGTTATCGCGGGTGGGAACTCGGTGATTGGTGGGGTGGAGAGTGCGGCGGTTCTTGCTGACGGCCTGGACCGGTCTAAGGAGTTGGTGGAGGGTGGAGTTGTTGCTAACGGCGAGGCGGGTAGTTCGCTGCCGAATGGGGTGACGAAGGTTTTGACGCTGCGAGACCAGGTCGAGGTGGTTGGCGTTGCGCAGACGACGGGCGGCGCTGATACGGGTCCTCGGGTGAATCTGACGCGTGGCCGGATTAAAGAGACGACGGAGCGGGAGCAGCTGCCGAAGGTGGATTATCGGGATTACGACCCTGTGTCCAAGGGGTGGCAGCATTCGGCGCATGCGGAGCCGGTGGTGACCGATGGGCGTCCTTTGTACGGGATGCATCGGTACTCGAGTCCGTCGGGGGTGACCACGTTTAATGCGGACCTGGTGCTCAACGGGGCGCTGGTGTATGTGGACGGCGACGTGGTTTTGAACAAGAAGCTGTCTGGGAGCGGGGCGCTGGTTGCGAGCGGCAAGGTGACCATTCTTGGCGGGGCTGATGTGAAGGCGGATTCGCTGGCGGCTGTGGTGGCTGGCGGGGATTTGACGGTGACGGGGTCTCGGGATTCGAAGAACGCGATTATCTCGAAGTTTACGGGGCTACTTTATACCGATGGGAACTTGGCTTTGAAGGATACGCAGACGATTGGGTCTGCGCTGGCGGCTGGGTCTGGTGAGGTGGGGAGTTTGATGACGATTACGGATTCTGAGGTGATTGCGAGTCCGGAGGGCGAGGATGTCGCGATTGTGATCCAGGATTTTGTGGATCCGAACGGCGGGGGGTTTACGAGTCGGAATACGACAAAAGGAGCTATCGTAGCCCCTTCGACGGCAGAGATTATTGAACATCCTGACTTCCGAAATAGCAAGGAAGGGCCGCAGCTCGAAGCGTTTGCCCGCTCGATGCTCAGAATTCGGTACGATTTCCAGACCTTTGCTGATCTTGCCGAGCTACGTCGCGTCGCTACGAACCAAGACTACGACGCTTTGTCATCTGCTTACGACGATGTACTCAGAGCGCTGAAGTCGAAAATTCAGAAACTTGAGCTTCAAGGCGAGAATATCCAAGTTGTACGTTTCGACCTCAACGAATTCTTGAACGTCAACGAGCGACTGCGTTCTTCCCAGACCTTCTACCTGGAAAGTTAAGCGACACCTGGTCGCATTTTGCAAAGAATTGGGGCGCTGCGTGCCCCAGGTATGAATCAAGGAGTCATGATGAGAAAATATCTCCCTATGCTGATCCTGGCGGGAGGCCTGGCCCTGACAGGCTGCGGCGATAGCAACAACGATTTTGTCTTTACCGGGGGGAATAGTGGTATTCCCTTGGCACCAATTGCGCGGAATGACGCTTTTTCTACCGACGAAGGCGATGCACTCGTCGTTGCTGACGCGAACGGCGTTCTGACCAACGACACATTGAACGCTGGACCGAATTCCAACATCACCGTCACCTTCCCGGCGACGACAGAGGAAGGCGGGACAGTCACTCTGGGGTCTAATTTCGGAGGATTTACCTACACGCCAGCGGCTGGTTTTGTGGGAACGGATACTTTCATTTATTCGCTTTCGAATAGCTCCGGTGCTCCTTCGACGGCCATCGTTACGATTACGGTTGACGCTGTGGTTCCCGCCCAGGGTTACTTCGTGGACGCTGCCAACGGCAATGACGCCACGGGCAACTTCGGAACGGGCTCTCCCTATGCGACGATCCAGGCTGCCGTCGCTGCGGCGCCGGTGGACGGGACGGTCACGGTTCGACCTGGCACGTATGCTGGTGACATCTCTCTTAAAAATGGACAGTCGCTTCTCGGGGTTGCCTCGGGCACCCGGCCGGTCCTCACGGGGACGGTCACACTAGGAGATGGAAATACACTTGAGTTCTTGCGATTTGAGGATACGGATGGAAACGCGGTGGACGGAGACGACCAAGACGGCGGGACCATACGGAATTGCGAATTCTTCGACACAACCAATCTGGGCAATGCACTTCAGGCTGATTCCGTGACTGGTACCTGGGTCATTGAGGATAACGTAATCACGAACGTGGCCGGCTTAGGTATCCAGATATCAACCGACACTGGTGATAACGTGGTCGCTCAAGTGAATGGAAACGTTATTACCGGTAACGATTTCGATGCAATTGGCTTCTTGGCTTCCGACAACAGCACTATGAGAATCCAAGCAAATGACAACGTAATGACCGATAATCAGGACGGCTTCACTTTCGAGGTGATCATCGGCGGAACTTCCAACGTAGTGCTTCAGATTGCCGGAAACACCAATGACGACACCTATCGGTTCCGTCGGAACACGACGACGGCCTCGTTGCAAGTCGAGCGCTTCGACCAGTTGCTGACCATCAACGATGGTGGCATGATTGACGACCCCGATGATGAGGTCGACAGCGTGGCCAACGGCGCCGCCGGTTTCGGCACCGCCCCGTAACGGGACTCGCCAACAACTGGGGAAGAGGCTCGGCGTTGACCGGGCCTCTTTCTTTTCGCTGGCAGTCGGCCCCAGGGGCTGGAGGGCTGGAACTGACGTGCAAGAAAGCCGGTTCAGGGCACCCCGTTTTCTTCATTGAGCCTCCGAAACTCAACAACAATCTGGGGTGCCCTTTGTGTTGGGCCAGCTGCCCTTACGCGCCGGCCTTCAGCGCCCGCCAGGGCGCTGGCAAGGGCGGTGCAACCGTCTTCCGTCTCTCGGCCCGGCCGTTATGCTGAGTCCCTTCGTTGCTGGGGCCCGGCCGTAGCTCACCGAGCGCCTGGCCGTCGTTTCCCTCAAGGTGTCGCGCCTGGCTGGGGCTGGTCGTTCGGCTTTCGAGCGCTTGGTTGTCGTTTGCGTCTGGGTGCCGTGGTCGCGGGGTGGGTCTGTCGCCGGCACCGGTGCCGCGCCGGGTCGTTCGCTGTGGACTTTAGTCCGGTTGACCCTGTATCTGCCACGGCCTCACGCGCGAGCGACCCGGCCCGCGCCTGGCCGTCGTTGGCGCGAGCCGTCGACTGCGCGGGGTTCCCGGTATGCTGACATGAGTGTTACGGCGCCCTTTTTTACAAACGGCGTGAGGAACACGAAGGCCACCACGATGGGCCCCCGGA
>JAEXNA010000202.1 GCA_023447635.1 Vulcanimicrobiota bacterium | reverse complement strand
CGCCCCCGCTGACCAGTTCGCTCGGTTTGCAAAGACACGGCCGCCCGCCCAGGCGGCCGTTGTCTTTATCTGCCCCAGCACGAAAGCTTAACAATGTCGAGTGACATGAGTCACCGAAGCGGCCCCTCGGCTGGCCTAGAATAGGCTCATCGAGGGGGGGAGCCGCGGCTGATGAAGCCGTTCTCTTCCGCTTGTGCGGCGGGCAAGGTCGCCCGTCTCATCATCTCGGTCCCCCGACCGAGCTCCCAGGAGGCGTTTATGAATCGCATCCTCTCCTCTTTCCCAAACGGAACCCCTCACCCCAACAGGCCGGGTGGACCCGGCCGCTCCGAGCCGACTCTCCCCAACGCTAACGCCGACCGCTACGTCGTCGGCACGACTCCCGATTCTGGCCTCTCCGAACTCATGATCCGGGCCCCTCGGCCGGGGCTGCTCGCCCCCGGGCTCTCACTGCCGACCTCACTTCTCGGGGAACGGACGCAGAGCGCCGCCCACGGGACGCTCTTCCAGGAGGACGACGGCTACCTGGAATGGGAGACCGAGGAGGCTCTGTTTTCCGAACCGTGGCTAAAGAGTGACGGGGATCCGGACTACGACGAGTCCTGGGACGAACCGCTCTATCCCGACCAGCAGTTTCACGGCAAGGGGCTTCCCCGCTCCCGAGACTTCCCGCTCGAGGTGCGCCAAAGCTGGCAACGCTGTTTCGAAGCGACGCCCCGGGAGTTTTTCGAAACTCTCTTCGACACGAGCCACGTGAAACTCGGCGAATACAGCTTCGCGGTCCAAGAAGGGGCCGAAGGTTGGAGCGAAGTCTCCATGGAGATGGACCTCGACAGCCCCTCGACGGGGCGCCCCGTTGGACGAATGGACCGACTTTTCCGATTCCCGCGTGGCGGGGAACCCAGCGTCCATCATCAGCTGTTCGAACTCGACCCACAGCTGCAGGGTAAGGGGGTCGCCAAAGAGCTTCTGGCGAACTCGGTCGAACTCTACGAGCAAGCGGGGATCTCGAAAGTCACCCTTTTTGCGGCCCTGGATGTCGGCGGGTACGCCTGGGCCAAATACGGCTTCTGCCCCGAGCCGGGACGAGCCACTCGAGAGCTCTTCAGCTCGATCCGAGAGCGCCTGGCGGAGCTCGACGGGGTCGCCGAGCCGGTGCGGGCCGTCGTTGGCCGCCTGCTCGATAGCGAAGACCCGAAAGCCGTGTGGGCGATCTCTGACCTGGAGGGCATCTCTGTCCCCAACCGAGGCGAGAAAACCCCCCTGGGCAAGGCGCTCTTACTGGGCACGCATTGGAAGGGCCAGCTCCTTCTCGATGACCCGGAGGCGAGAGCCCGTTTTGACCATTACACCTCGAACCATCGGAAGGCAGGACAAGCATGAGCGAACGTGAGCAGAAACGACGCGGAACCGAAGGCGGCGGAGAGGCCTTTCATCAAGAGCTTCTGGCCACCATCATCGAGCGCTTCCCTGAAGAGTCTTACCACCAGCTAAGGGCCGCCGGCGCGTCCGAGACGGAAGCCTTACAGATGTTGGGGTTCAGTGCGGACAGGAAGCCTTTAAAGAGCACCACCGAATCCGATCGGCCGGGCTGAAGGCAAGGCCGAGCGGGAGAGAAGGCGACCGACTCTCCCGCTCAGCCTTCGGCTTTACTGATACGAAAGCGATCGCCGTCTAACTCGAGACTGTAGCTCTCTCCCGACTTCAAGCGCCCCTTGAGCATGTCGCGCGCAATCAGGTTTTCGATCAGGCGCAGGAAGCTCCGTCGTAGAGCGTCCGGGGTCCCGTGATTTTCGGCCAGAATAGCGTTAGAAACCGAGGGCGAAACGCGAATCCTCAGGGAGCGACGCTGCCACAGCTTCTCTTCGAGTTCTCTCGACCAGCGCTCGAGCAAGCGTCGATATTCTGGCTCTTCGAGCGGGGCAAACATGACGATCTCGTCCACCTTCTCGGTGACTTCGCTGCCTAATCCTCGCTCTAACTCCGGCAGAAGCTCCTGCTCCATCTTTTCCAGGTCGCGGGCGGCCCGCGACGAGAGGCGGAACCCCAGAGGGTTGTTCCGCTCGAGATACTCGCTGTCGACGTTGACCGCCAGCACGATCACGTGGTCGCGGAAGGAGACTCGCTGCCCTTGCCCGTCGGTGGCGAAACCGCGCCCGAGAATCTGGGTAATTTTAGCCAGCGCTCGAGGATGAGCGCGCTCTACGCTTTCCAACAAGAAAATCGAGTAGGGGTACTCTAAGGCCAGTCCCGTGAGGAGCCCGAACGGCTCCTCAGCCGACCCCGTCAGGCGCTCGACCTCGCCCTCTCCGCCAAACTCTTCCATGTCGATCCGTAGAAGCCGCTCTTCGTCGCCATAGAGAAGAGATGCCAACAGTCGGGCCAGGGTAGCCTTTCCGGCTCCGCGAGGGCCAAGAAAAAGGAACGAGGCCAGTGGGCGACGCGACTCCGAAAGACCGGCCCAGGCTCTGGTCAGAGTCGAGACGACCCGGTTGACAGCGGTCGACTGCCCGACCATCTGCTCGTTGAGCAAATCCCTGGCTCCCTGCATCCGCTCTTTCCAGCGCCGCATCTCGGCCTGCAGCGAGCGCTGCCCCTCGCCTTTGCGAATATAGGTGCGAGGTCGTCGACTGGTACGCTCACCGATACGCTCTTCCACGGCCGCCGCCCAGGAAGGCAGGTCGACCTCGAGACGGGCCAACATCTGACAGGCGTCCGACTCTCGATCGCGGAGTAAAGCCCACAACAAGGTCAGGCTGTCCGCCTCCATCCCATCGAGACGAGCGCTCTCTTCGGCCAGTCTTACAATGCCCAGGGTGCGGAGCGTCGGGGGCGGAGTCTCCCGGGTATAGGCGCCGTCGCCCTTCCCTACCTGAGCCACCACCTCCTGACGCAGGCGCGACAGGGAGAACTTGTGCTCGCGCAAGAATTTCGCGGCCGCTCCTTCGCGGTGGCCCAGCAGGCCGAGAAGAAGATGCTCCGAGCCCATGAAAGCGTGCCCTAAGAGGCGGCACTCTTCCCGAGCGCGCTCCAGGGTCGCTTCGAATTCCGGTGTTCGTCTCAACTGCGGCCGCCTTTCAAAGTCGGGGCCTCGGCCCAGTGCAGAAGGTCCCGCGCGCTCCCGATCAGGGTCAGAGGCCGCTCGTACCAGAGCCAGGAGGGGCAGCGAAGCAGGCGGAAAGCCCCGGCCTCGGCCAGCACCAGGTGGTCCCATCCGATCTGGTGGTGATGCAGAGCCAGCAGAGTCTCTTCAAGATTGGGAACTCCATCGACATTCCCCCGCAGACCGAGTCGCCCCAGCACCAGCAGACGTCGGCCAACTCTAGGCTCTTTGAGGGCCGAGAGCAGGGCCACCAGGACAGCAAACGGCAGACTGCCCAGGTCGCCCCGGGCCAGCGCCTCGGCCCCACTCGTCGTCTCCGACGGCTGCGAGAGGGGCGTGCTCATGAGCCGGAAACTGCGAGGTAGCAAGGAAAGTTCGGCCAGCTGCCCTCCCCCATCCGGCGCTGCCTCGCCCAGCTCTTCGAGCAGCCCTTTGGCTAGCTCTAAACCCGACCGAAGCTGCTCTTGTCCCCAGCCGAAGAGTTGGTCCCGTTCGCCTCGCCCCACTTCGGCCTCGAGCTTGAGGATCAGCGGAGCGCTCTCGCCCGGCAGAGCAACCAGAATCTCGGCGCCCCTGTCCGGGGCGGTAGAGAAGACGCCGGTGGAATCGGGCCGAGAGCCGTGCTCGAGCTTGCTCCGAACCAGAGTCGCCAGCTGTCGCGCCCCTACCTGGTCGTCCTGAGCGAAGACCATCTGGGCCAGCTCCCACACTTGCGGACAGGAGGGGAAACGCACGGAAAGCTGTTCTAGCTCGCGCTGCAAGCCGGAACCGCTCAAGGCGCCCTGGCGCGCGCGATGCAGCAACATCAAGGCCGCACCGACGGGCTCCTGCTCCCAAAGCTGCGGGCTCTCCCGCCGAAGCCGGGCGATCGCCTCCGCCAACTCTTCACCTCGGCGCGCTTTAGCCCAGACCTCCTCCAGACTCTGTCGCAGCGCCTCGCCGGAGAGGTCGGGAAGCAGCGCCTCCGGGCCGGCCAGGAGGGCGCTTTCCGTCTCGAAGACGCTCAGTGCGGGGGCCATCAAGCCGCGACCGAGCAGCCCTTCGGCCCGCAGTCGCTCGACCCGAGAGGGGCCCGGGGGAAGGTCCGAGAGCAGGGCGATCAGTTCGTCGTAACGAGCGTTCTCGAGCATCAGCTCTGCCGCTTCGGTCAGCCCCTCGCTATCGCTACGGTCAAGGTCGTCGGCGTTCTCGAGCAGGGCCAGCGCCGTGTCGATGTCGCCTTGCTGACGGGCCAGCTTGGCCACCATGACTCGGGCTTTGGCTCCGTTCCAGTCCAGAGCAAACCGCTGCTCCTGCCAAAGCCCATCGACGTCGAGCTCGAGGACCCGTTCGAACTCTCCTCGGGAGAGTTCCAGAGAGCCGTCTTGATAGGTGAGCAGTCCCAGCAAAAACCGCAAAGCGGGGGAATCCGGGTCGGCTTCCAGCGCGGCCATGGTGACGGCCCGGGTCTCCTCCATCCTCCCCTCTCCCAACTGCTCGGTGACGAAAGTGTAGAGCGCGAGCGACTCGCGGGTCCGGGAGGTGGGAGCAACCTCGCTGCGCCGGGCGTATTGAGGACGGAGCAAGCGAAGGTCCGTCCAGCGGCCTAGAATGACCAGCAGGGTCCCCAGGCGATCGAGAGGGCTCATGGCGACCGGGTCGGCATCCAGCCATTGGAAGTAGGCCTCTAGCGCCTCTTCCAGTCGGCCTTCCATCTCGCGGACCAGGCCTAACCATTCCCAATAGAGCGCTCGCAGGTCAGAGCGGGGGTCGAGCTCTACGGCCCGCTGGTAGGCTGCTGCGGCGTCGTCGACCCGGTTGACCCGGAGCAGCGCTTCGCCAAGAGTAAGGCAAAGCTCGGACTCTTTTGGGGCAGCCCGAGTCCCCTCTTGAAGATCTTCTAACCGTTCGAGGGAAGACGAGAGCGCTTCTTTGCTCATGGGCGGTTCGTTCTCTCCGCTTCCGATGGTAACCTGTCCCATTTCCCCCACGAAGGGCATCGAACCATCGACGTTTTTCCGATCCCACCGTGGAGTAGGATTTCTCGTCCGGAACCAGGGCCTCGCGAGCCGACCGGGTAACATCCGCCGCATGCTCGAACCGTTTCGCTTAGGGCCGCACCTGATCGACCCGCCCCTTCTGCTGGCCCCGATGGCCGGTCACAGCCACGTGGGGTTTCGCACGCTGGTGCGAGAGCTGGGCAGCTGCGGGCTGGTCTTTTCCGAGCTGATCTCGAGTCACGCCCTCGAGATCGCGCCACACTCTCGCAAAACTCGCGAACTTTTTGACTGGTCCGAGCGAGAGCATCCGTTCTCGGTTCAGCTGTTCGGAGGGGTTCCCGAGGAGATGGCTCGTGCCGCCCAGCTGGTGGTCGAACGAGGCGCCCCGATGGTGGATATCAACATGGGCTGCTGGGTGCCCAAGGTGGCCAAAAAGGGCTGCGGCGCGGCTTTGCTCGATGATCTGCCGCGAGCCAGCGAGGTGGTCGCTGCGGTCTGTCAGGCTGTCCCCGTTCCGGTCTCGGTGAAAGTTCGCCTGGGCTTCCGTCAGGGCGAGCCAACCGCGCTGAACTTTTCCGCAGCGGCGGCTCGGGCCGGAGTCAGCATGATCACGGTCCACGGTCGCTACGCCGATCAGGGGTTCAAAGGCGAGAGCGACCACCGTTTGACCGCCGAGATCCGCCGCATCGTACCCGCTTCGGTCAAGGTGATCGCCAACGGTGACATCGTGGACCTTGGGTCAGCCAGAGCGGTCTGCGAGCTGACCGGCTGTGACGGCCTGATGCTAGGACGGGCGGCCCTGCAGCGGCCCTGGCTGTTTGCCGAACTCGCGGCCGAACTCTGTGGTCAGCAGGTCGAGCCTGCCACCCGCGACCCTTTCGAAGTAGCCCGTCGTCACGTCGCCTTGAGCCGCGAACTGGTAGCCAAGCCCGAACTGCCGCTGGTGCGAGAGCTTCGCGGACAGCTGCTGCCCTACCGTCTGGGCTGGGACGGCGTCTCCCCCGAACGGACTCCATGGGAGGACGAGCTGCGGCAGCGACTGTTCCGGGCCGAAAGCTTCGAGGACCTCGAACGTTTTCTCGACAAGGCCCGGCGCTCGGAAAAGAGCTGACCCGGGCCAGCCGGGGCAGGTCTAGACCGAGACGGTCTCCGGCGCCTTGTTCTTTGGAGCCGCCTCCTTGGGGATGGGAGTCGGAGTGGGGGTGGAGGTCTTGGGCTGAGGCTTCGCTTCAGGCTTAGAAGCGGGCTTCGGGGCCGGCGCCTTCTGTTTGTCCTTGGTGACCACGTAGCCGTCGATACGGGGGTCGTTCAAGCTGTAGACGTTACGCTTGACGCTGTCGCTGGAGTTCCCTTCGATGGTGTAAACCTTGCCGTTCTTGATCTTCTCGACCAGGCCGATGTGATCCGGCGTGCCGCCCTTGCCGTCCCAGTCAAAGAGGATGGCATCGCCCGACTTCGGCTTGTACTTGTCGGGGGTTCCGTAGATCCCCTTACCGCGAGCCCAGCTTTCAATGGTCGGGCAGTAGTTCCGGTTGGTCAGACCATCCATGTCGAGCAGCTTGTGCTCATCGAGCAGGTTCATAGCGAAGGCTGCGCACCAGGGCGTGGTGGCCGGGTTGATGTTGCTTTTCCCCGTCACCTTCTGGATTTCGGCGGTGTCGCTGCGCTCGTGCAGACCGACCATGGAGCCGGCCCGCTGAAGCATCTCGTACGCGCCGGGGGTGGCTTCGCCGCTGGTCAAGCCGGGATCGGCCGAACCGGTGGTCCCTCCCACCGAAGAGCCTCCCCCGCCTCCCCCACCAG
>JAEXNA010000180.1 GCA_023447635.1 Vulcanimicrobiota bacterium | reverse complement strand
GGCGGGTCGGCCGGCGGAGCCGGCGCGTAGGTTCGCAAGTAGGCCACGTTTTGCAGACATTCGGCCTGAGCTTTGGCCCGCGCCTGCTCCAGCGGTCCGCAGGCCGACCCGCTGGCGATCTGACCTGCGTCGGTGCGGGCCAGGCAGAGCACGGTGGGGTGATGGTAAGAGTCGAGCAGATAGTGGGTAACGGTCAACCCCTCTTCACTCCACTCTCCCAGGACCGCGAAGCGGGCCCCTCCCCCCTCCAACCCTAACCAGAACCGGGCTAAGGCGTCTCGCTCACAGACCTCCTGAAGGCCGTCGGCGACCGCCTCGTCAAGGCTCTCGCGGCAGGCCAGGCCGGTCGACAGGCTGCCAGGTTCGCTGAGCAGCGTCCGCCGTAGTGAGAAAGAATGAGTCGACGAGGGTTCGTCCCAGGTCTGGAAAGGAAGCCCCTCAGAGTCACAGTCTGTGGGAAGAAAGTGCGCCGCATAGCGCTCCAGCGCTTCGTTTCTGGCCCGAGCGCGGCCCCGTCCGGCGTCCGGGTCGAAGGCGCCTCCGCTGCCCACCGTGTCGTGCCCGGTTAACCACAGCATCTGGGGCAAGTGGGCGGCGTGATTGTCGCCCAGGCTGATTTCGCTGATCACCGGCGCCATGGGGTGGGCCTCGAACTCCCGCACCCGACTGCGATCCAGGCAGGTAGGGCAGTCGGCCAGCGGCAGCACCGCTTCGACGCTTTGAGCGGCGGCGCCAAACAGCGTCAGCCCGCTCGTCTGCAGGGCGGCCTTCTCCTGTTCGGGCTGAGCGAAGGCGACGGTGGCGCCTTCCTGCAGAGCCTGGTACAGCTTGGGCAAAGCCTTGCGACCGGCCAGGTAGCGCAGGGTCAGACAGCGAGGGCAAGGAATTTTGCCATCACGGCTCCGGGTCTCGGAGGCGTAAAATCCGCCGTGTCCGTCGCCCAGGTAAAGGTAGGCGCCATCGCCGGGAAGGTTGGACAGGTCGCTCCAGGAGAGCGCATCGAGCACCGTCATGGCCTGGGAGGAGCCTTCCACGATGGCCTGACCCCGGGTCGAGTTGGCCCAGCCGCCGGGCCGAACTTCGCGCAGCGGGAAGATCTGATCGTCAGGGTCGCGCTGGCGCAGGATCAGATGCTCCCGCAGCGTCTCCTCCACCTCCGGCGGCAGAGCCGCTCCCTTTTGAGCGGCCTGCAGCTGCTGAGCCAGGGCGGGCGGCCAGACGAAGCTTCGCGTGAGAATGGGGAAGGAGACGAACTCGGTGCCAATGGCGTGCACCTGCCGTCGGGGGTTGAACTCGAACACGGGGCGGCTCTTTGCCGAGACCTCCCGTTGCCCTTCGAAAGGTTAACAATTTGGTAATCTCCCATCGGGGGTTGCTACGGTCTGGCTTGGCTGGGCTCGGTACCTTGAGAGCAAGAAAACCAACGCTCGAGAGGATAAGAACCGATGTCTACCATTAAGAAAGCCTCCACTCCCAAAGCTCAGCCCGCCCGCACCGCCCCGGCCAAAAAGGCCGCCGACGTGAAGCGGCCCGAAGAAGCAAAAAAGCCGCAGGATACCCGCAAAGCTGATGACGCGAGGGGAGTCTCGGAGACGGACAAGTCGAAAGAGGCGGCCCGGACCAAAGACGCCGACAAGGCCGATGGGGTCGCCAAGCCGGAAGGCGCCGAGAGTGCCGAAGACGCGGCAAAGCCCGGAGAAGAGGCCGCCCCCACCGACGAGTTCGAGGAGTCCGAAGAGCTCAAGGCCGAGAAGGAAGACGAGAACGCCGAGATGCGCGAAGAGTTGCAGGGTCTCAAAGATGCTCTGGCCTCGCTCTACGATCTGATGGGTTCCGAAGACGAAGAGAAGAAGGAAGAGGTGGCCGAGAGCCCCGGCGGATGTTGCGGCAAACCTAGCGGTGCCAAACAGGCCGGTGAGGGCCAGGGAAGTCAGGACTGGAACCAGATCCTCACCGTCGGGATCGCGGCCGTGAAGGCTCAGGGGCTGGGTGGAGGTGGAAACCTCACCCTGCTGCAGGGCGGACAGGGTGGAGCTCAAGGCGGAGCCGCTCAGGGAGTTCAGGGCGGGGCCGCTCCCGGAGCCGCCAAAGGCCAGGGCGCGAAGGCGCAGGATGCCAATGCTCAGGGCTCCAAGCCCGGGTCTTCCACCGCAGGTGGGGCTCCCACCGACCCTCGCGTGAAGCTCGCCTCCGACTACGAGAAGGCGAAGGCCGCCAAGGCCGAGCTGAAGCCCGAGGTCGAGAGCGAAGTCCGCAGCCTGTTGGGGATGCCTCCCCTGGAGAACGAGAAGGGCGCCGCAGGCGCTACCGCGGCAGCAGCTTAGGCCTCCCCTTGCCTTTCCTTAGGGATAGGTAGGGTCAACCGAAAACACGCCCCGCCCAGGAGCACGGAAGGTCCGGCCTCGAGCCTTCCGCCCTGGGCGGTTGCCATCTCTCGACTGACCGAGAGTCCCAGCCCGGTGCCTTTGCCCACCGGCTTGGTGGTGAAGAACGGGTCGAAGATCTTGTCCCGGACCTCAGGGGCGATGCCGGGTCCGCTGTCGTGGACCTCCCAGCAGAAACCTTCGGTGTTCGGACCGGCCACCACCCCGACGGTGGCCGAAGGTTGCCCCTCGACGGCGTCCCTGGCGTTGAGCAGCAGGTTGGTCAGAATCTGCTGTAGCTCCTGAGGGTTGGCCACAACCTTCACCTCGGGGCCGCGCTCGGGCAGTTTGAGGGCGATGCCCTGGACTTTGAGGGCCCCGCTCAGGAAGCCGCAGGTGTCGAACAGGACATCCCAGGGAGAGACGGGGACCTGGCCTTTGTTCCCCGAGCGGGAGTAGTTCAGCAGGCTGCCGGTGATCGCTTCGGCGCGCTCGACGCCTTTCAGCGCTTTGCTCAGCAGATCTTTGGAGAGCGGAGAAAGCGTCTCCTTACGCACGGTGGCTTCGATGCCCAGACGGATGCTTCCTAACGGGTTATTAATCTCGTGCGCTAGGCCCGCCGAAAGCTGTCCGATGGCAGCCAGTTTCGCCCCCTCGATCAGCTTGGTTTCGGAGGCTTTGAGCTGTTCCATCGCGTCCTGCAAGGAGGCGTTGCCCACGGCCAGGTCGGCGTTGGCGGCGGCAAGTTGGGAGAGGGTGCGCTCGAGCACTTCGAACCGATGGGCCGACAGGCAAGCCAGCGCGACCTGGCTGCAGAAAAGGGAGGTTACCTGACGCAGATGGGCGGACGGCCGCTGTGGGGCGGTGAACGCCAGCACTCCGATTCCGGGGAGGGAGACGTAGGAGCGCTGACGGGCCGGGTCGAGAGCGCTGCCCTTCTGCCAGCACTCTTTAAACAGAGGGTCCAAACGGTTCGGGTCGATGGCCTCCGTGGCGGGGCGGTTTGCTGAGGCGAAGTGAACGTGCAGCCAACCTTTGTCCTCCTGTAGCAGAAGTTCAACGTCGCGTCCCAGCTTGAGAGCCTGGGCCTTCTTCTCGACCACGGACAGAAGGTCGGCCAGGCTAGTGCAGCGCGCGGTGTCCTTGGAAAAGCTGAACAGCAGGTTGCGTTCGGCCTCGCTGGTGTCGAGGGAGCGAGACAGCTCCTGAACCTGGCTTTCGGCGCCCTGCAGATCCCGTCTTAATGATTTCTTGTCCTGCTGGTCAAGATAGGCAAAGGCGTGAATGGCGGACTTGCGCAGGCTGTATATGACAGGAAGGAGAGCCAGGGTGAAGGCCGGGTAGGTGGTCGCCAGCGGGATGGCTAGCAGAGACAGCCCCAGCACGCCCCAGCGCAGGTTGGCGGTGGCGCTCTGCAGTCGTTTCACCGTCTCGGCTTCGCTGGGGGGCAGGCTCAAGCGCAGGGCCCGTACGGCGAGGTGCCGGGAAGAGATAAAAGTGAAGGTGAAGGCCAGCCAGAGGGTCCAGGGAGGGTCGTCGGGACGTAGCAGCGCGGGGGTCAGGCAGGCCAGGCAGAGCGGCAGCAGGTCCAGCAGCATTTCGTCGGCCAGTCGGGGGAGGGTGCTGTAGGCCAGGAGTTCCCGCAGGATCAGTGCGATCAGGGCGATAGCGAGCGCGGCGCTGCCGCCCAGGACCGCGGCTGTCGGGGCGTAGACGACCAGGCCGAAGGCGACCGTTCCGTAGTGGGGCAGCCGGACCCCGAGCGCTTCCACGGCGCAGGCGGCAAGACACGCGATCAACAGAGCAGGGCCGCCGCCTGTCGGCGCCCCCTGCGACCAGAAGACGGCCGTTCCCAAAAGGAAGGCCGCACATGCCATGATCAGTCTCATCGCTTTGGGGAAGTTCCCAGGTTGGCAGTGCGGTCCTTCCGGCGATGGCTCTCCCAGGTGAGAAGGAGTGCGAGGTGGCGAGGTGCATAGGAGTACGGTATGTCCAGGATTCTCGTAATTGAAGACGATGCAGAGCTGCTGGGGGTGCTGAGCGCCCTGCTGGAGTCGGAGGGGCATCAGGTGGTGGGAGCGCCCAGCGGAGAGCAGGCGCTGCTTTCGGCTGCTCAGAGCTCTTTTGACCTGGTCATCGCCGATGTACGGATGGAGGGGATGAGCGGTCTCGACGCCATCGAGCGGGTCAAACAAGAAGACAGCGGTATCAAGAGCCTGGTGATTACCGGCTATGCGTCGGAAGAGGACAGCATTCGCGCGATTTCGCTGGGCGTCGAGGCGTATCTGAAGAAGCCGTTTTCGCTCGACGATCTGCTGGACGCCGTGAACCGGGCGCTGCGCGATCTGGAGGGCGAGCGGGCGGCTCAGAACCAGCGCATGGAGCTGACGGCATCGTTTCAGTGGGCCCTCACGGCGCTTTCTAAGATGGTGGAGCAGTCGCCCGAGGCGCCTCCGCTGTCGCGGCTCGAGCCGCTGGTGAAGTCGCTATGCTCGAAGCTCGGCGTGGTCGAGGCGGTGACCTCGTCGGCGGTGGTGACCTCGCTGTATCTGGGAGTGCGGGAGCCGCTGGGGTCGCTGGTGCTGGAGTCGGCTCCGCGCTTTCCTCGTGCCATCGAGCGGGCGCTGGAGTCGCTGGACGAGTGGTACGACGGCTCGGGGCAGCCGGCGGGTTTGGCCGGTGAGGACATTCCGCTGGAGACGCGGATCGCGCAGGTGGCCTACGCGGTGGTGTGTGAGGTGCCCGGGGGAGAGGACGCGGTGGGCTGGCTCGGTCGCCATCATCAGGGGCGCTACGACCCTCGGCTTCTGTCGCTGCTGTCCTCGCCTTCGGAGGATTCCCGGGAAGGGTATCGCGAGCAGTTGCACGCTCAGCGTAGCTTGCTCTCGTTAGGAAAGGCGTATGAAGAGTCGGGCAATTTCGCTAGCGCGCGTCAGGCGTTTTCGCGAGTGCTGGAGCATCAGACCAACCGGTTCGCTATGGAGGCGTCGTTGGGGCTGACCCGGCTGTGCGCGGGCGAGGGGAAAGAG